>CANGXU010000089.1 GCA_947457885.1 Betaproteobacteria bacterium
GCGCGGCTGTGCTGCCTGGGCGCGTTCGATGCAGGCGGCGGTCAGTTCCACCGAACTGAACGTACCGGCATCGAGCGCAGCGAGCGCATCGACCAGCGTGGCGGGCAGGTCGGCAGCCATCAGCGCATCCCGTCCGCTGGCCAGGCATGGCGATCGAGCATCGCGACGAAGGCGGACGGCTCGGTCTCGAAGGCAACGGCGATCGGCGACTGCACGAGCGCCGCGCCGACCGCGGCCACGCCATCGGTGACCATCGGCAGCCGCAACGGGTCTATCTCGACGCCGCAGGCCGCGGCATTGGCCGCGAGCGTGGATGCATCCTGGGGCACGGCCTTCATAATGGCTCCTTCATCGAGGCGGGGATATTCATTCGAGCGGTGCGGCGGCCGAGCGGCCCGTGCCGCGCATCGCGAGCAGGTAGCAGCCGGCCACGCCGGCGAGCACCGCCAGACCCACCAGCAGTTCGGTGCCGTCGAACCAGGCATCCACGCCGGGCGACAACATGCGGGCGGCCGCCCAGGCCGCCATCGTGAAACTGAGCGTCGCGATCGCCAGCGCGAGACGGCGCATGGCCCGCACCGAGTGGCGCTGCGTGTTGCGCGCCAGGCGGTAGAGCCAGAGGCCGTTCACCGCATCGGTGAGCATCATGCCGGCGGTGAACACCGTCCCCATGGCCAGCGGCAACCAGACACTGCCCGACAAGCCAGCGGTTCCTGCCCCGAGCGCGAACACCGACGCCTGGGTCAGTGTCTCGAAAGACAGCGCGAACAAGGCGCCGATGCCGAAGATCGCCAGCGGATGGCGCACGCCGAGCAGGCCCCGCAGCCAGCGCCCGCGCAGGCCGCTCGGGCCGTGCAGGTCCGCCTGGCCGGTGTAGAGGCTCCAGACATTGATCGAGCCGATGATCACGAGCAGTGCCACGGTCACCCAGCCGCTGGCGGTATCGACCCACTCGGGCAGTTGCACCCCGGACGCGAGCGTCGCCACCAGCAGCGTGGCCAGCGTGACCAGCGTGCCGTGTCCGAGCGAGAACCAGAGTCCGCACCAGCGAGCGCGCGCAGCATCGATCCGGGCATTGAAACGCGTCAGGCCGTCGATCGCGGCCAGATGGTCGGGATCGAGGCCATGCTGCATGCCGAGCAGGAGCGCGAGGGCGAACGCATGCAGCAGTTCCATCGGCCCGCCCTCAGTGCCGGGTGCCGAACATGCGGTCGCCAGCGTCGCCCAGGCCCGGCACGATGTACGCGTTCTCGTCGAGCCGCTGGTCGATCGCAGCGACGTGCACGCGCAGCCCGGGGAAGCGGAGCCCGAGCCGGTCGAGGCCCTCGGGCGCGGCGAGGATGGCCACCATCCGGATGTCGCCGATCGGAAAACCGTGCGCGACCAGCACGTCGATCGCATGCGCGGCCGAGTTGCCGGTGGCCAGCATCGGATCGACCACGAAGCAGCGGGTGGCGGACGACGGCGACGGCGCCGGCAGTTTCACCAGATATTCCACCGGCCGAGCTTGTGCATCGCGGTAGACCCCGACATGTCCGACCGCGGCGGACGGCATCAGTTCGCAAAAGGCTTCGGCGAGCGGCAGCCCCGCGCGCAGCACCGGCACCACCATCACCCGCGACTCGTCGACCCAGGGCGCCTGCATCGGCGCCAGCGGCGTCTGGATCGCACGCGAGGCCAGCGGCAGGTCCGTGGTCGCGGCGTACGCGAGCAGGCGCCCGAGTTCGCGTACGGTCGACCGGAACAGGGCGATCGGTGTATCCCGGTCGCGCAGGCAGGTCAGCTTGTGCCCGGCCAGTGGATGGTCGACTACCTGCAGGTCGAGGGCGGCACGCGGCGCGCTGTTCGTCGGCATCGCCGTCAACTCCCGCGGTAGGTGGAATAGCTCCAGGGCGACACCAGCAGGGGCACGTGGTAGCCCGCCTGTGCGTCCGATACCGCAAAGCGCACCGGTACCGTGTCGAGGAATGCAGGCGATGCGAGCGTGACCCCGGCGGCACGGAAATAGTCGCCGACATGGAAGGTCAGCTCATAGCGGCCGACATCCAGCTCATGGGTGTCGAGCAGCGGCAGGTCGGTGCGTCCGTCGGCGTTGGTGAACACCGTCTTGAGTTCGACCCGCTGGCTGCCGTCGATGCGGGCGAGGTCGATGCGCACGCCGGGCGCGGGACAGCCGCGCGCGGTGTCGAGCACATGGGTGGACAGTTTTCCGATCATGGACGTTTCTCCTGCACCAGGATCATGCGCTCGATGCGCAACCCGGTGATCAACTCGACCTGCTGCAGCGCTGCTTCGAACGCCGCGCCTGCATCGAGGCACAGGCGCCGCTCGAACTCGGACAGGATCTGTTCGCGGGTGTTCTTCAAGGCGGCGATGATGAACGGAAAGCCGAACTTCTGCTGATGCTCTGCATTCATCCGTTCGATGCGGACAGCCTGCGCCGGCGTCAGCGAAAACAGGCCGGCACCGGCCTGCTCGGCGACCGAGTCCGCGGTCATCCGCCGCTCGCGCGCCTCCTTCCCCCACAGCTCCGGATGGGCGCGCAGGAGCAGCAGCTGCTGCTCCCGGCGACTCTCGCGCACTACCTCGACCATCGCCCGGTGCACCGCGTGCAGGTCGGCGAACGGGCGGCGTTCCCATGCGCCCTCGGCGACCCACGGCGAGTGTTCGAACACCGGGCCGAACCGATCGATGAACGCACCCCGATCGAGGGGTGCAGGGAAACCGGGCAGGCGGACAACGGGCTCGACAGGCATCGGGACGAACGGCGGCAGGGGGACGGCAGGGCGGACGATCGACCGATGCTACCGCGTGGCGCGGCATCCGGCTTCATGGTACATAAACCCGCATGAATCCAGCCCCCGCGCCCCACCGGCAGACCCCGCCGCCCCCAGACGCCGTGCGCATCCTCGAGCGGATCGAAGCACTGGCCCGGATCAGCGAGCAGGCCGACGGGCTGACGCGCATCTACCTGAGCGCGCAGCACGCGGAGGCGAACCGCCTGGTGGGCGGCTGGATGCGCGAGGCAGGGCTCGCCGTGCACGTCGACGCCGCCGGCAACCTGGTGGGCCGGCGCGAGGGCGACCGGCCCGGGCTGCCCTGCCTGATGCTCGGCTCGCACCTGGACAGCGTGCGCAATGCCGGCCGCTACGATGGCATGCTGGGCGTACTCACCGCGATCGAATGCGTCGAGACACTCGGCGGCCGGTCGCTGCCTTTCGCGATCGAGATCGTCGGCTTCGGTGACGAGGAAGGCGTGCGCTTCCAGGCCACGATGCTGGGCAGCCGCGCGATCGCCGGCACTTTCGACCCCACACTGCTCGACCTGCAGGATGCCGCAGGCGTGTCGTTGCGCGCTGCGCTGGCCGCCTACGGGCTCGACCCGATGGCGATCGGTTCGGCGGCGCGCCGCCGCGAAGACGTACTGGCGTATGTCGAATACCACATCGAACAGGGGCCGGTCCTCGAAGCCGAGGGGCTGCCGGTCGGCGTGGTGACCGCGATCAACGGGCAGCAGCGCTTCCGCATCCAGATCGACGGCATGGCCGGACACTCGGGCACGGTACCGATGCGCCTGCGCCAGGATGCCCTGGCGGCGGCGGCCGAGTGCGTGCTGGCAGCCGAGCGCATCGCCACCGGCGTGCCCGATGCGGTGGCGACGGTGGGGCAACTGGCGCCCTCGCCCGGTGCAACCAACGTGATCCCGGGCCGCGCCGTGTTCTCGCTCGATGTACGCTCGCCGCGCGATGCAGACCGCGCCAGCGTCGCTGCCGCGATCCTCGCCGAATGCAGGGCGATCGCCACCCGCCGCCGGGTGGCCATCAGCATCGAGCAGACCCATGAACTTGCGAGCTGTGGCTGCGCCCCGTGGCTGCAGGCGCAGCTGTCGGCGGCGATCGCCGCCGATGGCCATCGGGTGGTCGCCCTGCCGAGCGGCGCCGGCCATGATGCGATGGCGATGGTCGCGCTGACCGACGTGGCGATGCTGTTCCTGCGCTGCCGCGACGGAATCAGCCATCATCCGGCGGAATCGATAACCGCCGAGGATGCCGCCACCGGGGCGCGCGTGCTGCAGGCCTTCATCGAACGCTTCGCGCCGCGCCGCTGAGCGAAGTCCTTATCTCCCCTTCACTGTCCCAATCCCCCGACCCCTGCCACCGCACGCCCGATGCTGCCCCACGACCCCGACTCCTATCCGCGCGACCTCGTCGGCTACGGCCGCATGCCCCCGCACGCCGACTGGCCCGGCGGTGCGCGCATCGCCGTGCAGTTCGTGCTGAACTACGAAGAGGGTGCCGAGAATTGCGTGCTGCACGGCGACCGTGCGTCCGAGACCTTCCTGTCCGAGATCATCAACGCGCAGGCGTTCGAGATGCGGCACCTGAGCATGGAGTCGATCTACGAGTACGGCTCGCGGGTCGGTGCCTGGCGCCTGCTGCGGGAATTCGAGCGGCGCCGGATGCCGCTGACCGTGTTCGGCGTGTCGATGGCGCTCGAGCGCCATCCTGAACTCGTCGCCGCGATGGTCGAGGCAGGGCACGAGATCGCCTGCCACGGCTGGCGCTGGATCAGCTACCAGAACGTCGACGAGGCCACCGAGCGCGCGCACATGAAGCATGCGGTCGAGGTGATCCGGCAGATGACCGGCAGCGCCCCGGTTGGCTGGTACACCGGCCGCGACAGCCCGAACACCCGCCGCCTGGTCGTGGAGCACGGCGGCTTCCTCTACGACGCGGACTCGTACGCCGACGAGTTGCCCTACTGGCAGCCGGTGGCCGGCCGCCAGCACCTGGTGGTGCCCTACACCCTCGATGCGAACGACATGCGGTTCGCATCGGCGCAGGGTTTCAATGCCGGCGACCAGTTCTTCAACTACCTGCGCGACTCGTTCGACGTGCTCTATGCCGAGGGCGAGGATCGTCCGCGCATGCTGTCGATCGGCCTGCACTGCCGGCTGGTCGGCCGCCCCGGACGGTTCCGTGCCCTGCAACGCTTCCTGGATCACATCGATGCCCATGACCGTGTCTGGGTCTGCCGCCGGGCCGACATCGCCCGCCACTGGCACGACCGCCACCCGCCGCCGGGTTGACGGCCCCGCGTACGCCACATGCAATTGATGACACTCGCCTTCGGGCTGGGTTTCTTCGCCTTTCCGCTGGCTGCGGTCTGGTATCCGCGTTCGCGCTGGATGAACTTCTGCTGGGCGATGTTCCTCGCCTGCAGCTGCGGCCTGGTCGCCATGGCCGCGATCGGCGGCGATGACGATTTCAGCCGCACGGTGTCCGACCGCCAGGCCGAGGTTCAGCGCGTGGAGCTCCTCGAGGCGAAGGCCTTCACCGCCGCATTCCAGCATGTGCTGCTGAACGGCCAGATGTATGCGGTGACGGCCGACACCGAATTCACGCAGGGTGAGCGGGTCTCGCTGCGCACGATGCAGCACTGGCTGTTCAGCGACACCCGGCTTTATCTGTGCAGCGAACGCGGCTGCGCGGCGGCACAGCCGATGGGCGAGGACTGATCCATGATCGTACCCTGGTACCAGCTCGGCTACATCATTCCCCATCGCCAGACCGACCTCGACGGCTACCAGTTCTACCGGGTAGCCCCCGAGGGCATGATGCTGGTGACCACCGGCATGGATCTCGCCGAATACTCGCTGGCGGCAGTCGAGTCGCAGTTGCATGCGTTCCGTGGCTGCGTCGATCTCCTCGCGAAAAAACCGGTCGACCGGATCGCGCTGAGCGGCGTGCCGGTCGCCTCGGTGCTCGGGCGCACCCGCATGCGCGCCCTGCTCGCCGAAGCCGGCGATCGCAGCGGCATCGCCTGCGACACCGACCTCGAGGCCCACATCGCGACGCTGCAGCGGTTGGGCGCGGAGCGCATCGCGCTGGCCAGCCGCTGGCCCGACGCGGTGAACGATGCGCTCACGGCCTACCTCGCCGAAGCCGGCATCGAGGTGCTTGCGTGCCGCTCGCGCAGCCGGAATCTCGCTCAGAACAAGGCGGCGAACCCGATGGCCGACCATGAACTTGCGCTCGCGCTCGGCAGCGAGGCGCTCGAGGCGGCGCCACGCGCCCAGGCCCTGCTGATGCCGGGCGGCCTGTGGTTCGCGATCCATGCCGTGCCGCTGCTGGAGGCAAAGCACGGCCGACCGGTGCTGCTCAACATTCTTTCGACGACAGGCTGCGCGCTGCGCGCCGCCGGGGATCGGGTGCAGGTCGAACCGGATGCGCGCTGGGGACAGGTGCTGGCCAGCGCCTGCGCCCGCTGACGTACCGATTGACGCGCACAGGTCATAGAACTTGAAGGTCGCCGACATGGACGCAGGGTGGCAGTTCTGGATCGACCGCGGCGGCACATTCACCGACATCGTGGCGCGCTGTCCCGACGGTCGGCTGGTCACGCACAAGCTGCTCTCCGAGGATCCCGAACGCTACCCGGATGCAGCGATCGCCGGCATCCGCGCACTGCTCGGCACGGCACCCGGCGAGCCGCTGCCGGCCGGGGCGATCGAGGCGGTGAAGATGGGCACCACCGTGGCCACCAATGCGCTGCTCGAGCGCAAGGGCGAGCCGACCTGCCTCTTCATCACGCGCGGCTTCCGGGATGCGCTGCGCATCGGCTATCAGAACCGGCCGCGGCTGTTCGACCGCCATATCGTGCTGCCGGAACTGCTGTACACGGCCGTGCGCGAGATCGACGAACGGCTGGATGCGCGCGGTAACGTCGTGCTGCCGCTCGATATCGAGTCGGCACGCGCGGCGCTGCATGAGGCCTTCGAACAGGGCTACCGTGCCTGTGCGATCGTGCTGATGCACGCCTGGTGCGAACCCGTGCATGAGCGCGAGCTGGCAAGGCTCGCACGTGCTGCCGGCTTCACGCAGGTCTCGGTGTCGCACGAGGTCAGCCCGCTGATGAAGCTGGTCGGCCGCGGCGACACCACCGTGGTCGACGCATATCTGTCGCCGATCCTGCGCCGGTATGTCGATCGCGTGGCGTCCGAACTGGGCAGTGCCCCCAGCGGTACCGCGCCAGCCAGGCAAGCCACGCGCCTGATGTTCATGCAGTCGAGTGGCGGGCTGACCGATGCCTCGCTGTTCCAGGGCAAGGACAGCATCCTGTCCGGGCCGGCCGGCGGCATCGTCGGCGCGGTACGCACCGCGGCCGCCGCCGGCTTCGACCGCATCATCGGCTTCGACATGGGCGGCACCTCCACCGACGTGTCGCATTACGCGGGCGAGTTCGAACGTGCATTCGATACGCTGGTAGCCGGTGTACGCATGCGCGCGCCGATGATGAGCATACATACGGTGGCCGCCGGGGGCGGCTCCATCCTGCACTTCGACGGCGCACGGCTGCGCGTCGGGCCGGACTCGGCCGGCGCGAACCCCGGTCCGGCCTGTTACCGCCGCGGCGGGCCGGCGACGATCACCGACTGCAACGTGCTGCTCGGAAAGGTGCAGCCGGCGTTCTTCCCCGCTGTGTTCGGTGCCAAGGGGGACAGCCCGCTCGATACCGAGGCCGTACGCACCCGCTTCGCCGCGCTCGCCGCCGAGGTGTCCCGGGCCAGCGGCGTCGATCGTTCGCCCGAGGCCGTGGCGGAGGGCTATGTACGGATCGCGGTCGAAAACATGGCCAACGCGATCAAGAAGATCTCGGTGCAGCGCGGCCACGACGTCACCGGATACACGCTGGCGAGCTTCGGTGGGGCCGGTGGCCAGCATGCGTGCCTGGTGGCCGATGCGCTGGGCATGCGCCGCATCCTGATCCACCCGTACGCAGGCGTGCTGTCGGCCTACGGCATGGGCCTGGCCGATATCACCGCGATGCGCGAGGCGACCGTGGAAGCCGTGCTGACCGAGGCGCTGATGCCGGCGCTCGAGCATCGCTTTGCACGGCTGGCTGCCGACGCCCGCGACGAAGTGGCCAGCCAGGGCATAGCCGAGGCCGCCATCGATGCGCGCCGCAGCGTGCACCTGCGCTATGCCGGTACCGACACCTCGCTGCCGGTGCCGGCCGGCAGCGAGGTGGAACTGCGTCAGCGGTTCGATGAGGCCTACCGCAGCCGCTACAGCTTCCTGATGCCAGGGCGTGAACTGGTGGTCGAGTCGATCACCGTCGAGGCCATCGGCGCGACTGGTACGACCGGCGCGTCGGCAAGCGACCCTGGCGCCGTGGCAGGCGCGCCGCGCCAGGCGGGCGCGGGTAAGCCTGCGCCGGTCGCGGTGGTGCCGATGTACAGCGATGGACGCTGGCACGACACGCCGGTCGTCGTGCGTGACGCGCTCACCGAGGGCGCACGTATCGACGGCCCGGCCATCATCGCCGAGGCCAACGGCACCACGGTGGTCGAACAAGGCTGGTCGGCACGTACCCGTGCCGGTGGCGACCTGCTGCTCGAGCGCGTCGTCGAACGGGCCGCCCGCACCGCGATCGGCACCAGCGCCGACCCGATCATGCTGGAGATCTTCAACAACCTGTTCATGGCGATCGCCGAGCAGATGGGGCTGACACTGGCCAACACCGCCTGCTCGGTGAACATCAAGGAGCGCCTCGATTTTTCCTGCGCGCTGTTCGACCAGCACGGCCAGCTGATCGCCAACGCGCCGCACATGCCCGTGCACCTGGGCTCGATGGGCGAGAGCGTGAAGGCCGTGATCGAGCGCAACGCCGGCCACATGCGTCCGGGCGACGTGTTCATGCTGAACGACCCGTACCATGGCGGCACCCACCTGCCGGACATCACGGTGATCACACCGGTGTTCGACACCGCGCCGGCCACCGGCGAGGCGGCCCCGCCGCGCATCCTGTTCTACGTCGGCTCACGCGGCCACCATGCAGACATAGGGGGCATCACGCCTGGGTCGATGCCGCCCGACAGCACGCGCGTCGAGGAGGAAGGGGTACTCATCGACAACTTCCTGCTGGTCGAGCAGGGTCATCTGCGCGAGGACGAGACGCGCGCGCTGCTCGCCTCGGGCGAGTATCCGTCGCGCAACATCGAACAGAACCTCGGCGACCTGCGCGCGATGATCGCCGCCAACCAGAAGGGCGTGCTCGAACTCGACCGGATGGTGAAGCAGTTCGGCCTGGACGTCGTGCATGCCTACATGGGGCATGTACAGGACAACGCCGAGGAAGCGGTGCGGCGCGTGATCGACCGGCTGTCCGATGGCCGCTTCTGCTGCGAGATGGACCATGGCGCGCAGATCCGCGTGGCGATCACCATCGACCGCGCCGCGCGCCGCGCGAAGATCGACTTCACCGGCACGTCGGCGCAACTGGCCAACAATTTCAACGCGCCATCGGCGGTCTGCGTGGCTGCGGTCCTGTACGTGTTCCGCACGCTGGTCGACGACGACATCCCGCTGAACGCCGGATGCCTCAAGCCGATCGACCTGCTGGTGCCGGAGGGCTCGATGCTGCGCCCGCGCTATCCGGCCGCAGTGGTCGCGGGCAACGTCGAGACCTCGCAGTGCCTGACCGACGCGCTGTACGGCGCGCTTGGCGTGATCGGGGCCTCGCAGGGCACGATGAACAACTTCACCTTCGGCAACGCCGACTACCAGTATTACGAGACGGTGGCCGGTGGTTCCGGCGCCGGCTCCGCCGGCTTCGGCAGCGACGGCATCGAGCGGGGTTTCGACGGTACGGACGTGGTGCAGACACACATGACCAACTCGCGGCTGACCGATCCCGAGGTGCTCGAATGGCGCTTCCCGGTGCGCCTCGACAGCTTCGAAATCCGCCGCGGCAGCGGTGGCCGCGGCCGCTGGCACGGCGGCGACGGCGCCGTGCGCAGGATGCGCTTCCTGCAGCCGATGACCGCGGCGATCCTGTCCGGGCGCCGCCGCGTCCCGCCCTACGGCATGGCCGACGGCGAGCCGGGTCAGGTCGGGCGCAACAGCGTGCAGCGCGCCGACGGGCGCATCGAGGAACTCGACGGCTGCGACTCGACGCCGATGCAGCCGGGCGACGTTTTCGTCATCGAGACGCCTGGTGGTGGCGGTTACGGCAAGCCGCGGGCCTGACGCAGCGCCGTCCTGCTCCGGCGCCGGAGCATGTGGCTACAGCCGCTATACTGGCGACCCCGCGCACCCGCCGCCGGGACATCCACAAGACGATCCCCGCGATCGCACGCATTCCCGTCCGGAGGAAGTCCGATGAAGCACGCCGTGGCACCGCTACCCGCAGCCCTGCCGCTCGCCCTGCTGTGCGCCGTGGCGGGCTTCCTGCATGCAACGGCCACGTCGGCCCAGCCGCGCGGCCCGCTGCCCGGTGGCTACCCGGCCAAGCCGATCCGGATGATCGTGCCCTACGTGCCGGGCGGTCCGACCGACATCCTCGGGCGATCGGTCGCGCAGGCGATCGGCGAGGCCCTCGGCCAGACCGTGGTGATCGACAACCGTCCTGGTGCCGCCGGCAATGTAGGCACGGTCGCGGCCGCCCGCTCGGCACCGGACGGCTACACCCTGAACATGGTCGCGATCTCGTTCGCGGTCGCCCCCAGCCTCGACCCGAAGGTCGGCTTCGATCCCCTGCGCGACTTCGCCCCGATCTCGCTGGTGGCAACCGTGAACAACATGCTGGTGGTCCACCCGTCGCTGCCGGTGAAGACCGTGAAGGAACTCATCGGGCTGGCACGCGCGCGTCCGGGGCAACTCACCTACGCCTCGGGCGGCAGCGGCGGCGCACAGCACCTCGCCGGTGAACTGTTCGCGAGCCTGGCGGGCGTAAAGATGCTGCACATCCCGTACAAGGGCAGCGCGCCCGGGGTCAGCGCGCTGCTGGGCGGCGAGGTGATGCTCGGTTTCACCGACACGCTGATCACGCTGCCGCTGGTCAAGGCCGGCAAGCTGCGCGCGCTGGCGGTCACCGGCCCGGCCCGCTCTCCGCTGGTGCCCGATGTACCGACAATGGCCGAGGCTGGTATCGCCAACTATGCGGTGAACGTGTGGTTCGGCCTGCTCGCGCCCGCGGGCACGCCGGCGGAGATCGTGTCGCGCCTGGGTGCCGAAGTCGGTCGTCATGTGCGCAGCGCCGAGATGCGCGACCGCCTGACCGCGCTCGGCGCAGAACCGGTGGGCAATACGCCCGAACAGTTCGCGGCCTTCCTGAGGGCCGAGATCGCCCGCTGGGCAGAGGTCGTGCGCACCGCACGCATCCGTGCCGACTGAAGCCCGAAAGGAGACGCATGGCTCGCGTACCGCTGATCCGCGAAGACGATGCCACGCTGGCACCGCTCATAGACCACCTCAAGGCCGAGCGTGGCGGCCGGCTGATCAACCTGTACAAGGTGCTGCTGAACAGCCCGCCACTTGCCGGGGCCTGGCTCGACTTCAACAGCGCGGTGCGCTACCGCACGACGGTCCCCGCCCTTTTCAACGAACTGGCGATCCTGCGCGTGTCGGTGCTCAACGGCGCCGACTATCAGTTCAAGGTGCACGGGCCGACCCACGCGCTGAAGGCCGGGCTCACCGAAGCGCAGGTGGCCGCGATCGCCGACTGGCCCGGCAGCGACCGCTTCTCCGAGGCCCAGCGCGCGGTGCTCGCATGGGCAGACGGCATCACGCGCGACATCGAGCCGGACGACGCCGCCTGCGAGGCGATGCGGCGCCACTTCGACGATCGCCAGCTGGTCGAACTGACGGTGCTGATCAGCGCCTACAACATGCACACCCGTGTCGCGCGCGCATTGCGCATCGACATCGAAGGCGCTCAGGCCGCCACGCGCTGAGCCACTCTGCTCCAGGACACCGACCATGCTCTACATCATCTACCAGGAAGACGGCCCCGACAGCCTGGCGATCCGCGCCCGCGTGAAGGAACAGCACTTCGCCTACCTCGAGCAGCACAAGGACAAGCTGGTACTGGGCGGCGCCACGCTGGGCGAGGACGGCGCAACCCGGCTGGGCAGCGTGCTGATCCTGAACGTGCCCTCGCTCGCCGACGCCGAGGCGTTCTCGATGAACGAGCCGTTCCGCAAGGCCGGGCTGTTCAAGTCGGTGAAGATCACCCGGATGCGGCGCGGGCAGTGGTATCCCGAAAACGCACCGGCCAGCGCCGAAGGAAACTGACGATGAGCAACGACTCGCTCGAGGCATATCCCCCTGGCGGCCATGTCGTCGTGGTCGAGGACGATCCGTTCCCGAGGCTGCTGCAGGTCATCCTCGACCCCGGCTGCGATCCTGAACGCGTGCAGGCATTCCGCCATTTCCTGTCGCTCGATCTTGCCGACTTCGACGGCTGGCTCGCGCAGGCACGGGCCGCCGCCGGTCCGCTCTACCCGTCACGAGTGCTGCTCGCCGGGTCGGACGACGCACTGCACGCCGCGCTGCCGGAGGCCACGGTGCTGGTGGTCGAGTCGTTCCCGATCGGCACCCGGGAACTCGCGCTCGCGCCGAACCTGCAGGCGGTGCAGAAGTACGGCAAGGTCCTGCGCAACATCGATACCGCTGCCTGTTCTGCGCGCGGCATCCCCGTGCTGGGGCTGCGCCGGCGTGCCAACATCGCCTGCGCCGAACACACGATGCTGCTGATGCTTGCGCTGGCGAAGCGGCTGCCCGAGGTGATGGGTCGCATCAGCCTGCGCCAGCTGCGCGAGGCCGGGTTCGAGCCGCGTACCTACGACCGGCGTCACACCGCCAACTCGAACTGGGCGGGCGTCGGCGGGCTGCGCATCCTGCACGGAGATACGCTCGGTATCCTGGGCATGGGCGAGATCGGGCGCGAACTCGCACCGCGTGCGGCGGCCTTCGGCATGCGCGTGCTCTACCACCAGCGTACCGCGCTGCCCGAAGCGGAGGCATCCGCGCTGCCGATCGAGTACGCAGGGCTCGACCGCCTGCTCGCCGAAAGCGACTGGCTGAGCCTCCAGTTGCCGCTCGGCGACAGCACGCGTGGCTTCATGGACGCAGCGCGCATCGGCGCGATGAAGAAGGGCGCAGTACTGATCAACACTTCGCGCTCGGAGCTCGTCGATCGCGACGCCCTGCTCTCGGCACTGCGCTCCGGCCACCTCGGCGGCCTGGGGCTTGACACGCCCTACGAGGAACCGGCGCGCGACGACGAGGAGCTGCTAGGCTTTCGCAACGTGCTGGTGACCCCGCATACCGCGGCGCAGCCCCGCTTCAACGCCCTGGGCGACTTCATGGATCTGCTCGGCGGCCTCGGAAAGGTTCTTTCACGATGAATGCGCTCGACCATCTCTGCGGAACGGCCGTGCTCGCCGCACTCGCGCTGCCCGCCATGGCCATCGCCCAGCCAGCGCCAGCCTGGCCGGTAAAGCCGCTGCGGGTGGTGGTGCCGTTCCCGCCCGGCAGCGCGGCCGATGCGGCAACGCGCGTGATCACCGTCCGGTTATCCGAATTCTTCGGCCAGCAGATGATCATCGACAACCGCTCCGGTGCCAGCGGCAACATCGGCGCGGACATCGTCGCGCGCGCGGCCCCGGACGGCTACACGACGCTGGTCGGTACCACCAGCACGCATGCGGTGGCAGTGAGCCTCAACGAGAAACTGAGCTACGACCCGATCAAGGACTTCGCTCCGGTGACCCTGCTCGGCAGCTCTCCCTACGTCGTGCTGGTGCATCCGTCGGTGCCCGTCACCTCGATGAAGGAGCTGGTCGCGCATGCAAAGGCGCGGCCGGGCCAGGTCAGCTATGCGTCGGCCGGCAACGCGAGCCTCGCCCACCTGGGTACCGAGCTGTTCTCCTCGATGGCCGGCGTGAAGATGAACCACGTACCGTACAAGAGCTCGGCGCTGTCAGTGCTCGACCTGGTCGCCGGCCGCATCGACCTGCTGTTCGGCACGCCGGCGCCGGTGCTGCCGCACCTGCGTGCGGGCAAGCTGCGCGCGCTGGCCTCGACTTCTGCGAAGCGGGCGTCCTTCGTGCCCGACCTGCCGACCGTCGCCGAGTCTGGATTCCCCGGCTATGAACTCAACCTCTGGTTCGGACTGTTCGCGCCCGCGGCGACCCCGGCGGCGGTGCTCGACCGGCTCAACGCCGGAACGCTGAAGGTACTCGCGTTGCCGGACACGCGCGAGGCCCTGGCCCTGCAGGGCCTGGAGCCCGCCCCGACCACGCCAGCGGAGTTCGCGGCGATGCTGCGCCGGGAGATCGAGCGCTGGCGCAAGGTCTCGGCGCTGGTGCAGCGGGGAAACTGAACGGCCGCGCGGGTCAGTCGCCTTCGAGCTTCGTCTCGCGTACCACCTTCGTCCACTTCGCGATCTCCTGCCTCACCATCGCCGCGAACTCCGCTGGCGTGGCCGGTGCGATATCGATGCCCTGCTCTTCCAGCCGCTTGCGCAGCGCCTGGCCGGTACCGAGCATCCGGTTCACGTCGGTGTTGATGCGCGTGATGATCTCGGAAGGTACCTTCGCCTGGGTGCACAGGCCGTACCAGCCGGTCACGTCGAAGCCCTCGATGCCCTGGTCGCGGAAGGTGGGTATCTCGGGCATCTGGGTGCTGCGCTGGCCGGAGGTGATGCCCAGCGCGCGCAGGCGGCCGCTTCGGATCGCGTTCAGGGGTGCCCCGGCGAAGTTGCCGACGGAGGCTTCGAGATTGCCAGACAGCACGTCGGCGAGCGCGGCCGAGGCGCCCTTGTACGGCACGTGCACGATATCGATGCCGGTGATCGACTTCATCAGTTCGATCGACATGTGCGGAGATGCACCGACGCCGGACGACCCGAAGCTGAGCTTGCCGGGATGCTTCCTCGCATAGGCGATGAACTCGCGCAGGTTCCTCATCGGTACCGACGGATGCGCCATCAGCACGTTCGGCACTCCGCCGAAACGCGCGGGGAACGAGAAGTCCGCGATCGGATCGTAGGTCAGCTTCGGGCCGAAGCGGGCGGGCGTCA
>CANGXU010000090.1 GCA_947457885.1 Betaproteobacteria bacterium
AACTGGTACGCCCCTCGCTTATAGCACTGCAGGCCGCCACGCCGGAAGTTGGCGGATGCCCGGGCAGTATGGTCCGGCGGCCGGGCGACGTGATACCGTCTTTTCTCGCAGGACTCACTGGACGCGCCGATGCGACGTACCGGCCTCTACAGCAGCGCTGACCGTTCCCGTGGGATCGCCGGGAAGGGGGGGGTGCAGGCGGCGGGTGGCGAACCGGCCTCTGCAGCCGCGCCGGCACCGGCGGGCCGGCCCGGCGGGGTGGGCAGGATGGGAGGCCTGCGCGGGCGGATCGCGCGCGGGTTCGCCCGATACGAGCGGACCGGCCTGGTGCTGGCCGGGGTGCTGATCGCGCTGGCCGTGATGATCGCCCGCGATGGGTTTCAGGCGCCGGCGCGGGCGCTGACGCAGGACGATATCGACCGGGCGGTGCTGCACACGCTCGACACGAAACCGATCCCGTCACGCGCGGCGAAGGCGGCCGAGACGGTGCGACAGTCGATCGTGCGGGTGACCGGCTATCCGGACGAGGCGGTGCCGGCGGCGGGCGGGCCGGGCAAGGGCGAGGCGGGCGAGCCAGGCGGTGGGGTGCCGTCGGGCGAGGGGCGCAGCACCGGGTCCGGCGTGGTGATCGTCGACGACGGCGTGATCCTGACCAACCTGCATGTGGTCGCCGGGTCGAAGCGGATCACGGTGATGTTCCACGACGGGTCAGAGTCTGAGGCCGTGCTGGTGAGGGCCTGGCCGGAGAATGACCTCGCGGTGCTGAAGGCGAAGCAGATCCCGGACGACCTGCCGGCGGCGACGCTCGGGTCGAGCGCGAACCTGCGGCCGGGCGACGAGGTGGTGGCGGTCGGCTTTCCGTTCGGCATCGGTCCGTCGGTCTCGGCGGGCGTGGTGTCAGGCCTGAACCGGCAGTTCCTGTCGCCCAAAGGTAAGCGCGTACTTACGCGGCTGATTCAGTTCGACGCGGCAGCCAACCCGGGCAACTCGGGCGGGCCGCTGGTCACGATGGAGGGCGAAGTGGTCGGGATCGTGACCGCGATCCTGAGCCCGAACGGCGCCGGGACGTTCATCGGCATCGGCTTTGCGACGACGATCGAGGCGGCGGGCGGGGCGGTCGGCATCCCGCCATTCTGAGGATGCACCAGCCAGACGGGGAAGGTGGACGGCATGGATGACGCGACGACGGAAGGCTCGGGCAGCGATTTCGGACGCGGGGAGGACACCGCGGCGCTGATGGAGCGCGTGCTGTTCGAGGTGAAACGGGTGGTCGTCGGGCAGGACCACTTCCTCGAGCGGGTGCTGGTCGCGATCCTCGCGCAGGGCCATCTGCTGGTCGAGGGTGTGCCGGGGCTGGCCAAGACGCTGACCGTGAACACGCTGGCGAAGACGGTGCGCGGGTCGTTCAAGCGCATCCAGTTCACGCCCGACCTGCTGCCGGCCGACCTGATCGGCACCCGGATGTACAACCAGAAGTCGGGCGAGTTCAGCACCGTGCTCGGGCCGGTATTCTGCAACCTGCTGCTGGCCGACGAGATCAACCGGGCGCCGGCCAAGGTGCAGAGCGCGCTGCTGGAGGTGATGCAGGAGCGGCAGGTGACGATCGCCGGCGAGTCGCACCCGGTGCCGCAGCCGTTCCTGGTGATGGCGACCCAGAACCCGATCGAAACCGAGGGTACCTATCCGCTGCCGGAAGCGCAGGTCGATCGCTTCATGATGAAGGTTCTGGTCGATTACCCGTCCGAGGAAGAGGAGTTCGTGATCGCCGAGCGGGTGACCGGGCCGGCCGTGGCGGTGGCGGCGGTCGCCTCGACCGGGCAGCTGCGTGCGTTGCAGGCGCGCTGTCGCACGGTGTATGTCGATCCCGGCATCGTCTCGTACGCGGTGAAGCTGGTGGCCGCCACGCGCTGGCCGGACAAGTACGGCCTGCCGGACATCGGCCGCTACATCACTTTCGGCGCCAGCCCGCGCGCGACGATCGGGCTGATCGAAGGCGGGCGAGCGCTTGCTTTCATGCGTGGCCGCGACTACGTGTTGCCCGAGGACGTGATCGACCTCGTGCCGGAGGTGCTCCGGCACCGCCTGACGCTGTCCTACGAAGCCCTGGCCGACGGCGTCAGTGCCGACGAGCTGGTGATGACGATCCTCAAGGCGATCCCCGCGCCCGAGCGGCCGCTGGCCACCCATGTTCAGCTGGCTCCGACGCAACCCTGATCCGCCAGCGGCCGCCGCCGAGCCGGCTTCGGCAGGCGTCTCGCCGGAGGCCCTGATGCGGCGGCTCGAATGGACGGTGCTGCGGCGGCTGGACGGGTTGCTGCAGGGCGACTACCGGACGCTGTTCCGCGGCTTCGGTCTCGACCTCGCCGATCTGCGCGAATACCACGCGCAGGACGATGTGCGACATATCGACTGGAACGTGACGGCGCGGATGCAGGTGCCGCATGTGCGCGAGTTCCAGGAGGACCGTCAGGTCGACGCCTGGTTCCTGCTCGACCTGAGCGGCTCCGTCGACTTCGGATCGACCGGTGTACGTAAGCGCCTGCTCTCGGCAGAATTCACGGGTACCGTGGCCCGGCTGTTGACCCGGTACGGCAACCGGGTGGGCGCGATGATCCATGCCGGGGCTGGCGCGGACGGTGGATCGATGTCCGTCCTGCCGGCGCGCAGCGGCCGGCGGCATGTCCTGCACCTGATCGACCGGCTGATGTCCGCCACGCCACCGCCGCCCGCAGCCGGGATGCGCACCGACCTGGCGCAGCTGATCCGGCAGGCGCAGCAGGGCATCCGGCGCCGCTCGGTGGTGTTCCTGGTGTCGGACTTCATCAGCGAGGACGCGTGGGCGGACGCGCTCGACCTGCTCTCGCGGCGCCATGAAGTGGTGGCGGTGCGGCTGTTCGATCCGCTCGAGCAGGCGCTGCCCGACCTCGGGCTGATCGTGATGCAGGATGCCGAAACCGGCGAACAGCTTTACGTGGATACCCACGACAAGGCCTTCCGTCGCCGCTTCGCGCAGGTCGCCGCAGCACGCGAGGCGGCGCTGCGCGGCACGCTGTCGCAGCTCGGGATCGACTGCCTGGAGCTGGCGACCGGCGAGGCGATCGACGCGGCGCTGCTGCGCTTCATCGACGCGCGCAAACGGCGCAGCCAGCTCGCCGCCGGCAGCGTGGCGAACCGGACGGCGCGGCGTGCACAACGGGTGCGGTCGCATGCCTGATCTTTCGGCCTGGCTCACCTTCCAGTGGCCGCGGATGCTGTGGCTGCTGCTGCTCGTGCCGCTGCTGGCGGTGGCGTACAACCGGCTCGACCGGCGACGGCGTGCGGCGGCCTCGGCGGGGTCGATGCTGGAGCCAGTCGATGCGGACGGTACGAGCCCCACGGCCGGGCGCTGGCGCGAGCGCACGCCACGGCTGTTCTGGATCGCAGCGATGACCGCGCTGGGGCTGGCGATCGCACGCCCGCAGGCGATCGTGCCGCTGCCGACGCGGATGGAAACGGTAATCCTGGCGATGGATGTGTCCGGCAGCATGCGTGCGACCGACCTGAAGCCGAACCGGATTGCTGCAGCACAGGACGCAGCAAAGGCATTCATCGCCGACCAGCCGGCGCACGTGAAGATCGGCATCGTCGCGGTCGCCGGCACCGCTGCCCTGGCCCAGGCCCCGACCCGCAACCGCGAAGAACTGGGGCAGGCGCTCGAGCGCATCCAGCTGCAGCGCGGCACCGCGATCGGCAGCGGGCTGCTGATTTCGCTGGTGACGCTGCTGCCGCATTCGGGCATCAATGCCGACGAGATCATCAACGGGCCTCGGCCCGGCGATCCGCCACCGGGCAAGGCGCTCGGCGGGCAGAAGAATGCGGACGCATTCGAACCGGTCGAGCCGGGGTCGAACAGGCAGGCGGCGATCGTGCTGCTGTCCGATGGGCAGAGCAATACCGGGCCGGAAGTGATGAAGGTGGTGCAGCTGGCCGCCGAACGCGGCGTGCGCATCTTCACTGTCGGGATGGGCACGCCGGAGGGAATCACGCTGTCGGCCGAGGGCTGGTCGATGCGGGTCCGGCTCGACGAACCGGCGCTGAAGAAGATCGCCGAGGCGACCGAAGGCGAATACTTCCGCGCAGCAGATGCGAAGGATCTGAGCGAGATCTACCGCGGACTGTCGCGGTCGCTGACCTTCGACCGTGCGACCCTGACCGAGGTCACCGCGTTGTTTGTCGCCATCGGCGCACTGTCGATGACGATCGCGGCCGGGCTGTCGATGCTGTGGTTCGGGCGGATCCTGTAGCGCGCGCAGGCGGCGGATCAGGATCGATTGCTGCAGGTCAGCGTTGCAGCATTTTGCGCACTTCGTCCAGCACGCGATCGATTCCCGCAGCATCGACATGCCGGTGGGTGACCAGCCGCAGCTGCTTCTGCGCACCATACGCGCCGACCCGGATGCCGACGGCGCCCAGCTTCCGCTCCCAGGTTTCGGCGTCCAGCGGGCTCTTCGAGACATCGATCCGCACGATGTTGGTCTCGATGGCTGCAGGGTCGACGAGGCTCGGGTCGAGCGCGGCGAGGCCGGTAGCGAGCTGCCGTGCCGTGGCGTGATCTTCGCCGAGGCGGGCGGACATCTTCTCGATCGCGAGGATGCCGGCAGCAGCCATCGGGCCGGCCTGGCGCATCGCGCCGCCGACCATCCGCCGGTAACCCCTCGCCTGCTCGATGAATTCCGTCGTGCCGCAGAGCAGCGAGCCGATCGGGGCCGACAGCCCTTTCGAGATGCAGAAGTTCACGGAGTCGGCATGCTGCGCGATCACGTCGACGCCCACGCCCAGTGCGGTTGCAGCATTGAACAGCCGGGCGCCGTCGACATGGACCGGCACGTTATGCTGCAGCGACAGGCTGCGCACGGCGGCCATCAGCGACAACGGCAGCACCGCCCCGCCCGCGTGGTTGTGCGAGGTCTCGAGCTGGATCAGTGCGGTGCCGACATTGCTGCGGCCGATGCCCGGCCGCCGCAGGGCCGCACGCAGCGCGTCGAAGTCGGGCGCACCGCGATGGCCGGGCAGCGGCCGGGTGAACAGACCGGCGAGCGCGCCGATACCGCCCAGTTCGGAGGTGAGCGTGTGCGAGGTCGCTTCCATCAGCACTTCGCCGGCACGGCCGGTGTGGGCGAGGATCGCCACCAGGTTGGCCATCGTACCCGACGGCAGGAACAGGCCGGCCGCCTTGCCGCAGCGCCGGGCCGCGAGGTCTTCCAGCCGCTCGACGGTCGGATCGCCATCGCGGGAATCGTCGCCGAGGCTGGCATGGGCCATCGCCGCCAGCATCTCGGGCGTCGGGCGCGTGATGGTATCGCTGCGCAGGTCGATCTCGGGCGGGGTCATCGGAAAGCTCCATCGGCTCGGGGTCAGCCCTGATTCTGCCCGGTCGCAGCGAGCGCAGCATCACCGGCGGGGGCCCACGACAGGAACCCACGACCGTGGCGCCTGCCGCAGAATACGGGGGATGCCGCACGCTTCGTGCGGACGGACCTGGTGGAAACGACTGGTGAGCCCTGATTCCTTCGCTCCGAGTGCGGCGGTTGCCCGCGCCCTGAGCCTTGCCGCTGCCGTGCTGCTCGTCGGCCTGCCGGCGGCACCGGCTGCCGCCCAGGCCTGGCCTTCGAAGTCGATCCGGTGGATCGTCCCCTTCCCGCCGGGCGGCGGCAACGACACGGTCGCGCGCGCGGTTGGCCAGCGACTGGCCGAGTCGATCAGCCAGCCGGTGGTGATCGACAACCGGCCGGGTGCAGGCGGCACGATCGGCGCCGACCTGGCGGCACGCGCACCGGGCGACGGATACACGTTGTTCCTCGCCGGTGTCGCGTCGCACGGGATCAACCCCGCGCTCGGCGGCCGGCTACCGTACGACCCGGTGCGCGACTTCACGCCGGTGAGCCTTCTCGCGACCGCGCCGCTACTGCTGGTGGTGCATCCATCGCTGCCGGTGCGGTCGGTGAAGGAGCTGGTCGCGCTCGCGCGTACACGCCCCGGAGCGCTCAACTATGCCTCCAACGGCCGGGGCAGTTCGTCGCACATGGCGGCGGAGCTGTTCGCGTCGCTCGGGCAGGTCCGGATGGAGCATGTGCCCTACAAGGGCTTCGCACCGGCGCTGACCGATCTGCTGGGCGGCCGGGTCGAGCTGATGTTCAGCAGCCTGGTGGCAATCCTGCCGCATGTGAGCGCTGGCAAACTTCGCGCCGTGGCGACCACCGGGTCGGCGCGCTCGCCAGTACTCGCTAACCTGCCGACGGTCGCGGAGGCCGGTCTCGCCGGCAATGAGACCGCGTCGTGGTACGGCGTCGTCGCACCGGCCGGCACGCCGGGGCCGGTGGTGGAACGCCTCGCCACCGAGTTCGGGCGGATCGTCCGCACGCCGGCAGTCCGCGAGCAACTGCTCGCCGACGGCGCGGTACCGGTCGGCGGCACGCCGCAGGCATTTGCCGCACACATCAAGGCAGAGCTCGCGCGCTGGTCGAAGCTGGTGCGCGAGGCGAAGATCCAGCCGGATGCGTGAACCCGGTGCGTTGCGCCGGGCGGGCTCGACTCGACTTACCATCGGGCTCCCGAGGAGGAGCTTCGATGAGAACAACGATCACCACAACCGCGACAACCCTCGCCGATGGCCGGCGTCTGGCCGCTGCCGCCACTGCCGCCGCCGCCGGACTGACGGTGCTGTTCACCAGCGGACTGGCCGCAGCCCAGTCGGCCGCACCCTACCCGGCGCGCGCGCTGCGCATGATCGCGCCCTTCCCGCCCGGTGGCGGCACCGACCAGCTTGCGCGCACCTTCGCGACCCAGATTTCGGAAGGACTCGGCCAGCCAGTGACGGTGGAGAACCGCGCGGGCGCCGGCGGTAACCTTGGCGCGGAAGCCACTGCGAAGGCGGCACCGGACGGCTACACGATCATGCTCACCTCGAACTCGCTGGTGATCAACGCGGCGCTGTACACGAAGCTCACCTACAACGTGCGCACCGATATCGCACCGGTGGCGCTGGTGGCGAGCGCGCCGCTGGTGGTGATCGTGCACCCGTCGCTGCCTATGAAGAACATGAAAGACCTCGTCGCGTGGGCGAAACGTTCAAAGGGCGGGCTCAACTTCGGCACCAACGGTGCCGGTACCAGCGGGCACCTGTCGGGCGAACTGCTGCGGCTGTCTGCCGGCATCGACATGACGCACATCCCGTACAAGGGCGCGGTGCCGATGATGACCGCGCTGATGGGCGGCGATCTCGACATGGGCATCACGACCGCACCGAGCGCACTGCCGCTGATCCGGGCTGGCCGGCTGCGCGCGCTCGCGGTGACCACGCCCAATCCCGCGAAGACGCTGCCCGGCGTCGACCCGATCGCAGCGACCTTCCCCGGCTATTCGATGGACATCTGGTACGGCATCTTCGCACCGGGTGGCACGCCCGCCCCGATCCAGGAACGGCTGGTGGGTGAGATACGCAAGGCGCACGGTTCGGCTGGCGTGCGCGCCGCGCTCGAGCGCGACGGCGCCGACCCGGTGTTCCTCGGCGGCAACGAGTTCGTGCAGTTCTTCATCCGCGATCTCGACAAGTACATCAAGCTGGTGAAGCAGGCCGGCGTACGCGCGGAGCAATGACGGCGGCAAACGCCGATCGGCCTCGATATTGCGTCACGCAGCTCGTTCGTCCCCCCGCGTTGCCGGAGCCCGCCCTTGAACCGCTTCCTTCCGTTGCCTGCCGTGCTGCACCCGATCGCCGTGGCGGTTTCCGTGTCGATGTTGGTGATGGCAGCAGGTGTGGAGCCCGCCGCGGCGCAGCCCGCACCGTTTCCGTCGAAGCCGGTGCGCATCGTGGTGCCGTTCGCTCCTGGCGGGCCGAACGACCTGATCGTGCGGCTGGTCGGGCCGCGGTTGGGCGAGCTGTGGGCACAACCGGTGATCGTCGAGAACCGGCCCGGTGCCGGCGCCACCACCGGCATGGAGGTGGTCGCGAAGTCGGCCCCGGATGGCTACACGCTGGGCGTGGGCAACAACTCGAGCCTGGTGATCGGCCCGCTGATGCAACCGAAGGTCGGCTATGACCCGGTGAAGGACCTGGTGCCGATGGGCAGCATGGCGCTGACCGCGTACGTGCTGGCGGTGAATCCGCGCGTGCCGGCGAAGCGCATGTCCGAGTTGATCGCGATCGCGAAGGCGAAGCCGGGGTTCATGGCCTATGCTTCATCGGGGGCGGCGACCATCGGCCATCTCGCCACCGAGATCCTGCTTGGTGCGACCGGCACGAGGATGCTGCACGTGCCGTACAAGGGCGCAGGTCCGGCGCTGACTGCGCTGATCGGCGGCGAGACCGATGTGCTGGTCGTCGCGCTGCCGGCGGCCGAGCCGTTCGCGAAGGCCGGCAAGCTGCGGCTGATCGCGGCAGCCGGTGCGCAACGCTCCGCCTTCGCACCCGAGCTGCCGACGCTGATCGAGCAGGGTGTGAAGGTGCCACCCGTCGACGGACGCTACGGACTGGTCGGCCCGCTCGGCGTCTCGCGCGAGGTCGTGCAGCGGGTGCATGCAACGCTCGTCGCGGCGGTCAAGGGCGACGACCTGCGCAGGCGGATGCTCGCGCAGGGTTTCGAGCCGCTGCTCGACACGCCAGATCAGTACGGCGCGTCGATCCGCAACGAGATCGAGGTGTTCGGGCGCATCGTCCGGTCGGCGGGGATCAAGGTCGACGGCTGAACAGGGCGGACGAGCCCAGCCCGTGCCGTCGCGTGCTACTCGGGTTGTATGCCCGAGGTCTTGATGATCTTCGCGTAGAGCGCGGTCTCGCGCGCCATCAGGTCGGCGAGATCCTGCGGTGTGCCGCCGACCGGTTCTGCGCCCTGCCCGAGCATCCGGGCGCGCACGTCGGGCAGCTGCACGATGCGCGTGACTTCGCCGCTCATCTTCGTGACGATGTCCTTCGGCGTGTTCGCTGCGCCGAACAGGCCCATCCACGCGGTCATGTCGAAACCCTTGATGGTCTCGCCGACGCTCGGGATGTCCGGCAGTGCCGTGGCCCGCTTCGCCGACGACACTGCAATCGCGCGCAGTTTGCCGGCCTTGATGTGCGGCAGCGCACCGACGACGTTGGCGAACATCAGTTCGATGCGGCCACCGAAGATATCGATGAAGGCCGGTGCCGCACCCTTGTACGGCACATGGTTCATCCGGATGCCGGCGCTGGCCTGCACCGATTCCATGCCCAGATGCTGCAGGTTGCCGACCCCGGCCGAGGCATAGTTCAGTTCGTTCGGCCGTGCGCGCGCGAGCTTCACCAGTCCGGCGACGTCCTTTACCGGCAGCGTCGGGCTCACCACCATCACCATGGGCGAGTTCAGGATCAGGGAGATCGGCGCGAAGTCCTTCACCGCGTCGTACGGGATCTTCTTCATCAGGTTCGGGTTGATCGTCATCGGGCCCGAATTGCCGAGGAGGATCGTGTAGCCGTCCGGCGCGGAGCGCGCGACCATGTCGGCGCCGAGGCTGCCGCCCGCGCCGCCGCGGTTGTCGACGACCACGGTCTGGCCCCAGGTCTCGGACATGCGCACGCCCAGCGTACGTGCCACGTCGTCGAGCGGGCCCCCCGCAGCATACGGCACGACGATGCGGATCGGCTTGGTCGGCCACGCCTGCGCGAATGCGCTGCCGGCAAGGGCACAGAGCGCTGCGACGGCAGCGCCACCGCACGAGATACCAAGCCGCGCTACAGACAGTGTGCTTGCAGACTTCATATGTTGCGCCTCCGAGGACACCGGCATGTGCCAGGTCGTGCAGGGGATGCGTGCCCCCCGTCTGTGGGTTCGCCGCAAGATAGCACGGCGCATGCGGGCGCCGCGTCGCGACGCGCGTTGGTTCAGCGCGCCTCGAACAGCGCGCCCACGGCCTCGCAGAAACCGTCGCCGCTGCGGCGCGCGGTGATGTACGCCGGCGGGAACTCGAGCCGATCCCTGACTTCCATCACGTTGGCGACGCCGATCGAATGCGGGAAATACTGGAACATCGGGCTGTCGTTCGGTGAATCGCCGAGGTAGGCGAACAGCGCACGCTGCGCATCGAGGTCGATGTCGAGCACCTCGCTGAAGAAGCGGCGCGTCATGCCCAGCTTGTCGTAATTGCCGAACCAGCCGTTGACATGCCCGGCACTGGCCATCGCGGTCAGGCCACTTTCGCGCATGATCTCGAGGATGCGGTCGACCTTCTGCATCGGCAGGCGCACGACATCCTCGGCCCAGTCGATCGCGAGGTCGCATTCGCGATAAGCCTGGTCGGTCGATAGTGCGCAGCCGGGCACCTCGGCGAGGATGCGGGTGGCGATGGCGGCCAGCGCTTCGCGATTCCGGCGACGTACATCGGGCGGGTCGACGTACATCTGGCGCAGGCGATTGGCGTGCAGATCACGCCAGAAGCACAGGCTTCCGCCCTCGCCGACCACTGCGTGCACCGGCCACATGCGAGCGATATGGTCGCACCATCCGGCCGGGCGTCCGGTGACCAGCACCGTGATGAAGTCGGCCTGGTAAAGCCGCTCGAGGGCGAAGTAGGCATCGCTGGTCAGCCGCCCGCCGGTCGTAAGCGTTTCGTCGAGGTCGAGCAGAACGCCGCGCATGCGCGCTCGGACGGAGGCTGGCAGGTCGGATAGCAGGCGCATGGTCAGGTCACTGCATGGCGAGGGAAGCGGCGTGTCCGCGCGAACCGGGGTGTGCCGCAAGCACCCCCGCCCGCATCCGCGCCGGACGGCGATCGGCGGATGATCAGCGCTTCTGGCGGAACTTGCGGATCGACGCGATCTGCGCAGCGAGGGTTGCCAGCTCGGCCTGTGCGGTGGCGACCTCGAGCTGTCCCTTCGCATTGCGCAGCGTTTCTTCGGCCAGCTTGCGCGCCTCTTCGGCCTTGGCCTCGTCGAGATCATGGCCGCGGATGGCCGTGTCGGCCAGCACGGTCACCGTCTTCGGCTGCACTTCCAGGATGCCACCGGCGACGAACACGAACTCTTCGTCGTCCTTGCCCGCGACCTTGATGCGTACGGCGCCCGGCTTGATTCGGGTGATCAGCGGCGTGTGCTGCGGATAGATGCCCAGCTCGCCGGCTTCGCCCGGCAGGACGACGAACTCGGCCTCGCCGGAGAAGATGCTCTCTTCGGCGCTGACGACGTCTACGTGGATGGTGTTGGCCATGGCGGTCTGGGTTCTGTCCGGTCGATGCTGCGGTTACTGCAGGGTCTTGGCTTTTTCGAAGGCTTCTTCGATCGTGCCGACCATGTAGAACGCCTGCTCCGGCAGCGCGTCGCACTCGCCGTCGACGATCATCTTGAAGCCCTTGATGGTGTCCTTCAACGCAACGATCTTGCCCGGCGAGCCGGTGAACACCTCGGCGACGTTGAACGGCTGCGACAGGAAGCGCTGGATCTTCCGCGCACGGGACACGGCCAGTTTGTCTTCCGGCGACAGCTCGTCCATGCCCAGGATCGCGATGATGTCGCGCAGTTCCTTGTCGCGCTGCAGGGTCTGCTGCACCGCGCGCGTCACGTGGTAGTGCTCTTCGCCGATCACGTTCGGGTCGAGCTGGCGCGAGGTCGAGTCGAGCGGGTCGACCGCCGGGTAGATACCCAGCGAGGCGATGTCGCGCGACAGCACGACGGTCGCGTCGAGGTGGGCGAAGGTGGTGGCCGGCGACGGGTCGGTCAGGTCGTCCGCGGGAACGTACACGGCCTGGATCGAGGTGATCGAACCGACCTTGGTCGACACGATGCGCTCCTGCAGGCGGCCCATCTCTTCGGCCAGCGTCGGTTGGTAACCCACCGCCGACGGCATCCGGCCCAGCAGCGCCGACACTTCGGTACCGGCCAGGGTGTAGCGGTAGATGTTGTCGACGAAGAACAGGATGTCGCGGCCTTCGTCGCGGAACTTCTCGGCCATCGTCAGGCCGGTCAGCGCCACGCGCAGGCGGTTGCCCGGCGGCTCGTTCATCTGACCGAACACCATCGCGACCTTGTCGAGCACCTTCGACTCTTCCATCTCGTGGTAGAAGTCGTTGCCCTCGCGGGTGCGCTCGCCGACGCCGGCAAACACCGAGTAGCCGCCGTAGCTCTTGGCGATGTTGTTGATCAGTTCCATCATGTTCACGGTCTTGCCGACGCCGGCACCGCCGAACAGGCCGATCTTGCCGCCCTTGGCGAACGGGCAGATCAGGTCGATCACCTTGATGCCGGTGGGCAGCAGTTCGACCGACGGCGACAGCTCGTCGAACTTCGGCGCCGGCTGGTGGATCGCTCGGCGCTCTTCGGTGGCGATGTCGCCAGCCTGGTCGATCGGACGGCCGAGCACGTCCATGATGCGGCCGAGGGTGGCGGTACCGACCGGCACCGAGATGCCCTTGCCGGTGCCGCGTACCTGCATGCCGCGGCGCAGGCCGTCGGAGGAGCCCATCGCGATGGTACGCACGATGCCGTCGCCAAGCTGCTGCTGCACTTCGAAGGTGAGTCCCTTCTCGGCGAAGCTGGCGCTGTCGCTGTCCTCGAGGATCAGCGCGTCATAGATGGCGGGCATCGAGTCGCGCGGGAATTGAATGTCGACCACGGGTCCGATGCACTGAACGACGGTTCCGTTGCTCATGGCTGCTTCCTTGACTTGAAATGGTTCAGACGGCGGCGGCGCCGGAGACGATCTCCGACAGCTCTTTGGTGATCGCCGCCTGGCGGGCCTTGTTGTAGACGAGCTTCAGCTCGTCGATCACTTTCTTCGCGTTGTCGCTGGCGGACTTCATCGCGACCATGCGCGCACTCTGCTCCGACGCCATGTTCTCGGCGATCGCCTGGAACACGAGCGCCTCGACGTAGCGGGTGAGCAGTTCGTCGAGGACAGCCTGCGCATCGGGCTCGTAGAGGTAATCCCACGACAGCGACGTGCTGCCGGCGGCTGCATCGACGGCAGGGTCGGCGGACATCTGCTCGGCCGACAGCGGCAGCAGCTGCTCGATCTTCGGCTCCTGCTTCATCGTGTTGATGAAGTCGTTGTAGCAGAGGTAGACCGCGTCGATCTCGCCCGCCGCGAACTTGTCGAGCATGATCTTGACCGGCCCGATCAGCTTGTCCATGCGCGGGGTGTCGCCCAGGCCGGTCACGTGCGAAACGATGCGCGCGCCCAGCCGTTGCAGGAAGCCGAAGCCCTTGTTGCCGATGGCGGTTGCTTCGATGCCGACCTTGCGCGACTCGTTGTCGCGCATCCGCCCGAGCACCTGGCGCAGCAGGTTGGTGTTGAGGCCGCCGCACAGGCCCTTGTCGGACGTGACCACGATGAAGCCGACGTTCTTCAGTTCACCATGCGCCACCAGGAACGGATGCTTGTACTCGGAGTTCGCCGATGCGAGGTGGGCGGCGATGTTGCGGATCTTTTCGGCGTACGGACGCGCGGCGCGCATGCGGTCCTGCGCCTTGCGCATCTTGCTCGCAGCGACCATCTCCATCGCCTTGGTGATCTTGCGCGTGTTCTCGACGCTCTTGATCTTGCTGCGGATTTCCTTGGAGCCTGCCATCTCGATCTGCTCTCGAACTCGTCGGGTTCAGCGGTCCGGGCGAAGAGGCCGCCCGGGCCGGTGCTGCAGTGAACGTTGCCGGATCAGTAGCTGCCGGTCTTCTTGAAGTCCTGGATGGCCGCGGTGAGCTTGGCCTCGTCGTCTTTCGACAGGTCCTTGCTCGACTCGATCGACTCGGCCAGGGCCGCGTACTTGGTCTTGACGAAGTCGCGCAACGCACGCTCGAACGACAGCGCCTTCTTCACGTCGACGTCGTCGTAGAAGTTGTTGTTGACCGCGAACAGGGTCAGCGCCATCTCCCACACCTGGAGCGGCTGGTACTGCGCCTGCTTCATCAGTTCGGTGACCAGGCGGCCACGCTCGAGCTGACGGCGGGTCGCATCGTCGAGGTCGGAGGCGAACTGCGCGAATGCCGCCAGCTCGCGGTACTGCGCGAGCGACAGGCGAACGCCGCCGCCGAGCTTCTTGATGACCTTGGTCTGTGCCGCGCCACCGACGCGCGACACCGAAACGCCGGCGTTGATGGCGGGACGGATACCGGCGTTGAACAAGTCGGTCTCGAGGAAGATCTGGCCGTCGGTAATCGAGATCACGTTGGTCGGCACGAACGCCGACACGTCGCCAGCCTGGGTCTCGATGATCGGCAAGGCGGTCAGCGAACCGGTCTTGCCTTTCACTTCGCCCTTGGTGAACGCCTCGACATAGTCTTCGTTCACGCGCGCCGCACGCTCGAGCAGGCGGCTGTGCAGATAGAACACGTCGCCCGGATACGCTTCGCGGCCCGGCGGGCGGCGCAGCAGCAGCGAGATCTGGCGATAGGCGACCGCCTGTTTGGTCAGGTCGTCGTAGACGATCAGCGCGTCCTGGCCGCGATCGCGGAAGTACTCGCCCATCGTGCAACCGGAGTAGGCCGAGATGTACTGCATCGCGGGCGACTCGGAGGCCGAGGCGGCGACCACGATCGTGTAGGCCATCGCGCCGTACTCTTCCAGCTTGCGCACGACGTTGGCGACGGTCGAAGCCTTCTGGCCGATCGCGACATACACGCAGAAGAGATCCTTGCCCTTCTGGTTGATGATGGTGTCGACGGCCACCGCGGTCTTGCCGGTCTGGCGGTCGCCGATGATCAGCTCGCGCTGGCCGCGGCCGACCGGCACCATCGCGTCGATCGACTTCAGG
>CANGXU010000091.1 GCA_947457885.1 Betaproteobacteria bacterium
CGCACAAGTGGCTTGAGGCACACGGCCTGGAACACTGGACGCATTTCTACACCGACTACGGCCGGCGCCTGCAACTGCGCTTCTTCGACCACTTCCTGAAAGGCATCGACAACGGGCAGGATCGCGCGCCGCCGGTGCTGCTGCAGGTGCGCCATGTCGATCGCTTCGTCGAACGCGCAGAGCAGGAATGGCCGATCGCGCGCACGCGCTGGACGAAGCTGCATCTCGATCCGTCGGCGGGCACGCTCGAGGCGCAGCCGCCGGCGTGCGCGTCGACCCGCACGTTCGAGGCGATGGGCGACGGCATCACCTTCCTGGCAGCACCGTGCGCGCGCGACACCGAGGTCACCGGCCCGCTCGCGCTGCGCCTCTGGGTGTCGTCGACGACGACCGATGCCGACCTGTTCGCCGTATTCCGCGTGTTCACGCCCGACCTGCGCGAGGTCGTGTTCATGGGTGCGATCGATCCGCACACCCCGATTGCGCAGGGCTGGCTGCGGGCGTCGCACCGCCGGCTCGATCCGGTGCTGTCCACCGAGTGGCGGCCCTACCACCTGCACGACCGCGCTGAACCCCTGGCGCCGGGGGAGCCTGTCGCGCTCGACATCGAGCTGTGGCCGACCTCGATCGTGGTGCCGGCCGGCCACCGGCTGGCATTGACCGTGCGCGGCCGCGACTATGAATGGCAGGCCTCGACCGGTGCACGGCTGTCGAACTTCAAGAACGAACTGAAGGGCTGCGGCCCGTTCCTGCACGATGACCCGCGCGACCGGCCACGGTCGGTGTTCGCAGGCCGCACTACCCTGCACGCCGGGCCTGGCCATGAAGCGTGGCTGCTGCTGCCGGTGATCGAATGAGCCGTATGACCATGATCAACCTGATGAACCTGTACCGAGGAGATGGGCGATGACCCTGGACCTTTACGGATTCTGGCGCTCGCTCGCCACCTTCCGCGTACGTATTGCGCTGAACCTGAAGGGCCTCGACTACCGCGAGCATCCGATCGACCTGTTCTCGGGTGAGCAGTACGCGGCGTCGTTTCGCGCGATCAACCCGATGGCCGCGGTGCCGGTCCTGGTCGAGGTCGGGCAGCCACCGCTCACGCAGTCGATGGCCATCCTCGAATACCTGGAAGAGGCGTACCCGCAGCCGCCGCTGCTGCCAGCCGCGCCGCGCGCCCGCGCCCATGTGCGTGCCCTGGCGATGACCTTCGTGTCCGATGCTCATCCACTGGTGGTGCCGCGGGTGCGCAGCTACCTGTCGGACGTGCTCGGGCTGGCAGAGCCAGTGCGCATGGCGTGGATCGAGCACTGGAGCCTTACCGCACTGCGGGCGGCAGAGCAGCAGCTTGCCGACGCGAACGGTCCCTTCTGCGCTGGAGCATCGCCGACGATCGCAGACATCTGCCTGGTCGCCCATGTGGTCGGCGCGCGGCTGTCCAGGTTCGATCTCTCGGCGTTCCAGGTCTGCAACCGGATCGCCGACCATTGTCTGCAGCTGGACGCTTTCGCACGGGCGCATCCGCTCAGGCAGCAGGGCGCGCCTGTGTCGAGCTGACGGGCCGCACGTGCGGGTGACGGCGTCTGCCGGGGCGATACCGCCTGCGAGACCGCTGGCGCGGCCCCGCAGGCGGTACTCGGGGGCTCAGCTGCCCGACGGCACCTTGCCTTCGACGCCGGCGACGAAGAAGTCCACCTTGTCCTTCCACGCGCGGTCTGCCTTCTCGTCCTTCGGCAGCCGCTCCTTGCCGGCGTTGTCGACGATCGGCCCGGTGAACACTTCGAAGCTGTCGTCCTTCAGCCCTGCCTTGACCTTTGCGATCTGCGCCTTCGTCTCGTCCGGGACGACGTCGGCGATCTTCACGAGGTCGTTCAGGTCTTCCTTCACGCCCCAGATCGTGCGCCCGGTCTGCCAGGATCCCTTCAGCACGTCGTCGATCGCCTTGATGTAGTAGGGCCCCCAGTTGATGATCGCCGATGCCAGGTGGGCTTTCGGGCCGAACGCGCTCATGTCGCTGTCCCAGCCGAATGCGTACTTGCCGTTCTTTTCGGCCGTTTGCAGCACGGCGGTGGAGTCGGTGTTCTGCAGCAGAACGTCTGCGCCCTGGTTGATCAGCGTCTGCGCCGCCTCGCTCTCGCGCGCCGGGTCGAACCAGGTGTTCACCCAGACCACGCGGGTACGTACCTTCGGGTTCACGCTGCGTGCACCCAGCGTGTAGGCGTTGATGTTGCGCAGCACCTCCGGGATCGGGAACGAGCCGACGAAGCCCAGCGTGCCAGTCTTCGTCATGCGTCCGGCAATGATGCCGGCGAGGTAGGCGTCCTGGTAGAGGCTGGCATCGTAGATGCGCATGTTCGGCGCGCTCTTGTAGCCGGTCGCGTGCTCGAACTTCACGTCGGGGAATTCACCGGCCACCTTCAGCATCGGTTCCATGTAGCCGAAAGAGGTCGCGAATATGATCTTGTTGCCCTGCTGCGCCAGGTCGCGGATCACCCGCTCGGCATCCGCGCCTTCGGGTACCTTCTCGACGAAGCTGGTGCTGACCGCGCTGCCGAACTTCGCCTCGACCGCCTTGCGGCCGAGGTCGTGCGCAAACGACCAGCCGGCATCTCCGACCGGACCGACGTAGATCCACGCCGCCTTCAGCGGGTCGGGCTTCTTCGGCTCGGACTTCGCCTCGGCCTTCGGCGCTGCCGGCTCCTGCTTGCCACAGGCCGAGAGCACGCCTGCGGCGGCGAGTGCGGACAGGCTGCCAGCCACGCTGATGAGATGGCGTCTGGAACGATCGGTCATGGAACGGGTCTCCTGGGTTGGAATCGGGTGGGCGAAAGGTACGGACAGCGACCGGTCCACGCAAGGATCGGGCCGGATGTCGATCGTACAGGGTCAGTCGGCATGGAAAGGCCGACCCAGTGACGCCGGCATGTTGGCGCGTATCCACGCCGGATTGCGGCTGATCAGCGCCAGCACGACGATCGTCGCGAGGTAAGGCAGCATGGCCAGCAACTGGCTGGCGATCGCCACACCCTGCGCCTGCAGGTGGAACTGCAGCAGCGTGACACCGCCGAACAGCCAGGCGCCGAGCAGCACCCGGCCGGGGCGCCAGGTGGCGAAGGTGGTGAGCGCCAGGGCGATCCAGCCGCGTCCGGCCACCAGCCCTTCGACCCACATCGGTGCGTACACCACCGACAGGCAGGCACCAGCCACGCCGCACAACGCACCGCCCGTGACCACCGCCGCGAAGCGGATGAGGCGCACCGGATAGCCGAGCGCGTGCGCCGACTCCGGTGATTCGCCGATCGCGCGCAGCACCAGTCCGGCACGCGTGCGGTAGAGCAGCCATGCGACGGCTGCGGTCAGCGCGAGTGACAGCCAGACGATCGGATGCTGGCCGAACAGCAGCGGGCCAATCACCGGCAGGTCAGCCAGCCAGTGTCCGATCGACCCGGTCAGCGATGCCGCCGGGTCGCCCAGCTTCCTGCCGACATAGCCGATGCCGACGAAGGCGGAGAAGCCGCCTCCGAACAGCGACAGCGCCAGCCCTGCCGCATACTGGTTCGCGTTGAGCCCGATCACCAGCAATCCGAAGACGGCCGCCGCAGTGGCCCCCGCAAGTGCGCCGGCACCGAGCGCGAGCATTTCGCTGCCGGTGCCGAACGCGGTGGCGAAGCCCGCGACCGCGGCGATCAGCATCATCCCCTCGGCGCCCAGGTTGACCACCCCGGCCTTCTCGTTGACCAGCAGCCCCAGGCCTGCGAGCACCAGGGGCGTGCCCGAGGCGATGGCCGCGGCGAGCAGCAGCACGATCTCGTTCACGAGGACACCGGCCTGGCGTGCCGCCAGCGCACGCGGGAATGGATCAGGGTGTCGCAGGCCAGCAGCATGAACAGCATCGAACCCTGGAACACGCCGGTGAGCGCGCCGGGCAGGCCGAGGCGCGACTGCGCATATTCGCCACCGATGAGCATCATCGAGAGCAGGATGGCGGCCAGCAGGATGCCCACCGGATGCAGCCGGCCAACGAAGACGACGATGATCGCGGTGAATCCGTAGCCGGTGGAAACATGGGGCGTGAGCTGGCGCAACGGTCCGGCCACCTCCATCGCGCCGGCCAGCCCTGCCATGCCACCGGAGATGAGCAGGGCGGTCCACAGCGCGCGCCGGGCAGAGAAACCTGCGTAGCGCGCCGCCGCCGGTGCCTGTCCGGATACGTCGAGCTGGAAGCCGCGCCAGGAGCGGAACAGCACGAACCAGAACAGCGGTACCGCGAGCAGCGCGAGCACGAAGCCCCAGTGCAGCCGCGTGCCGGCCATCAACGGCGGCAGCCAGGTCGACGCAGCGAAGGTCGGCGTCTGCGGGAAGTTGAAGCCTGCCGGATCCTTCCAGGGCCCGAATACCAGGTAGCCGAGCAACTGCTGCGCCACGTACACCAGCATCAGGCTCACCAGGATCTCGTTGGCGTTGCAGCGGTCGCGCAGCAGCGCGGTGATCGCGGCCCAGGCGGCCCCGCCAGCCACGCCGGCGAGCAGCACCAGCGGCAGTTGCAGGGGACGCCCCGCGAGAGCCGCGAACATGCCGTCGCCAGCCGCGAGGCTGCCCAGCGCACCTTGCGGTCCGCCGATCCAGAGCGCCATGCCGCCTGCAGCGATCGCACCGAGCAGGAACTGTCCTTCTGCGCCCACGTTCCAGATGTTGCTCCGGTAGCACAGAGACAGCCCGAGCGCGCACAGCGCCAGTGGCGTGGCCTTGAGCAGTACTTCGCTCGCCGGCCGCCAGCCGGACAGCGGCTCGATGAAGAAAACCGACAGCCCGCGCCAGGGGTCCTTGCCGAGAGCGACGAACAGCGCGGCGGCAAGCAGCGCGGTCAGCAGCAGCGCGATCAGCGGCGAGGCGATCGACATCGCCGCGCTGGGTCGGCCGCGCGGCTCGAACCGGGGCAGCAAGGTCACACGCATCATCGGGCCGCCGGTACTGCGCCTGCGGCAGCATCGGCCATCACTGCCTGCGGCCAGAGCCCGGACATCCATTCGCCGATCCGTGCGGGCGAGGCATCGGCGATCGGCAGTGACGGCGACAGGCGGCCGCGGGCGATCACCTGCAGGCGGTCGCACAGCGTCAGGAGTTCGTCGAGGTCTTCGCTCACCACCAGCAGCGCCGCGCCGCGCTCGCGCAGCGCGAGCAGTTCGGCACGGATCAGCGCGGCGGCGCCAACGTCGACGCCCCAGGTCGGTTGCGCGACGACCAGCACCCGCGGCGCGGCATCGATCTCGCGTCCGACGATGAACTTCTGCAGGTTGCCGCCGGACAGCGAGCGCGCGGCGCTGGCCGGGCCCTCGGCCCGGACGCCGAAGCGCTCGATCAGGCGCTGCGCCAGCGCACGCATGGCGTCAGGCCTCAGGCAGCCGCCCCGGCCGACGCCCTCGTCGCGGGTGAGCAGGGTGTTGCGGTCGAGCCCGAGTGCCGGTACCGCGCCGCGCCCGAGCCGCTCCTCCGGCACGAAGTGCAGGCCGAGCCTGCGCCGCTCGCGCGGCCCGAGCCTGCCGACCGGATGGTCGAACAGCCGGATCGCGGCGCGATCGCCGGTGCGATCGACGGTACGTTCGCCCGACAGCGCGGCGAGCAGCGCCTGCTGGCCGTTGCCCGAGACGCCGGCGATGCCGAGGATCTCGCCGGTCCTCACCTGCAGCGATACCTGCTCGAGGGGCGTGCCATGCACCGTCTCTCCCTGCATCGACAGCGCATGCACCGACAGGGCGACCTGGCCCGGGGCGACGTTCGTGCGGGTCAGTGGTGGCGGCTCGGTCCCGATCATCAGCTGCGACAGGCTGGCCGGGGTCTCCCGCGCGGGTACCACCTCGCCGGTCACTCGCCCGGCGCGCAGCACCGTGCAGCGGTCGCACAGTGCGCGGATCTCGTCGAGCTTGTGGCTCACGTAGAGGATGGAGCAGCCTTCGGCTGCCAGGCGGCGCAGGGTCGCGAACAGGCCGTCGATCGCCTGCGGGGCCAGCACCGAGGTCGGCTCGTCGAGGATCAGCAACCGCGGTGCGCCGAGCAGCGCGCGGATGATCTCCACGCGCTGGCGCTCGCCCACCGACAGGGCATGCACCGGGCTGCCCGGATCCACCGCGAGATCGTAGCTGGCGCCCATCGCCTCGATGCGGCGTGCGACCGAGGCCAGCGTTTCCCCGCGCGGCAGCCCGAGCCAGACGTTCTCGGCGACGGACAGCGTCTCGAACAGGCTGAAGTGCTGGTAGACCATGCTGATGCCCAGCGCCTGCGCCATCGCGGGGCTGGCGAGCTGCACCGGTTCGCCGTCCCAGCGTACGGTACCCGCGTCGGGCCGCACCGAGCCGTGGATGATCTTCATCAGCGTGCTCTTGCCCGCGCCGTTCTCGCCGAGCACCGCATGGATTTCGCCCGCGGCGACATGCAGGTCGATGCCGTCGTTCGCCTTCACCCCAGGGTAGTGGCGGGTGATGCCCTCGAGCTGCAGTCGGGGCGTCGGGCTTCCGGGGCGCGCGGCGGTAGGCTCGGACAAGGGCAGGGGTCGCCGGTCAGGCAAGGCTCGGGAGGTCTCGCCTCAGCGTAGACGCGTTTGCCATGTCGCGCAACGTCCCGGGCAACGTCTCTGGCCGGAGATGTTGCCGAAGGGCTCGATCGGCCGTCAGTTCAGCCGGCGTGCCCCTTCGACCATGCCGTACCAGTCGAACGGCTTGCCCGATACGTTGGTCATCACCGCCTTCACGCTGAAGTGGGCGTCGAACGATTCGGTGCCGAACTCCGAGCCTATGCCGGAATCCTTGACCCCGCCCCAGGGCGAGGCGGGATCGAGCCGGTGGTGGTCGTTGATCCAGAAGATGCCGCAGTCGACACGGCGCGCGATCCGGTGCGCCCGCGCGACATCGGCGGTACGCACGCCGGCGGCGAGACCGTACGGCGAGTCGTTGGCGATGCGCACCGCTTCGTCCTCGGTGTCGAACGGGATCACCACGGTCACCGGCCCGAATACTTCCTCGCGCGCGATGGTCATCGACGGCGTGACGCCGGCGAACACCGTCGGCTCGAGGAAGTACCCGCCGGCCAGCGCGCCTTCGAGGTGGGCCGGCCGGCCGCCACCGGTCACCGCACGTGCGCCTTCGTGCCGGGCGATGTCGACCAGGCGCAGCACGCGCTCGCGCTGGCGCGCCGAGATCACCGGACCCATCTGAGTGTCCGGCAGTGCCGGGTCGCCAACCCGGATTGCCGCTGCCTTGCGCGCGAGCCGCTCGACGAACTCGTCGTGGATGCTGCGCTGGACGATATGCCGTGCCGCGCAGACGCAGGTCTGGCCGGCGGCGATGAAGGCGCCGAACGCCGCGTAGTTGACCGCCTGTTCGAGGTCGTAGTCGTCGAACACGATGACCGGCGTCTTGCCGCCCAGTTCCATCGTCTGGTGCGCGAAGTGGCGCGCGGCCAGCGCGCCCGAGATCCGTCCGGCCTCGGTGCCGCCGGTCAGCACGAACTTGTCGATGCCCGGGTGTTCGGCAAGCGCCTTGCCGGTCGTCGCACCCAGGCCGGTGACCACGTTGAACACACCGGCCGGCAGCCCGGCCTCGACGAAGATCTGCGCCAGCCGCAAGGTCGTCAGCGGCGTGTACTCGGAGCACTTGACCACGGTGGTGCATCCGGAGGCGAATACCGGTGCCAGGCTCTTCGCCATGATCATCAGCGGATGGTTGAACGGCGTGCAGTTGCCGACCACGCCGATCGGCGAGCGCTGGGTGTAGCAGAGGTAGTCCCCCTCGACCGGGATCACCGCATCGCGACGCGCCAGCGCGAGCCCGGCGTTGTAGCGAAAAAAGTCTGGCAGACGACCGAGTTGTGCCCGCGTCTCGGTGATTGGCCGGCCGTTGTTCCGTGTCTCGAGCTGGTACAGCTCTTCCAGGTGAGCTTCCAGCGCATCGGCCAGCGCGTTGACGAGCCGTGCCCGGGCGCGCACGGTCATCGTCGCCCAGGGGCCGCTGGCGAAGGCCCGGCGCGCGGACTGTACGGCGGCATCGACATCCGCGTCGGTAGCGTGGCCGATGCGCGCAATCACCTCGCCGCGCGAGGGATCGAAGACGTCGATCAGATCTGCCGACGAGGCCGGTCGCTCGGCACCGTCGATGAACAGGCCGCGGGTGGGGATGGCGTGGGTCTGGGGGGTGGACGTCGGCATCGGAGGCTCGCAGGCGTGAAGAGGCGGGAACGATAACCCGGCGGCGGACCGTCCGGGGCCTTGTCCGTCGCGCCCGGACGCGCCACCATCGCTGCCCGGATCGTATGGCCCGACGCCGCGAATCAACCGTCATCCGTCCATTCGCCACCTACCAGACAAAGGAACTGTCATGCCTGTCATCGAAGTGACCGGATATCCCGTCGAGTACCACCAGTGGGGTGGCCCGTCGGGCAGCGGCCCGGAACTGGTCCTGATCCATTCGCTGCTGACCGATGCCAGCGTGTTCGAGGGCATTGCCCCGGTGCTCGCCACGTCGCGCCGGGTGACCACGATCAACCTGCCCGGGTATGGCGCGAGCGGGGCCCGCCCGCTGGACACCATCGCCGGCTATGCTGCGTTCCTGCTCGAGGCGATGGACGCACTGGCACTGCCGGTGACGGCCGACCTGTTCGCCAACGGCTTCGGTGCATTCGTCGCGACAGTGTTCGCGCTCGACAACCCCGGCCGCATCCGCCGGCTGGTGGTCGCCGACGTGAATGCCGGCTTCCCCGCGGAAGGGCGCCTCCCGTTCGGCATGATGGCCGGCAAGGTCACCGCGGGTGGCATGGAGACCGTCCTCGATGCTGCAATCGGCCGCATGTTCCCCGAACCCTTCCAGCAGGCCAACCCCGCCGTGGTCGCCGACCGAAAGCTGCGCCTCGCGACTGCCGACCCGGCGGCTTTCGCACGCGCCTGCCGAGCGCTGGCTGCGCTCGACCTGGCGGACCGGCTGCCCGCGCTGACGGTCCCGACCTGCGTTCTGTGCGGCGAACTCGACCGCACGACGCCGCCGGAACTGGCCGAGCGGATGGCATCGCTGATTCCGGGTGCGGCTTATGCTTCCATTCCCGGCAGCGGCCACTGTCCGATGCTCGAACAACCCACGGCGCTCGTCGCGCTGATCGAAGGAGCGCTCGCATGAATGGATTCCTCCGCGTCACCGCCGTCCTCGCGCTGCTCTGCTGCACGGCGGCCGCGTTCGCACAGGCGCCGCAGAACATCCGCATCCGGGCGACCATCACCGCGATCGACGGCGACGTGCTGTCGCTGAAGTCGCGCGACGGTACCGCGCTGAAGGTACGCATGACCGGGAAGACCACGGTGGCGACCGCGCGCGCACTGCAACTCGCCGACCTGCCGAAGAATGCATTCGTCGGCGTCACCGCGGTGAAAGGAACCGACGGCGTGCTGGTCGCGCGCGAGGTACACACGATCCCGAAGACCGCGAACGAGGGCCATACCGATTGGGACCTCGAACCGGGCGCGTCGATGACCAACGCGTATCTCGAAGCCAGCGTGCAGACGAGCGGCGGCAACGAAATCACGATGGTCTACAAGGGCGGCATGCAGCGCATCCGGGTGCCGGCCGGCACGCCGGTGGTGACCACCGATCCGGCCGACCGGTCGGCGCTCGCGCCCGGGATCTACGTGTTCATGGCAGCCGAGATCGGGCCCGACAACACGATTACCGCGCTGCGCATCCAGGCCGAGAAGGCCGGCGTGAAGCCGCCGCAGTAACGCGACCACCTTCGCCCGGAGCGGCACGGCCGCCGCCCCGGCCTTGCATCACCCCATCAGTGATACGGGAACATCGGCCTGCCAGTGGTGAACAGATGGTGCAGCGCCTCGAGGAACACATCGATGCGCTCGTAGTTGCGCAGGTTGGCGTACTGAGGGAAGCGCAACTCCTTCACGATCTGTTCCCGGGTCATGCCGGCGGCGATTGCCTTCTTCACCTCGGTCTGCACGTCGGCCAGCAGCTTCACCTCGTCGAGTACGTCCTCGCGCGTGCTGACGTCGCCATGACCCGGCAGGAACAGATCGACCGGCAGCGCAGCGACCTTGTTGAGCAGCGTGATCCAGCCGTCGATCGAAGGGCTGAACGACATGTTCGACCAGTTCTTGCGTGCGAACGGGCCACCGATGAACACCGCCTTGGCATGCGGGAAGTAGATCATCGTGTCGCCCGGGTTCTGGCCGGGACCCCAGTAGAAGATCTCGGCGACGCGCTGGCCCGAACCGATGCGCAGCGTGGTGTCGAACATCATGTCCGGCAGCACCGTCCTGACTTCCTTCGGATCGAGGTTCTGCGACCGGAAGAACGCCTGACGCCGGCTGAACTCGAGCTTCTCGTTCTTGATCATCCCGGCCACGGTGTCGCGGTGGGCGATGATGGTCGCGCCGATTTCGCGGAAGGGCGGGTTGCCGTAGTAGTGGTCACCGTGCGCATGGGTGTTTACCAGCCAGCGGATCGGCTTGTCGGTGACCTTTCGGATCATCGCAATCAGCTCGCGACCGTGCTGCGGATGCTGGCGCGAATCGATCACCAGCACGCCCTCGTCGGTGACCAGGAAGGCGGCATTGGACGACAGGTCGTCGTACAGGAACCAGAGGTCTGGCGCGACCTGCTTCAGCTCCATCGGGATGCCCTTGCGCGCCTTGAAGTTGTCGAAGCGCGCCAGGTCGGCCGGGGATGCGGTGGTGGCCGCGGCAGCCGCCGTAGCGGGCGCCGGCAGAGTGAGCGGCGCCAGCAGCGCCAGTGCTGCCAGCCATGGGCGCGCGGTGGCGAGGCACGAACGGATACGGGTTGCCGATGGTTTCTGCATGGAGCATCTCCTCGCTGTGCCGGGCGGATGCCGGGCAGGGTACGTTCCGGCATCCACGGCTCTGTCCTGCGGTCACGGTCTGCCAGACAACAACCGTGATGATCGCGCGGCTGCCCGGTCCGGCGCAACCAGCATGCTCGCCCCGGAAACCCGCGCCAGCGGGCTTTCTCGTTCCCATCCGCATGCGCGCGATTAAACTCGCGTCGACAGCGATCGCGTGGCGGAGTGGCGGCATGAAGCGTTTCCTCAAACTGATGCATGAGATCGGCGGGATCGGCATGACCGGCGCACTGGCCGCCCACCTGATCCTGGTCATCACCGCGCCCGACACTTCGCTCGCCGAGTACGCCGCGGTGCGCCAGTCCATCCTCGCGGTATCGAAGTACCTGCTGCTGCCGTCGCTGCTGGTCGTGCTGTTGAGCGGCCTGCTCGCGATGGCCGTGCACTACCCGTTCTGCCAGGCGCGCTGGGTGTGGGCGAAGGCCCTCACCGGCATCGCCCTGCTGGAAGGTACGCTGGTGGCGGTGCAGGGTACCTCGCGTCGCGTGGCGGAACTGTCGGCCGGTGCGCTGGACGGGCAGGCGGATCCGGCGCTGATGGCGGAACTGCTGCGCACGGAATGGATCGGCTTGTGGACGATCCTCGCGCTGTCGCTGCTCAACGTCGTGCTCGGCGTGCTGCGGCCGCGGCTCGGGCGCAATCCGGCCGCTGCCTGACGCGGTCAGCCTTCGAACAGGTTCCGGTGCGCGCAGGTGATGTGGGCTGTGACCGCCGCGCGTGCGGCGGCAGCATCGCGCGCCTTGAGCGCGGCGACGATGGCGCGGTGCTGGCGCTGGTACTCCAGCCTCAGCGTCTCGGTGACGATCCGGTCGCGCAGCTTGCCGAACTCCGTCTGCTGTCGCGCAGCGTGGAACAGTTCGAAGATGCCGGTGATCAATGCGTTGTGGGCCGCTGCGGCCATTGCCTGGTGGAGCGCGGCATCCCACAGTTCGAACTCGCCGAGTGTCACCGCCGCTTCGGCGCGGTCGAGGCAATGGTCCATGCGTTCGTAGTCGGCCGGGGTGGCGTTGACCACGATCAGTTCGACCGCGGCGGGTTCGATGCGCAGTCGCGCATCCATCAGTTCCCCCGGGCTCGCGCGGGCGACGGTCGGCAGGTCTGTTGGTGCCGACGCTGGCACTGCTGCGATGAAGGTGCCGCGTCCGACCTCGCGGTGGATGCGGCCTTCGGCCTCCAGGTCGGCCAGCGTACGGCGGACCGCGTTGCGCGGCAGGGCGAAGCGCAGCGCGAACTCGCGCTCGGTCGGCAGTTTGCTGCCGGGGCCGCCCGCAGCGTCCGCCTGCGCGAGTACGAACGTGCGCAGTTCACGCGTCGAGGCTCGGTTCCGGATCCGGGATGCCATGGTGCTGCCGAAACTAAACCAATGCGTCGATTGGTTCAATGCAGGCGTATCTTGCAGTGCGGCAAAGGTGGTGCATCGCAACAAAAAAGGCCTTCGATCATCTAGGCAGTCTGCATCGGGCCGATCGGGCGAAATTGGTGCATAAGTATCGAACCAATCCTGTTTCTGGTTGACGTCCGGTCAGGGGCGCAGCTAGCATTCCCCGGCCTTGCGAGCGTCGGTGCGATCCCGTCTCGAGACAGTCGCCGACACATCCCGGGCCCGCCGGAGAGGAGACCGACACGATGGCCGATTCACAACTGCAGTCCGCGCTGGCGCACTGGGCGCCGCGCCTGATCGCCAATGGCATTCCGCTGACCGACTTCCAGGACGTCACCGGCACCCTCGCATCCTGGAACGACTGGTGCAAGGCGTGGGTCGCCCGCGGCGACGTACACGACGCGCTCGGCGAGACCGACCTCGCCGCCGGGCACCGTCTGTCGGCCGGTGAGCACTTCTCGCGCGCCGCCGTCTGCCATCACTTCGCGAAGTTCGTGTTCGTCGATGACCTCGATCAGATGAGGTGGGCGCACATGAAGGCTGTGGCATCGCGCGCGAAGGCGCTGCCGTTGATCGACCCGCCCGGCGAACGGGTCGAGATTCCCTATATGGGCACCACGCTCAAGGGTGAGCTGCGCAAGCCGGCCGGCAGCGTGCGCCCGCCGGTGCTGGTGATGTGCATGGGCCTCGACTCGTGCAAGGAAGAGATGGACGCGTACGAGCGCAACTTCCTCGAGCGCGGCATCGCAACGCTGGCGTTCGATGGTCCGGGGCAGGGCGAGGCCGAGTACGAGTTCCCGATCCGTGGCGACTACGAGGTGCCGGTGAAGGCGGTTTTCGACTGGCTCGAGACGCGCAGCGACATCGACCATGGCCGTGCCGCCCTGTGGGGCGTCTCGCTCGGCGGCTACTATGCGCCGCGGGCCGCGGCTTTCGAGAAACGGGCGAGGGCCTGCATCGCGCTGTCCGGTCCGTACAACATGGGCGCCAACTGGGACGGGCTGCCTGAACTCACCCGCCGTGCGTTCCAGGTGCGTGCCAAGTGCGCCACGCCGGAAGAGGGCCGCAAGGTGGCGCATACGCTGTCGCTCGAGGGGCTGGCGTCGAAGATCACCTGCCCGTTGTTCATCGTCGCCGGCAAGCAGGACCGTATCATCCCGTGGCAGGACGCAGAACGCCTCGCGCGCGAGGCCGGTGGTCCGGTCGAAATGCTGATGGTCGAGGATGGCAACCACGTGGTGAACAACCGCGCGTACCGCTACCGCACGCAGACCGCCGACTGGATGGCAGCCCAGCTCGGCCTTCCGAAGCGATAGGGGACGGGCAACCACAGGGACAGGCCGGCGCAAGCCGGACGATACGAGGCCGCCCGAGCGGCCCATGCAGCATTCACAGCGCGAGGCTGCCCGAGCAGCCCGTCGACCTTCCAAAGGAGATTCCATGAATCGCTTGCTTGCAGGTGCCGCAGCTGCGGTGGCCGCCGTATCGATGAATGTGCAGGCGCAGGACAACTTCCCGAACCGCCCGGTGCGGATCGTCGTGCCGTTTTCCGCCGGCAGCGCGACCGATATCCTGGCGCGGACGGTTGCCGCGCGGCTCACCGAGGCCTGGGGCCAGCAGGTGCTGTCGGACAACCGTCCGGGCGCGCTCGGCATCATCGGCACCGAGATGATGCTCAAGGCAAACCCCGACGGCCACACGATGCTGATGGTGTCCTCCGGCCACGCAGCCAACGCGACGCTGGCGGCGAAGCTGCCTTTCGACACGGTGAAGGATTTCTCCGGCATTGCGCCGGTGGCCATCGTGCCGAACGTGCTGGTGGTATCGCCGTCCTCCGGCATCAAGAGCGTGCGCGACCTGGTCGAGCTGTCGAAGAAGCGGCCGAACGGGCTGCTCTACGCATCGGCCGGCATCGGCAGCTCCACCCACCTCAACGGCGAGGTGGTGCGTGCCGCTCTCGGACTCCAGGCCCAGCACGTCCCGTTCAAGGGCGTGCCCGAAGGCCTGGCCGACGTGATAGGCGGCCGTGTCGACTTCTTCATGGTGCCGCTGGTCGCCTCGCTCAGCCAGCTGAAGGCCGGCAAGCTGCTCGGCCTGGCGGTAGGCACCAACAAGCGTTCGTCGGTGCTGCCCGACCTGCCGACGCTGGTCGAGACCTACCCGAACGCGGGCTTCGACGGCTGGTTCGGTCTGCTCGCGTCGTCGAAGTCACCGCGCGCGCTGGTCGGCCGCCTGAACCGCGAC
>CANGXU010000092.1 GCA_947457885.1 Betaproteobacteria bacterium
CAGACAGGGCAACAGCGATGAGGATGGAGCTTTTCATGTTCTTCCCTTGTGAGTGACGATAGGTGGAGTCGTGGTGTGCGGAGCAGAGTGTTCGGAGTGGGTGAGCACGCATGCGTCACGCCAAGACTACTGGCGCAAAGAAGGACCTGCTGCGCGGTGACGTTCCCGATCGACCCTCGAAGGCCATCGCAAACCGATCGTTCATCCGGATGCCACTGCTGACATTCAGACAGCCCGCTTGCCGACCGCTGCTTGCTCGGTACACTCCAACCGAACGCAATAATGCTATCACAGCCGATGTGCAGGAATGCACACAGGCTGCGGATATGCAACAGCTTTCGCAGCCTGTGGACGTGTGTGCTTCAGAGCCCGAGCACGGTCGAAGCGACTGCAGGGACCGATGCCTCGTGGATCTGCGCGAGCCGTTCATGCAACGGACGCACCGCGATCGGATCGTCGGTGATCAGAACCGAGCGGGAGGATGCGTGATGCGGCCGGCGCAGTGCATGCTGTCTGTCCACCACCAGCAGCGGATCGTCTGCCGAGCGCGCTGCCTCCGTCGTCTGCCAGATCGCCATCGCATCGCTGAAGCGGCGCATCAGTGTGCACAGGCGCGGGCAGTTCACGGGTACGGGCGCAGCGTCGTGCAGCAGGATACGCAATCGCGCATTACGGTTGCCGGCGAGGAACCGGTCGAGCAACTCGATGCGTTGCGGACGGTCGAACGGACGCCGCAGCACCACATCGAAAAGCCACACTTCGCGCTGCGCCCTGCCGAGCAGCAGGTCGAACGCCGCGTCGTAGTCGGCGAGCGTGTGTAGCCGCTGGTAGGACGGAGGCTTTGTGTCTGGGCCGGGTAACGGATCATTCATCGAAGCACAAGGTAGCCTGAGCAGTACCAGTCGTAAAGGGCCTCGATCCACGCAGCGTCGATGCGTGCTGCGGGAATGAGTTCGCGCCGGTCGGCGAGTCGCGCCGCGCTGCCCATGGCGCGCAGCGGCAGCGGCCGTACTTCGCCGTTCATGTACACGCAACGTCCCCGATACAGCATCGCAGTGGCGGGAGCCAGCACGATCCGCCGCCGCTGCAGCCGTGCTGCGAATGCGTCGATAGACTGCGGTCGTGACGGTGCCCGGAACCTTACATGCGGCTTCGGCTCGGTGAGGTACTCGCCGAGGAAGCTTTCGAACATCGCTTCGTCGAAGGCCACGCTGCCGAGCAGGCCGCGGGCGCGCTGCACGAACTGGTCGGACAGCCATGCGCCGGAACGCTGCACCTGCAGGTCGGGGTCTGCATAGCGATCGCCGCAATCGAAGCGGTCTTCGACGAACGACAGCCAGCCCTGCAGCAGTTCCCCCGCGGAGGGTGCGCGAAAGCCTATCGACCAGGTCGCGCATGCATCCAGCGCCACGCCATCGTGTGCGACGCCGGGAGGCAGGTAGAGGAAGTCGCCGGGCTCGAGCAGGAATTCATCCTCGGCCTCGAAGTGCGCAAGCTGCTTGAGCGGTGCGCCCTCGACCAGCGTTTCGTCGAACGTGCGTGCAATGCGCCACAGCCGGCGGCCACGCGCCTGCAGCAGGAACACATCGTAGGAATCGACATGCGGCCCTACGCCACCGCCGGGCGAGGCGTCGCTGATCATCAGGTCGTCGCGGCGCGCGAGCGGTATGAAGCCGAATGCGTCGAGCACGGGCCTGACCCCGGGCACATGCAGGTTGACGCCCTGTACCAGGATGGTCGCATCCGGCCGGTCCAGGCGGGCCAGTTGCTGTCGGTCCAGCGGGCCATGGGCGACACGGTAGCGGTCGACGCCGCGCGCGAGCCCGTGCGACACGAGCCGCGACTCGACGTCGTCGCGACTTGCCAGCGCGGCGAGCCGGCTTCTTGACAGCACATCGCGGAACCCGGGAAACGCCCCACGCACGAGCAGCGGTTCCTTCTGCCAGTAGCGTTGCAGGAAGCGCGTGGCATCGAGGCCGCGCGGCCAGTGCAGCATGAGCGCGGTGTCAGTCATCTTCGTTCCTTGATCGAATGCCCGGGTGGGACGCTACAATCGTGTGGCAAGCCTGCACGAGACCGATGAGGATCCGTTTCGCGATGTTGCAGCCCGGTGACCGCGCCCCGCCGTTCGAGCTTCCCGATGCCGACCTCGAGGTCGTCGCGCTCGAACAGTTCGTCGGCCGTTGCGCGGTCGTACTGTACTTCTACCCGAAGGATGACACACCCGGCTGCACGATCGAAGCGGTCGAGTTCAGCGAACGGCTCGACGACTTCCAGCAGGCAGGGGCAACGGTGCTCGGCGTCAGCCGCGATGATGTCGACAGCCATGGCTGCTTCCGCGACCGCCATGGCCTGGCCGTCCGGCTGCTGTCCGATGTCGACCTCGATGCGGCGCGTGCCTATGGCGTGACCCAGGAGAAGCCGGTGGCGACGCCGGATGGCGTCGTGCGCACCCGCACGGCCGTGCAGCGTTCGAGCTTCCTCATCGACCGGACGGGCATCGTGCGTATCGCGCTGTACGGCGTAGGTGCCCGCGGGCACGCTGCCGACATGCTCGACCGGGTCAGGGAACTGCTGCAGCCGCGCTGAACCCGCCGCGCCTGCAGACGCGCTGCGCTCGTACTATGCTCGGCGCCTGTCGAATCGCTGCCCAACCACCGGACCCCTTTCCATGCAGATCGCGAAGAACACTGTCGTCTCCCTCCGTTACCGCCTGTTCGACGAGTCGGATGCGCTGCTCGAGGATGCTCAGCAGATCGATTACCTGCACGGTGGCTTCCAGCAGATCTTCGAGGATGTCGAGGCTGCGCTCGAAGGCAAGGGCGTGGGCGATGCCGTGCTGGTCGACCTTCCGGCCGACCGTGCTTTCGGCGCGGTCGACCCCGGGCTCGCGCGCAGCGAGCCGCGCGACCGTTTCCCGCCGGAGGTGAAGGTGGGCATGCAGTTCGAGGGTGCCGCTCCCGATGGCCACCACAGCGCGATCTACCGCGTCACGTCGGTCGATGCCGACACGGTGGCCGTCGACGGCAACCATCCGCTCGCGGGCCGGGCGCTGCGCTTCGACTGCACGGTACTTGCCGTACGCAAGGCCAGCCGCGAAGAGATGACGCACGGCCATGCGCACGGCGCGCACGGGCACGACCACGGCCACTGAGCCGGGGGGGGGCTGGTGCCCGCCGGTCCGATCCGCCCGTCGCCCCGGGGCGCCTGCGTGGCTTCAGTTGCGGCGCACGCTCAGCGGCGGAGCGGCGCTGCCAGTTCAGCCAGCCGGTAAGCGAGGTCGAGCGCCTCCCTCGGGCTGAGGCGATCGGGATCGATCGCCCTCAATGCCTCGAGCAGGGCCGATGACACCGGTTCGCGCGCAGGTGGCGCCGCGGCAGGAACCGGCACGGCTGCATCGGCCCGGTGGAGTTGTGGCAGCGGGCGGAACAGGTCCGGCGTTTCGCCTGCGCCCACCGACTGCTGCTCCAGTTCATGCAGCCGCGCGCGTGCTGCGCGCATCACCGGTGCGGGCAGGCCAGCCAGCTGGGCCACCTGCAGCCCGTAGCTGCGGCTGGCCGGCCCTTCGTTCAGTGCATGCAGGAACACGATGCGCTCGGCATGCTCGACGGCATCGAGATGCACGTTAGCGACGACCGACAACTCTTCCGCGAGCCGGGTCAGTTCGAAGTAGTGGGTCGAGAACAGGGTGAAGCTACCGACCTCGCGCGCGAGATGCCGGGCGATCGCCCAGGCCAGTGCCAGCCCGTCGAAGGTCGAGGTGCCGCGGCCGATCTCGTCCATCAGCACCAGGCTCGCCGCGGTCGCGTTGTGCAGGATGTTCGACGCTTCGGTCATTTCGACCATGAAGGTCGAGCGTCCGCCCGCGAGGTCGTCCGCCGCGCCGATGCGCGTGAAGATCTGGTCGATCGGTCCGATGCGCGCACCGCCGGCCGGTACGAATGAGCCGACGTGGGCGAGGAGCACGATCAGCGCGACCTGTCGCATGTAGGTCGATTTGCCGCCCATGTTCGGTCCCGTGATCAGAAGCAGACGGCGTGCCGGATCCAGGCGGCAGTCGTTGGCGACAAAGCCGTCCACGCCCTGCTCGACGATCGGGTGCCGGCCGGCGCTGATTTCGATCACCGCGTCGTCGGTAAACGACGGCGCGCACCATTCGAGCGTGCGTGCCCGCTCCGCGAACGCCGACAGCACGTCGAGTTCGGCGACTGTGGCGGCCATCGCCTGCAGCACCGGCACTGACGGTGCGAGTGCGACGAGCAGTGCCTCGAACAAAAGGCGCTCGCGTGCCGCCGCACGTTCGTTGGCCGAGAGGTAACGGTCCTCGAAGGCCTTCAGTTCCGGCGTGATGTAGCGTTCGGCATTCCTGGTCGTCTGCCGGCGCCGGTAGTCTTCGGGGACCCGGGATGACTGTGCCTGGCTGACCTCAATGAAGAACCCGTGCACGCGGTTGAACTCCACGCGAAGGGTGGCGATGCCGGTGCGGGTGCGTTCGCGTGCCTCGAGCTCGAGGAGATAGCGGTCGGCACCGGTCTGCAACTCGCGCAGTTCATCGAGCTCGGCGTCGAAGCCCGGCTCAATCACGCCGCCGTCGCGCAGCTGCGCTTTCGGCTCTGCCGCCAGCCGTTCGTGCAGGATCTGCGCGGGCTGCCCGGGAACAGCCAGCGCCTCCGCCAGGCGGCACAGCCGCGGCGCGCCGCAGCCATCCAGCCCGGTGGCCAGCTCCGGCAGCAGCGCCAGGCTGTCGCGCAGCGCGGCGAGTTCCTTTGGACGCACATTGGCGAGCGCGATACGTGCCGCGATACGCTCCACGTCGGCGAACCGGGCAAGGCAATCGCGCAGTGCCGGCGTACGGTCGGCCAGCTCTGCCACTGCCGCGTGCCGGTGCGCGAGGCACGCGCGGTCGCGTAGCGGCGCATGCAGCCATCGGCGCAGCAGGCGGCTGCCCATCGCCGTGCGGGTGGTATCGAGCAGCGAGAGCAGCGTCGGGGAAGGCTCGCCGCGCAGGGTCTCGGTGATCTCGAGGTTGCGGCGCGTCGCCGGATCGATGCGTACCAGATCCGAGGGCGCCTCCACCCGTACCTGCTGCAGGTGGGCCAGTGTCGCGTCCTGCGTGGCCCGCGCGTAGCGCAGCAGCGCTCCGCTCGCGCCGAGGGCCGCGGTCAGGCGCTCTGCGCCGAAGCCGGACAGATCGCGTACCCCGAACTGTTCGCACAGCGCGCGGCGCGCGGTATCGGCATCGAAGTGCCAGGGCGGTAGCCGCCGCAGCGCCACCGGAGAGCCGGCGCTGCCCTGGAGCGTGTCGACGAGCGTCGCGGGGAGGTTGTCCGAGACCAGAAGTTCCGCCGGCCGCAGCCGCTCCAGTTCTGCATGCACGCCGGCCACCGGCAGTTCGGTGACGGTGAAGCGCCCGGCGGCCAGGTCGAGGCTGGCGATGCCGGCCAGCGGGCCTGCTATCCACAGCGCAGCGAGCAGGGCTTCGCGCCGGTCCTCGAGCAGCGAGCTGTCGGTGAGCGTGCCCGGCGTGACGATACGGGTCACCCTTCGTTCGACCGGACCCTTGGCCGTCGCCGGATCGCCAACCTGTTCGCAGATCGCCACCGACTCGCCGAGCTTCATCAGCCGGGCGAGATACTGGTCGACGGCATGGAAGGGAACCCCGGCCATCGGAATCGGTTCGCCGGCGGATGCGCCGCGGCGCGTCAGCGTGATGTCGAGCAGCCGCGCCGCCTTGCGCGCGTCGTCGAAGAACAACTCGTAGAAGTCGCCCATCCGATAGAACAGCAGCACGTCCGGATGGTCAGCCTTGATGCGCAGGTACTGCTGCATCATGGGCGTATGCGGCGATCTGGCCAATTCGCCCGGAGCGGCGTCTTTGCTGGATTTCAAGCTGCAAGCCCCTGAATCGATGATCGAAAGGACTTGCAGGGGCTGCTGGATGGTTGTTCTCTGTCGTTCACTCTTGAGCGCATCATTTGACGAATCGGTACAGGGCGGTGCGGGCGTTCGTTGGCAGACGGGGAGCCGCTACGATCAGTCGTCCGGCAACTTCATTCCCGAGACGACACGCCGCTCAGGATAGTCGAAGCCAGCCAGGAAGATTGCGCGCAGTCGGGCGGCCCTCGACTGCAGGCAACTGAATCACTCGATTCTCACGCCGGTGCCCGGGCTTGGAAGTGCACTACCCATGCGTCAGGATCGTCGGCTCCGGTCCCTTCGAATGGCCGTTTTGTCGACTTCGTTCATTCCCCCTTAACTTCCTGGCAGGTGGCGTCGATAACATCGAGTCGATTCGTTCCATAATGCGCGGGCGCGTTTATACTGGATTTGATGACCCTCTCAAAACCGACTCCGAGATCATGCCCAAACTGAGCCTTGCTACTGTGCAAAAGCGCATCGCTGCGCTGCAAAAAACAGCAGAAATCCTGAAGAAAAAAGACAAGCAGCCTGCGATAAAGGCCATCCTGGCGATGATGGCAAAACATGACGTGAGCATCGGCGAGTTGCGTGCCGCCCTCGAAGGTGGTGCAGCCCGGAAGACACGCGCGAAAACGCCAGTGGCCGCAAAGTTCAGGGATCCGCAAACCGGAAAAACGTGGTCCGGGCGCGGAAGGACGCCGGTGTGGTTGAGCGAGGCGGAAGCGGCAGGCAAGCAGCGCCACGATTTCCTGATCAAGTAGCACTCGCAGGCAGCCGCTGCACGGGCGACTGGATCCATCGGTCGGGGCGCGAGCGCAGATTCGACCCGTTCGTGCCACGTTACGCAGCAGTGGCCAACGGCGCGGCTCAAGGCGCGCGCCGTGCTGCCGATAAACTCCTTGGGTGTCCGTGCTCTGACAGGCAACTGTCCGCTCGCCATCCAGGAACCCGGTGACCGCGATACGGCCGCCGGTATACGAGTCGGGCACGATCGGCTCGTCGATCTGCATTCCGATCGGCGTGTCTCCGGCGCCGGATCGACAGTCCCGGCGCCCGGCCGGCCAGAGAAAGCAGAGGCTGCGATGCGCAACTACCCGCCCGTCATCGACGTAGAGACACAGGTACCCGACGGCCGCTTCATCTACAGCCGCACCGACGTCGATGGCACCATCGTCGCTGCGAATGACCTGTTCGTGGAACTGTCCGGTTTCAGCCGCGAGGAACTGGTCGGCCAGCCGCATAACGTGGTGCGCCACCCGGACATGCCTGAGGAAACTTTCCGCGACCTCTGGCGCAGCCTCAAGGCGGGCGATCCCTGGTCCGGCTACATCAAGAACCGGCGCAAGGATGGTGGGTACTACTGGGTGCATGCGTTCACCTCGCCGCTGCGCGAGAACGGTCAGGTCGTCGGCTACGAGTCGGTGCGGCGCAAGGCGCCACCGGAGATCCTGCGCCGTGTCGCCGGCGCCTACCGCCATCTCGACCAGGGCGCGCCTCTGACCGTCGAGCAAGGCCGCATCGTGCGCAAGGGGCTGTGGGGCGCGATCGGCGGCATGGGACTCGGTACGCGCCTGCGCTGCGCGATCGGTGCCGGAGTGCTGGTGACGCTGTTCCTTTTCGTGCGCAGCCTCGTTGCGCTGTCCGCGCTCGATGGCGGCCTGCCGGTGGGGCTGGCGGTGGAACTGTCGGTGGCCTTCGCCGCCGCGCTGGTGCTGTCCGGCTACCTCGGGTTCGGCGTGGTGGGCTGCCTGCTGAGGGATCTCGGGAGCCTCCGCGACGCGATGCGTACCACCCAGCGCGATGGCGACCTGCGCCGGGTGGTGCGCCTGGAGCGCCGCGACGAACTGGGCCGCATGGCCGACGCGTACAACGCCATGCTGGCAAATCTGCAGGCGATCCTCATCAATGTGCAGCAGGCGGCGCGCGACACCGGCATGCAATCGCGGTCGGTCGCCGGAGCCAGCGACAGCGTCGCCCGCGAGGCGAGCGTGGTGAGCGATGCTGCTGCCTCCACCGCTGCGGCCGTGGAGCAGGTCACGGTGGCGATCGGTGAGGTCGCGGGTAACGTCGAGAAGGCAACGCAGGCGGCGCGTGCGAGTGCCGCCGATGCAGAGCACGGCATCGACATGTCGCGCCGTGCGGCAGAGGACACACGAGCACTGGCCGATACGGTAAGCAGTACGGCCATGACCGTGCAGCGGTTGTCAGCCTCGGCTGCCGAGATCGGCAAGATCGTCGCGGTCATCTCCGGCATCGCCAGCCAGACCAACCTGCTCGCCCTTAACGCGGCGATCGAGGCGGCGCGGGCGGGTGAGCAGGGGCGTGGCTTCGCGGTCGTGGCGGACGAAGTACGCAAGCTTTCCGAACGCACCAACCAGTCTGCGGCGGAGATCGTCGGCATCATCGCCGCGCTGAACGGCGAAACCAGGGCCGCCCTCGAGGGTATCAAGGCCGGCGATGCGCAGGTCCATGTCAGCGTCGAGCAGGTGGTCGCGACCGGGCAGGCGCTGGAGGGCATCAAGGCTTCCGCAGCGGCCAGCCTCGGGCTGATCGGCGGGATCGAACTGGCGACCCGGGAGCAGTCGAGCGCGGCCGACGATATCGCGCGCAACGTCGAACAGATCGCGCTGATGTCCGAGAACAGTGCGTCGGCGGTGCGTGGCATCGCCGATGCGTCGCAGGCGCTTGCGGCCGTGGCCGCAGGATTGAACGAATCGCTTTCGAGGGTTCGCGTCTGAGGGACGGTCCGGGGTCTTGCGTCAGGCGTCAGGGGTGGCTGGCTGCGATGCCGCTGCTTCGCCCGCACGGACCGGGCGATAGCGCGCCGGCAGGTGCGGCGCGAGCGCGGTCAGCAGTTGTCCGAACACCTTCGGCGTGCCGGCGATGACGGCGCCGGACTCCAGGTAGCCGGGTTCGCCGCACGCGTCGCCGATCAGCCCGCCGGATTCTGACACCATCAACGCACCGGCGGCGATGTCCCACGGCGACAGCCCGAACTCCCAGAACCCATCGAAGCGGCCAGCCGCCACGTACGCGAGGTCGAGCGACGCGGCGCCGGCGCGGCGGATGCCTGCGCACCTGGGCATCACCGCCTTCAGCATGCCGAGGTAGCTGTCGAAGTCGGACAGTTCCCGGAACGGGAAACCGGTGCCGATCAGGGAGTCGGCCATCTGCGTGCGTCGACTCACCCGGATACGCCGGTCGTTCAGGAAGGCGCCGGCGCCGCGGGACGCGGTGAACAGTTCGTTGCGTACCGGGTCGTAGATCACCCCGTGCGTCAGCACGCCCTTGTGGCGCAGCGCGATCGAGACCGCATAGTGCGGCATGCCGTGCAGGAAATTGGTGGTACCGTCGAGCGGATCGATCACCCACTCGTACTCGCCTTGTCCCGAACTTCCGCTCTCTTCCGCCAGGATCGCATGATCCGGGTAGGCCTTGCTGATCACGTCGATGATCGCGGCTTCGGCATCGCGGTCGACTTCGGACACGAAGTCGTTCGGCGACTTGCTGCGCACGGTCAGTACGTCGAGATTCTGCGAGGCACGATTGATGATCGCGCCGGCACGGCGGGCGGCCTTGACCGCAGTATTGAGCATCGGGTGCAGCATGGTGGCCTTTCGGTGCGCGCAGTCCGCGGAACCCGCGGGCCCGGGGTGCTGGCGGTTTGCGCCGGGCATGATGACGAAGGCGGCGGAGTCTAGCACCCTTGGCGACCGATCCCTCCCTGTCGCCTCTGGAGCGCCTGTCACGGGTGCGCGTGGTGCTGCATTCTCCCCGGCATCCTGGCAACATCGGCGCCGCGGCCCGTGCGATGAAGACGATGGGACTGTCCCGCCTTTGCCTGGTCATGCCCGAGCGGTTTCCGGACGACGAAGCCTACCGGCGAGCCTCTGGTGCCCGTGACCTGATCGACGCGATCGGCCTGCATCCGGACCTCGACTCGGCGGTGACCGGCTGCGTGGTCGCGGTCGCAGTCGCAGCGCGTCCGCGCGACCATGCGCCGGTGTCGATGCCGCCGCGCATGCTGATGCCAAGGCTGCTGGACCTTGCCGCCCATGGCGAGGTGGCGCTGGTGTTCGGCAACGAGACCAACGGTCTTGCGCGGGTCGACGTGAACCGCTGCGACTTCCTCGTGCGCATTCCGACCGGCGGCGAGTACGGGTCGCTGAATCTGGGCGCGGCGGTACAGGTGCTCTGCTACGAACTTCGCATGGCGGCCCTCGCGGCGGCGGGCGAGGATGGCACGCGCCCGGACGATGGCCTCGACTCGCCGCTGGCCACGCATGAGCAGGTGGTCCAGCTGCTGGACCATGCCGAGCGTACGCTGGTCGCGCTCGATTTCCTGGTGCCCGGCCGGCCGAGCCGCCTGATGGAGCGCATCGCCCGGCTGGCGCGCAAGGCCCGGCTGGAGCAGGAGGAAGTGAACATCCTGCGCGGGGTGCTTGCCGCGGCCGAGGCGGCGCGCGCCGCCGCCGCCGGCGACACGCCGTCCCGATAGACTTGCGGGCAGGGGCCGTGCCCGGTCCGGCGGCGCTTCTGGGCAGGGGCGTGGAACACGGACAGCCCACCTATAGTTGACCAAATTGATCGGGTTTAAGTACCATCCGGTCATGGTCAACACTGTTCCCGATGGCGGAGGCCGGCATGCGATTGACGACTAAAGGGCGGTTCGCGGTGACTGCGATGATCGATCTCGGCCTGCGCTATGGCGGCCAGCCGGTCACGCTCGCCGAGATCAGCAACCGCCAGCGCATCTCGCTGTCCTATCTCGAGCAGTTGTTCGGGAAGCTGCGGCGCCACCAGCTCGTCGACAGCGTGCGTGGCCCGGGCGGCGGCTACAAGCTGACCCGCTCGCTCGACGAGATGTCGGTCGCCGACATCATCCTCGCCGTCGACGAGCCGATCGACGCCACCCAGTGCGGCGGCCGCGAGAACTGCCACGACGAGCAGAAGTGCCTGACCCACGATCTCTGGGCGAGCCTGAACTCGCATATCTTCGACTATCTGCGCGCCATCAGCCTGAAGCAGCTCGTGGATGCGCAGCGCGAACGTGCCAACGATACCCACGTGATCAAGTTGCGCGAGCGGCGCGAGTCGCTGGCACGCGACCTCGGCGCGGTGGTCGGGCTGTCGTGAGCGTACCGGTCTACCTCGACCACAACGCGACCACGCCGATCGATGAATCGGTGCTGGAGGCGATGCTGCCGTTCCTGCGCCAGCAGCACGGCAATGCATCGAGCCGCCATGAGATGGGCACGGTTGCGCGGCGTGCCGTCGACCGCGCCCGCGAGCAGGTCGCTGCCGCGGTCGGTGCGCGTCCGGCGCAGGTCGTGTTCACCAGCGGTGGCACCGAGGCCAACAACCTGTTCATCAAGGGCGCAGCCGCCATGCTCCGGCCGCAGCAGATCGTGGTGGGTGCGATCGACCATCCGTGCGTGGCGATGCCGGCCAGGGACCTCGTGCGCGCCGGTTGGACGCTGCGCCGGCTGGCCGTGGACGCCGACGGCGTCGCGGACCTCGGTGACCTGGACGTCGCATTGCGTCAGCCCACCGGAATCGTTTCCACGATGCTCGCGAACAACGAGACCGGCGTGCTGCAACCGGTCGCGGCGATCGCCGCGCGGGCGCGCCAGGCCCGGGCGTGGATGCACAGCGATGCCGTGCAGGCCCTGGGCAAGGTGCCGGTCGATTTCGAGGCGCTCGGCGTCCATGGCCTGACCGTGTCGGCGCACAAGCTGCGCGGGCCCAAGGGTGCCGGCGCGCTGGTCCTCGACAAGCGCATCGAGCTCAAGCCGCTGCTGCACGGCGGTGGGCACGAGTCGGGCATGCGTTCCGGTACCGAGAACGTCCCTGCCATCGTCGGCTTCGGCGCTGCGTGCGACCTTGCGGTGGCGCGCCTGGCAGCCTTCGAGGCCCACTGCGTTGCCCTGCGCGATGAACTCGATGCCCGGTTGGCGGCGGCCGGCGCGACGGTGTTCGGGCGCCTGGCGCCACGGGTGCCGAACACGACCTGCTTTGCGCTCGATGGCATCGACGGCGAGACGCTGGTGATCGAACTCGACCGGCTCGGTTTCTGCGTGGCGAGCGGGTCGGCCTGCTCGAGCATGAGTACCGAACCTTCTGCGACGTTGCTGGCGATGGGCGTGACTCCTGATCTGGCGCGCGGCGCGGTGCGGGTCAGCCTCGGACCGGACAACGACGCGCAGCAGATCCGCGATCTCGCGGCGGCCGTGGCGGCGACGGCGAGCCGGCTGCGGCGCCTCACGGCCATGGCCGTTTGAGCGCGGCGCCGGCAGACAACGACAGACGAAGGAGAGCGAGATGGCAATCACCCTCACCGAGAGCGCGGCGAAGCACATCCGCCGGCAGGTCGAGAAGGCAGGCGGCATCGGCCTCAGGCTGGGCGTGAAGAAGGTCGGCTGTTCCGGCCTCGCTTACACGTTCGACATTGCCAGTGAGGTCGGTCCCGACGACGAACGCTTCGTGTCGCACGAGGCGCAGGTGCTGGTCGAGCGCAAGAACCTGCCGTTCCTCGATGGCACCTCGGTCGATTTCGTGCGCAAGGGGCTGAACGAGAGCTTCCGCTTCGAGAACCCGAACGCCAGGAGCGAATGCGGGTGCGGCGAGTCGTTCAACGTCTGACAGCCGCAGGCCCGGCGCGGTCTGGCACGGACACGCCGGGTATTCTTGATCGAATTGGTCAACAATAAGATAATCCTGACTGTTCCACTTGGGAATAGCCACAGGGCGGGGAGCGCGACCCGATGTCGTGTATCCGTCCGGCAACAGACGACCGCGGAGCATCCATGAGCGCAGTCCTTCAGCAACTCGTCAGCCAGCCGTACAAGCATGGCTTCGTCACCGACATCGAGTCGGAGACCGCGCCGCGCGGCCTGTCCGAAGACGTCATCCGGATGATTTCGGCGAAGAAGGGCGAGCCCGACTGGCTGCTCCAGTTCCGGCTCGAGGCATACCGGCACTGGCTGACGATGACCGAGCCGACCTGGCAGAACGTGTCGCATCCGCCGATCGACTACCAGGACATCATCTACTACTCGGCACCGAAGCCGAAGAAGAAGCTGGCCTCGATGGACGAGGTCGATCCCGAACTGCTGAAGACGTTCGAGAAGCTGGGCGTGCCGATGAACGAGCGCGCGGCGCTCGCCGGCGTCGCGGTCGACGTGATCTTCGACTCGGTCTCGGTGGCCACCACCTACAAGGCCAAGCTGGCCGAGGTCGGCATCATTTTCTGCTCGATCTCGGAAGCGGTGCACGATCATCCGGAACTGGTGCGCAAGTACATGGGCAGCGTGGTGCCGACGTCCGACAACTTCTATGCGGCACTCAATTCGGCGGTGTTCACCGACGGCTCGTTCGTGTTCATCCCGAAGGGCGTGAAGTGCCCGATGGACCTGTCGACCTATTTCCGGATCAACACCCAGGATTCCGGCCAGTTCGAGCGCACGCTGATCGTGGCGGAAGAGGGCGCTTCGGTGAGCTACCTCGAGGGCTGCACCGCGCCCAAGTTCGACACCAACCAGCTGCATGCGGCGGTGGTGGAACTGGTCGCGCTCGACGATGCCGACATCAAGTATTCGACCGTGCAGAACTGGTACGCCGGCGACGAGAACGGCGTCGGCGGCATCTACAACTTCGTGACCAAGCGCGGGCTGTGCCAGGGCCGCAACTCGAAGATCTCCTGGACGCAGGTCGAGACCGGCTCGGCGATCACCTGGAAGTACCCCAGCTGCGTGCTGCTCGGCGAGGGTTCGTCGGGGGAGTTCTACTCTGTCGCGCTGACCAACCACATGCAGCAGGCCGACACCGGCACCAAGATGATCCATGTCGGGAAGAACACCCGCAGCAAGATCGTCTCCAAGGGCATCTCGGCGGGCCGATCGAGCAACAGCTACCGCGGGCTGGTGAAGATCGGCGCCTCGGCCGACGGTGCACGCAACTATTCCCAGTGCGATTCGATGCTGATCGGCGATCGCTGCTCGGCGAACACGTTCCCGTACCTGACCGTGCAGAACCCGGCCAGCATCGTCGAGCACGAGGCCACGACCTCGAAGATCGGCGAGGAACAGCTCTTCTATTTTGCCCAGCGCGGGGTCGATGCCGAGCAGGCGATCTCGATGATCATCAACGGCTTCTGCCGCGACGTGTTCATCCACCTGCCGATGGAATTCGCTGTCGAGGCGACCAAGCTGCTGGGCCTCAAGCTCGAAGGATCCGTAGGATGATCGACGCCAACGCAGCGATGCTGCTCGAAGTCCGAAACCTCCATGCAACGGTCAACGGCGTGCCGATCCTGAAGGGGCTCGACCTGACCGTGCGTGCCGGCGAAGTGCATGCGATCATGGGGCCGAACGGTTCCGGCAAGAGTACCTTCTCCAAGGTGCTGGCTGGCCATCCGGCCTACGAGGTCACCGGCGGGGAGGTGCTGTTCGATGGGCGCAACCTGTTCGACCTGCCGGCGGACGCGCGCGCCCGGGCGGGCGTCTTCCTCGCGTTCCAGTATCCCGTCGAGATTCCCGGGGTGACCAACAGCGCGTTCCTGCGCCTCGCCTACAACGCCAAGGCGATCGAGGA
>CANGXU010000093.1 GCA_947457885.1 Betaproteobacteria bacterium
GCCAGGTTAGGGCTCTGCGCGCCCGTCTTCACCGTCGCAACCATAGATATCTAACTGGAGAGCGATGCCTCGCTGTCCAAGAGAAAAAAGCGCCCTAGGAGATAGTACTAGCCCGTCATTGCCCGTCGCCATAAATATGCCGCAAAAAAGGTTGGGTTCATATCGCGCGAGCGATTGCCAGACGGTTAGGCTATCCGTGAGCTGACCTAGCAGTTCAAAAACTTGGGCTTCCAAATCTTCTGGCTCGCGCCGCTCGGAGTAGAGATGCCAGCTTCCAGTTTTCGCATATCGAATCTGCCCAGTGGCTCGGCCGACGATTTCTTGGCCCTTTACGCACGATGCCGATGGCTGCGCGCCAAGCATCGCCGATATCTCGTTTGGGATCAGGTCGTCGCCAAAGAATCGAAGCGTTGCGACCGAGTGATCAACGCCGCCCATCTAGAGCCCTAACGTGAGAGTTGAGAGGCCGCAGCTAGCGGCGCCCCGCGAGACGGACAATAGCGGAGCCCGGCTCGCGGGGCGCCGCTGGCGGAGGTCCTCTCGAACGCCAGGTTGGGCATCAGTTGCCCAGAGCAAGCAGGACCTTCGGGTTGGCCACAGCCACGCGAAGCAATGTTCGGGCAGCGCCTGTTGGTTCACGCCGCCCCTGCTCCCAGTCCTGTAGGGTACGAGGCGACACGCCCAGCAATAGCGCAAAGTCTTGTTGCGATAGCCCTACCTTCGCACGAGCGACCGCAGCATCGGGCAACTTGACCTCGGTTACCTTGGCGGCTTTGCCTTGCCGCATCTGCCTCACAGAGGCAAGCAGGTCTTGCTGAAACTTGTTGAGCTCAGAGGACATCTTCAATCTCCCGCTTCAGTTGTGCCAGGAACGTCGTCGGAAGGTTGTCGAACTTCGCCTTCGTATAGGCGATGAGCAACCAGATCGTTGAGTCGTCCGCGTTGAAATAGATAACTCGGGCCCCACCGCTCTTTCCGCGGCCAGAAGCGGCCCAACGCACTTTTCGACATCCGCCGCTGCCGCGAATCAATGCGCCTGCCTCGGGATTAGAGGCAATGTAAGAAATGAAATGCTCGCGCTCGGCCGCGCTCCACACCTCAGCGGCGTACCGTTGAAAGATTGGGGTTTCCGCGACTGTTCGCACACGTCAAAGTATACGGCAATGCCGTACGCACTGCAACGGTCACGTCGTGTGCCATAGGTAGCGTATCGGGATGCTCAACGCAGAGTTGAGCGGGCGACGCTGGTGGCGGTCCGTTCCAACGTCTGGTTGGGCGGCGGGTTCAATCTTCTCGGGCCTGTAGCTTGATTGGCGTCGCGGTTGGTCTTTACGAGCGCTCGCATAAACGCTCTACGACAAGCCACCGATTATTCCATCCAAGAGCTGAAGGACATCAATGTCTCCCCAGTCGTTTGTCTTTTTGGTTGGCACCAGCACCTCAATCGCTTTGTCGATCTCGCCTTCGTCAAACCAAACGCCATTGCAGTGAGGGCACCAATCTAGCTCGATGGGACCGAGCATAGACGCAGTCAGGGGTCCGCAAGAAGACGGGCAAGGCAGCGTGGTGACATGCGTCTTGCCACTCATGAGCTTCGCCCTGAACTCCTCTGGCGCCACACTTCGAATCCGATGCTTTAGTGCATCGATCCAACGGCCTGGCAGCCACTTCCCTTTACAGCTTTCGCAAACGTAACCAGCGGCACTCTCCGAGTCGCAAATAGCCAAGCGGGAGTGATGCTTAGGGCAATTCACGCAGTCTAGCCGCTCAACGTGAAGCTAACCGGCGCTGCGCGGCTCTATCGCGCAGCGTCCAGCGACCGAAGTGAGCGAGGTCGAGCGTCGGGTTAGCCATCACTTTCCGCACTTTGGAACAACAAGCATCGCCCCACACCCGGGGCGCGCCCGACGTTGTGCCGCGAGCGTTCCGGGAAGCAACCAAGCATGTACCTCTTCAAGAGTAGCAGTGCGCCAAGTACCGTAAGCGCCATGACAGCCACGCTTAATTTCGTAGCCACTGCCACTGCGTTTAGCTTCCAAGTCGCAATCGCCGTTCGTTGGATCGGCGAAGGACAGTTCGGAACCAATAAGCATGTTTCTGAGTAGCGAAAAGAGCACTTCATCTTCGCGCCCTTCTGGCAAAAAAATGAATACTGAACGAGCGTCCCGGCGTCTCGCTTTGAGGCAACGGCAATGCCGAGTACGGAAAGGTCCATGATGGCTAACCGTGTTGTAGGGAGACGAAAGTGCCGGTTACCACCGCCGACTGTCTCCATAACTCGGCGTCCGACCGGGTGTCTTTCTCGCTTCACACCCACAGCTTGCGTGGACCGAGCGCATTATCTCCACAGATAATTCGCCATGAAAACCCGCACGCTGCCGCTCCGGCCGTTGAAGTCCGACGGTTTGCAGTCAGGCGAGCGTTCGCCCGTCGCCTCCAAGGAAGGCCTTCACGTTCCCGATGAACGTCGCCTGCCGATGCGCGCGTATCTCGCGCGTCGACGATCCGATGTGCGGCACCAGCATCACCTGGTCCATCGCGCGCAGCTCCGCCGGTACCCGCGGCTCGTCCTCGAACACTTCCAGCCCGGCGCCTGCGATCACGCCCGAGGCCAGTGCCTCGATCAGGGCAGCCTCGTCCACCACCGCGCCGCGGCTCACGTTGACCAAGAAGCCCTGCGGGCCGAGCGCGGCCAGGACGTGTGCATCTACCAGCCTCCGGGTGGCTGCGGTCGAGGCACAGCACACCACGAGGCAGTCGACCGCTTCGGCCATCGGCACCAGCGCCGAGAAGTACGGCCACGGCGCATCCGCCTTCGGCGAAGGCCCATGCCACACGACCTTCATGCCGAAACCTTCGACCCTGCGCGCAACCGCGCGGCCGATCGACCCCAGCCCGACCAGCCCGACCGTCTTGCCGCGCAGGTCGGTGCTCATCGGGAACGGGCCTTCTGGCCAGCGGCCGGCGCGCACGAAGCGGTCGGCTTCGCACAGGCGGCGCATCGTGCCGATCATCAGCCCGAGCGCGACATCGGCCACCGCCTCGTCGGTCCAGTCGGGCGTGTTACTCACGGTGATGCCGCGCGCCTTCGCAGCAGCGAGGTCGAACGTGCCGTGGCCCATGCCGAAGCAGGCGACATGGCCGAGGTTCGGCAACTCGTCGAGGTCGCGTGCCGTGAAGCCGCGCACGCCGGTGGTCACCAGCACGCGGATGCGCGCGCCGTGTTCGCGCAGGAAGGCATCGACGTCGGGCAGCAGCCAGCGCCGGTGCAGCGTGCAGAAGGTCTCCGCCTCGGCGAGCGCCGGCGGGTAGACCGGCGCGATCGCCAGCAGCTCGGGCCGTGCTGCGCCCGGCATCAGGGCTTCTCGCCGAGTACTTCCAGGGCGTTCAGCGAGAGGATGCGCTCGCGCTGCGCGTCGGTGAGGCCGTCTACCTGCGCGAGCATGCCGAGCGGATCGTCTTCGGCCATGTCGAACGGCGCGTCGGTGCCGATCATCACGCGATCGGCGCCGACGCGGCGGATCAGGAAGCGCAGCGACTCGACGTCATGGGTCAGCGAGTCGAAGCGGAAGCGGTGCAGCTGAGACTCGGGCGGATTCGACGTGTTGACCTTGGCTTCCTTGCGCACCTGGTATCCGTGGTCGAGCCGGCCGAACTGGTAGGGCAGGTGGCCGCCGCCGTGGGCGAGAATGAAATCGAGGTCGGGCAGGGCGTCGAGCGTGCCGTCAAGCATCAGGTGCGAGGCCATCAGCGCGGTGTCGAACGGCAGGCCATGGGTGTTGCCGAGGTAGTAGCTGCAGAGGTCCTTGGGCAGCGCGCCTGCGATGTACGGATGGGCGAACACTGCCACCTTGAGTTCCGCTGCGCGCTTGAGCACCGGGCGGAACTTCGCATCCGAGACCAGGTCGCCCTTGATGCGGCAGCCGAGCTCGACCGCGCGGAAGCCGTGCTCGCGCGTGGCGCGCTCCAGTTCGGCAACTGCGGCATCGACATCCTGCATCGGCAGCGTGGCCATGCCGCGGAAGCGTGTCGGGCGCGAGGCCACCATCGCGGCGATGCCGTCGTTGAGCACGCGCGCGGCATCGAGGCCCTTGTCGGCGTCGAGCCAGTAGAAGAACACCACCGGCGTCACCGACAGCACCGAGATGTCGATGCCCTTGCGGTCCATGCCTGCGATCTTGGCGTCGACGTCATGGAACTCGGGAAACAGCGGCGAGCCGTGGTTGTCGTCACGCACCAGCGCCTCGTCGGCGCCGGTGCCGCGCACCGTCATGCCGAAGTCGCTCGGCCGCTGGCGGATCGCCTCGACCATGGCCCTGGGCAGCACATGGCTGTGCATGTCGATCACCGGCGGCTTGTTGCCCTTCATGCTGCGACTCCAGTCGTTCGTTCGATGGTGGTGTGCGATCGGCGCTCAGTCGCCCTTGATGCCGGCATCCCTGATCACCTGGGCGAAGCGCTTCGACTCGCTGCGGATGAACGCGCCGAATTCCTCGGGGGTGCTGGTCATCGGTTCGACGCCGGCGCTGGCGAACTTGGGCTTCATGTCCGGTGCGCTGACGGCCTTCGCCATTTCTGCATTGAGGCGGTTGATGATCTCACGCGGGGTGCCGGTCGGTGCCAGCATGCCGTACCAGACGCTGATCTCGAAGTTCGGGAAGCCCGATTCCTTCGAGGTCGGCACGTTCGGCAGGTCGCTGAAACGTTCCGGCATCAGCACGGCCAGCGCGCGTACCCGCCCTGCATTGATCTGCTGCACTGCAGCTGGCGCCGCGACCACCAGCATGTCGATCTCGCCACCGACCAGCGCGCCCAGCGCGACGCCTGATCCCTTGTAAGGCACATGTACGATGTCGAGCTTCTCGAGGCTCTTCAGCAGTTCGGGTGCAAGGTGTGTGGTGGTGCCGACCCCACCAGAGCCGTAGTTCAGGCGGCCCGGTGACTTGCGCGCGATCTGCACCAGGTCCCTCAGGTTCTTCGCCGGCACCGACGGATGCACGACCAGCACGTTGCGCACCGCGCCGACGAGCGCGATCGGTGCAAGGTCTTTCTGCGGGTCGTAGTTGAGCTTGGTGTACATCAGCGGGCTCAGCGCGATCACCGGCGAGCTGAGCACGATCGTGTAGCCGTCCGGTGCGGCACGCGCGGCCAGTTCCAGGCCCACGTTACCGCTCGCGCCCGGGCGCGATTCGATCACCAGCGGCTGGCCGAGGTTCTCGGCGAGCCGCGACGATACCAGCCTGCCGACCAGGTCGGTCGGGCCGCCGGGCGGGAAGGGCGAGATCATCCGGATCGGACGGTTCGGGTACTGGCCCTGGGCGTGGACCGGCAGGGCCAACGTGGCGAGGGTCGCCAGCGACATCAGCCCGAGCAGTGCCTTCGGGCCGTTCGAACGCGCGTACTTCATGAAACCTCCTCCGGGCGCGCAGCCCTCTGCGAGGCGACGCGCCACATCTTGCGTGGGGTGGACAGCCTTGGCTAGTAGTGCGACTTGAAGCTGATCGCTTCCCGGTACTGCAGGTCTTCGAGGTCGATGTACGAGCGCTTCGTCTCCTTGTCGACCGTGTACTGGATCTTCTTGTCCGTCTCGTTGGTCGCGCGGATATCGAGCAGTTCCAGGTATTCCCTCACCTCCCACTCGTGCGCACCGGCGATGCCAGCCGGCGCGTAGATCATCGAGCCGGGCCCGACCTCGAATTCATCGCCGTTGAAGTTGCGCACCGTCGCATGGCCGGCGATCACGTAGTAGCAGGCCTCGATCGGATGCCAGTGCAACTGTTCGTAGGTACCAGGCTTGTAGGTGGCGCGTCCGACCCGGACGCGGTCGGTGTCCTGCACGCCGGGCCAGCCGACCAGGCGCTGGTAGGTCTGCCCGTCGGTGACGCCCCGCTTGCCGGGGAAGTCGGCTTCGCTGATCACGCGCAGCGTGGGTTTGACTTCTACGGTCATGGTGTCAGTCCTTGCGTTCGAGCAGTTCGACGCTCACGCCATCGGGTGCCTCGATGAAGCAGATGCGCGTGGTAGGGTTGATCACGGTCGGCTCCATCAGGAACTTCACGTCCTTGGTACGCAGCTCGGTGCACAGCGCGTCAAAGTCGCCCGTCACGCGCATGCCGAAGTGGTCGATACCCCACTGCAGGTCGGTCTTGCCGGTAGCGGCCTCGCCGGGACGCTGGCCACGAACGATGATCATTGCGCCGCCGCCGAACGAAAGGTAGATCTGCGGCGCGCCCGCGATCTCGACCGAACGCTCGACCTTTCCACCGAGGCGGTCGATGTACCAGTCGGCGGTGCCCTTCGGGTCGGGGCTGATCACATGGGTGTGGTCGAAGGAGAGGCTTGCTGCGGGCATGTTCGTCCTTTCTGTCTGTTGCGCTCAACGCGCAGGGGCATGATGCCGTCGCCATCGGGGGTGTGCAATGGGTACCGACCAGGCTCACGCAGCCATCGCTATCCTGCCACGGCGCCGTGTCGAGCATCGACCAGGTGCCCGGTCTTCACCAGGATCGTGCAGCCTTCCGCGCTGAATGGTCGGTGCTGGCTCAGATGCGGGCTGCGCAGCCAGCTGCCGGCCGGATAGCGTCCGTATTCATCCTCGAACACGCCGTCGATCACGTAGATCTCCTCGCCGCCCCAGTGCCGGTGCGCCTGGAAGCGGGTGCCGGGTGCCCAGCGCACCAGCGCCGTGTGCTGGGTGCGGAACTCGCACAGCGGCAGCACGCTCAAGCCTTCGACCAGCCCCTGCCGCCATTGCGCGGTGGTGGTGTCGATGACCACCTGCTGCAGGTCCTCGGGGTGCACATGGCGCAGCTTCACGAACAGCGTGCAGCCACCGGCCGAGCCGGGCGCATGGCTCGACCCCGGGGGGTTGCGCATGAAGGTGCCCGGACCATGGGTGCCGGCCTCGTCCTGGAAGTCGCCGTCGAGTACGAAGATCTCCTCGCCGAGGTCGTGCCGATGCGTCGGGAAGCTCGAACCCGGCGCATAGTGGACGATGGAGGTCGCACGCGCCACCTCGCCGCCATCGCGGTCGAGCATCTTTCGCTGCACGCCGGGCGACGGCGAGTCGACCCATTCGACTGCATGGGTATCGATCGCGACGCGCCGGTTGAGGTCGGCATGAATCTGCATGCAGGGATTATCCGCGCTTGTTTCCTGCCGCGCTGCCGTCCAAGCCGTCATCGTCCACCTCGCGGATGCCGCCCTCGCGCAGGTACAGCGTGCGCTCCCCGAACCACTCGATGTCGTCCGGATCGTGCGTGATCATCACGATCGGGATGCCGATGGCCGTGAGCAGCCGGTCGAGTTCGCCGCGCGTGCGCTGGCGCAGTTCCGGGTCGAGCGCCGAGAACGGTTCGTCGAGCAGCAGCGCGCGTGGCTCGTTGACCAGCGCGCGGGCAAGGGCCACGCGCTGGCGATGACCGCCGGACAGCTCGGCCGGACGCTGCAGCGCGACCTCGCGCAACTGCAGCGCATCCAGCCAGCGCTCGACCGCGGCGCCGCCGGCATTGCCCGGCGGATTGCGCAGCCCGGTCGACAGGCCGAACGCGACGTTCTGCCGGACGTTCAGCCCGGGGAACAGCGCATAGTCCTGGAACAGGTAGCCGAAGCGGCGCGCCCGCGCCGGGACATGCACGCGCGCCGCGGCATCGAACAGCGTCTCGCCGCCGAACACGATGCGGCCGCGGTCGGGCACAAGCAGGCCGGCCAGCGCCTGCAGCGTGAGGCTCTTGCCGGCGCCGGACGGGCCGTAGATCACGGTGCGCCGGGCGGTCGTCTCGAACGCCACGCGCAGTTCGAAGCGGCGGCGTGTACCGCCGACCGACTTCGCGATGTCGACGCTGAAGCTCACCGGCGCGCCCCAGACGGTGCCAGCCGCCCGGCCAGAAGCAGCACGACGATGCAGGTGATCGAGGTGATCAGCACCAGCGTGTTTGCGATCGAGTCCTGCCCGGCCTGCACCGCCTCGTACACCGCGATCGACAGGGTCTGCGTCTTGCCCGGAATGCTGCCCGCGACCATCAGCGTTGCGCCGAACTCGCCCATCGAGCGCGCGAACACCAGCAGCGTGCCGGCGAGGATGCCGGGCCATGCGAGTGGCACCGTCACCCGGAAGAACACCGCCCACTCGCCCAGCCCGAGCACCCGCGCCGCCTGCTCGAGTTGCGGATCGACCGCCTCGAACGCCGTGCGCGCCGCCTTGAGCACGAGCGGAAACGCCACCAGCGAGGCGGCGATAACCGCGCCCTGCCAGGTGAAGATCAGGTTGATGCCGAAGGTGTCGTGCAGCCACCCGCCGAGCCAGCCGCGCCGGCCGATCAGCACCAGCAGGTAGTAGCCGAGCACGGTCGGCGGCAGCACGAAGGGCAGCGTGAGGATCGCGTCCACCAGTTCGCGGCCGGGGAAGGTCTTGCGCGCCAGCAGCCAGCCGACGGCCGTGCCCAGCACCAGGTTGATACCGGTCGCCCATGCGGCCACCTTCAGCGTGAGGCCGAGCGTGATCCAGACGGCGGGGTCGGGTGCGGTGATCAGTTCGGCATCCCCGTTCTGACTATCCGGCCGCGCGTCATGGCTTCAGGAAGCCCTGACGCATCAGCACGGCCTGCGCCTCCGGGGACAGCAGGAAGTCGACGAAGCGGCGCCCGAGCTCTGCATTGGCGCTGCCGGCGATCGCCGCTGCGGGATACAGGATCGGCGTCGAGGTCGGCACCTCGAGCACGACGCGCACCTTGTCTTTGAGGATCAGGGCATCGGTTGCATAGACGAAGCCGGCGTCGACCTCGCCACGCGCCACGTAGTCGAGCGCCTGGCGTACGTTCTGCGCGAACACCACGCGCGGCTCGATCGCCGTCCAGAGCTTCGCCGCTTCCAGCGCGGCACGCGCATAGCGCCCCGCCGGTACGCTGGCCGGGCTGCCGAGCGCGATGCGGCGAAAAGCAGGCTGGCCGAGGTCGGCGAGCGCCGCCGGCCGCGCCTTCGCGTCGGCAGGTACCACGACGACCAGCGCGTTGCGGGCGAATGTGCGGCGGGAACTCGCCACCAGCAGCTTCTGCTGCCCGGCACGATCCATGGTCTGTTCGTCTGCGGATGCGAAGACATCCACCGGGGCGCCACGCGCCATCTGGGCGAGCAGCGCGTCCGATGCTGCGAAGTTGAACACTACTCGCGTACCCGGGTTCTGCGCTACGAACAAAGGCGCCAGTTCGCGGAATGCGTTGTTCAGGCTTGCCGCCGCGGACACGGTGAGCTCTGCCGCCAGCGCCGAGCCGCCGGCGAGCAGCGCAAGCACCGCCAGCAGAGGCACCCGCGCAAGGGCGCCGATGCGCAGCCGGAAGCGCGCCACCGGGCGCACGGGCACCGTTCGGCTCAACCCGCGACCCACGCCCTGAAGTCGAACGCATCCGGCACCGGCAGGATCAGGCTGCGCCGGGGCCCGAGCAGTTCCCGGGCCGAGTGACCTTCGCCTTCGACATCCTCCGCGAACAGCACGTCGCCGGGGCCGAACACCCGGGTGCTGCCATCGCCCACCTGCAGCTCGACCGCGCCGACCAGCGTGATCACGAACTGGCGTCGCGGCGGCGTGTGGAAGTCGGGCGATCCGTCGAGCGGATTCTCGCGAAACACCACGCCGCTCACCCCGGCTATCTCGGTCTTGTACGAGAACAGGGTGCCGAGCCGGAATTCGCCCATGGGCACCATCACGTCCTCGAAGTGGGACCGTCGGTCCTCGCCCATGTACACCCGCACGACCTTCTGTGCCTTGCCTGTCATCTCAATCCACCTTCGCGCCCGATTTGCGCACCACGGCTGCCCACTTGGTCAGCTCCGATTCGATGATGGCGGAAAACTCCGCCGGCGTGCTGCCGATGATTTCGATACCCTGTCCGAAGAAGGTCTCCCGCACGTCGGCCATCTTCAGGATCGCGGCCGTTTCCTCGAACAGCCGGTCGACGATCTCCGCCGGGGTGCCGGCCGGCGCCAGCATGCCGTACCAGGCGCTCGACTCGAACGCCGGCAGCGTCTCGGCGAAGGTCGCGACCTCGGGGGCGGCCGCCGAACGCTTCGCCCCGGTCATGCCGATCGCACGCAGCTTGCCCGCCTTCACATGGCCGATCACCGAGGGCATGCTGACCATCATCAGCGGTACCTGCCCGCCGAGCAGGTCGCTCACCGCGGGCGCGGCGCCGCGATAGGGCACATGCACGATGTCGACGCCGGTCCGGATCTTCAGCAGTTCCACGGACAGGTGCGCGGTCGAGCCGCTGCCGGCCGTCGCATAGTTGAGCTGGCCGGGGCGTGCCTTCGCGAAGGCGATGAACTCCTTCAGCGAACGCACCGGCAGGGACGGATGCGCGACCAGGATGTTCGGCACGCTGCCCACGAGCGTCACCGGGGCGAAGCTCTTCACCGGGTCGAACGGTACCTTGCCGTACAGCGACGGGTTCACCGCCAGCTGTGCGCTGGCCGCGAACAGCAGCGTGTAGCCGTCGGGTGCCGCCTTGGCCACGAGTTCGGTCGCGATGTTGCCGCCAGCCCCGGCGCGGTTCTCGATCAGCACCTGCTGTCCCCAGCGCTCGGACAGCTTCTGGCCGATGCGCCGGGCCATGATGTCGGTCGCGCCGCCCGGCGGGAAGGGCAGGACCATGCGGATGGTCTTTACCGGGTACGCCTTCGAAGCGGCCGCCTGGGCGGACGCTTCCGGTACCAGCGCGGGCAGCGACGCCATCGCTGCGAAAGCCATCAGGATCCCGGTCCGCGCGTTGCGCATGCGCTCGAGGCGATCGCGCATCATCGACGGCCAGGACCGTCTGTTGCAGTACCTCGGCATCTCTTCCTCCTCCTTCGGGTGGTATTCAGCCTTCCAGCCTGCCCTCGAACAACGTGATCGGCGGGAACGCACGCGGGTCCGTCACCACGTCGATCACCGTCGTGGTGTCCGACGCCAGCGCAGCCTGCAGCGCCGGTGCGAATGCCTCCGCGGTCTCGACGCGGATGCCGTTGCAGCCGCAAGCCTTCGCGATCGCCGCATGGTCGACCGGCGCCAGCTGGCAGGCATCGGTATGCCCGCCGTAGAGCACGTCTTCCGCATGCCACTGATAGCCGAGGATCTGGTTGTTCAGCACGATCACGGTGACCTTGATGCCCATGCGTTTCGCGGTTTCCAGCTCCGACCACATGTGCGCGAAGCCGCCGTCGCCGGTGAGGCAGACCACCTCGCTGGCTGGCTGCGCGAGTTTCGTACCCAGCGCCGCGGGAAATCCCCAGCCCAGACCCGCGAGCCCACGGCCCGCCAGGAAGCGCATGCCGGGGCGGCGCGCAGTGAGGAAGCTGGCCGCCCAGATCGGGGCGTAGCTCGCGTCGCTCACCACGACCGATTCGGGCGTGAGCATCCGGTCGAGTTCCTGCATCAGGCGTTCGGGGCGGATCGGCGTGGCGGCAGACGACAGGTGCGCGGCGGCCTCCGCGCGGTAGGTGGCATGCCCGCCGGCGATCGCCTGCGCCACGCCGGCGGTTGCCTGCCGGCGCGCCGTAAGGTCCTGCGCTGCGACGGCCTCGCCGAGCTGCTGCAGTGTGAGGCGCGCATCGCCGACCAGGCGCAGCGACTCGTAGTTGCGACCCACCTCGAGGCCGTCGACATCGATATGGATGAACCGCGCCGACTTCGGGAACAGCGTCCACGAGTCTGTGCCGTTCTGGTTGGTACGGGTACCGACCAGCAGGATGACGTCGGCCTGGTCGATCAGCGGCCGCAGATGCCGCGTACGGCTGCGCGTGCCCATGAAGTAGCCGACCACACCGAGCGACAGCGGATGCGTCTCGTCGACGGCGCCCTTGCCCATCACCGTGGTCGCCACCGGGATGCCGGCCGACTGCTGGAGCGATGCAAGCGCCGCCTGCGCGCCGGACAGATGCACGCCGCCGCCGGCGACGATCAGCGGCGCCCGGGCCGTGACCAGCAGCCGGGCTGCCTGCTCGACCAGTGCCGGGTCCGCGCTGCAACGGTCGAGCGGATACGTGCCCAGCGATGCGCGCCGCTGCTCGGCGGGCATCTGCGGCAGCGCCTCGGTCAGCAGGTCCTGCGGCACCATCAGCACGACCGGGCCGGGACGTCCGCTCGCCGCGGCGACGAAGGCCATGTCGACGTAGTCGTCGATGCGCGACAGTTCGGGGATGCGGCGCACCCACTTGCTGCAGCCGCGGAAGACGTCGAAGTGGTCGAGGTCCTGGAATGCGTTGCGGTCTGTCTGCGTGCGGCGCACGTCCTGCACGATCGCCACAATCGGCACCGAGGCCTTCAGCGCCTCGGCCAGCGCGGGTGCGAGCAGCGCGGCTGCAGGCCCGTTCTGCGCGGTGACCACCGATACCTTGCCGGAGGCCCGAGCATAGCCGTCGGCCATCGCGCCGCCGGCGTTCTCGGTGCGGTAGGCGACCTGGCGCATGCCGTTCTCGGGCACGACCAGGTAGAGCGCGGAAGGAAGGCTCTGGCCGAACATCAGTTCGACCCCATGCCGCTTCAGTGCGCGGGCGACCAGGTGTGCGCCGCAGGGGCTGGGCAGGCTGTGCATGTTCAGTGGCTCCGACAGTTCATCATCGTGTGGCAGTGTCCAGGGCGGCGCCCGCGTCGGCGGCCTTGCCGATCGACCAGCAGGCCTGGAGGATCGCGTCGGCCTTGCCGCCGGCCAGCGGCGGTACCACCAGCGCGCGGAACTTGCGCTCGAGGTCGGCATCGGACATCGGATGCTGCAGTGTGCCCAGCGCATGCTCGACATGCCGGTACAGCACGCGCCCGTCGCGCAGCTTCACCGTGACCTTGCCTTCGGTGCGGCGGATCGCGGCATCGACGGTCGTGGCGACCTTCTCGCGCAGCGCGCGCACCACCGGGTCATTCACGCAGGCATCGCCGAACTGCGCTTCGCCACCGGCGCGGTGCACCAGCGCGGCGGCGGCGGCATGGTAGACGCTGAACTTGCCTTCGAGGCCGGTCTTCGGCGTCTTCCTGGCGGTGAGCTCCATCACGATCGGCGACACCACGAGGTCGACCGACTCGATCATGTCGGCGGTGAGCGCGTGCTCGGTCGACAGCTGGATGCAGCCGTCGATCACGCCATGGATTACCAGCCCGCAGGCGAACGGCTTGTACATGTTGTTCGCCAGTTCCCAGGTCTCGGCCAGTCGCTCAGTGATCACCGACGGGTCGAACTTCGTCGACATCACATGCGCGAAGCCGCGCTTCGCTTCGATCGCCTGCTCGGAACTGGTGAAGCCCTGCTGCGCCATCAGCGCGGCCATCAGGCCGCCGTGCGCGGCACGGCCCGGGTGGAAGCTCTTGCACATCGAGCCGAACATCTCGCGCAGCCCGGACGACTGCGTGGCGGCGATGCCCAGCGCCCAGCACATCTGCTTCTCGTCGAGCCCGAGCAGCTTGCCGGCGGCCGCTGCCGCGCCGAAAATGCCGGCGGTGCCGGTGATATGCCAGCCGATCTCGTAGTGTTCCGGAAACACCGACAGCCCGACGCGGCACTCGGTCTCGACACCGAGCACGAACGCGTGCAGCAGCCGCTGTCCGCTGACCGGCCCGATGCCGGGCAGAGACCCCGGCCGATCGCCGCCCGTGGCACAGGCACTCGCGATCGCCAGCAGCGCCGGCCAGACCGGCGCGCTCGGATGGATCGCGCGGGCGTGCGTGTCGTCGTAGTCGAGCACATGCGAGCTGATGCCGTTCAACAGTGCCCCATGCAGCATGTCGACCTTCTCGTCCCGGCCGTACAGCGTCGCCACCGGCGGACCGAAGCAGGGTGCGAGCCCGCGCAACGCATTGCCGACCGTGTCGGTCTGCGAACTGCCGATCGCGCAGCCCATCCAGTTGACCAGCGCGCGCGTGGCTTCGTGGTAGAGCGGCGCCGGTACCGCGTCCGGCGTGCTGTCGACGACGAAGCGAGCCAGCGTGCGTGTGATGTCGTTCATGGCCTGCCCTTCACTCGGCACGGATCTGCGCGGCCTTGACCACGCGCGTCCATTTCTCGGTCTCGCTGCGGATGTAGGCTGCGAACTCTGCCGGCGTGTTGCCGACCGCCACGGCGCCTTCAGAGGCAAGGCGCTGCTGCAGTTCCCTGCCGGCGAGCAGCTTCACCACCTCGGCATGCAGTCGCTGCACGATCTCGCCCGGCACGCCCGAGGGCGTGAGTAACCCGAACCACGTGCTCGCCTCGAAATCCGGGTAGCCGGCCTCGATCATCGTCGGCACCGAGGGCAGCACGGCGGAGCGCTTCGCGCTCGACACCGCCACCGCGCGCAGACGGCCGCTGGTGATGTGCGGCATTGCCGACAGCATGTTCGCGAAGAACATCTCGACCTGCCCGCCGAGCAGGTCGGTGATCGCCGGCGCACTGCCCTTGTACGGCACGTGCACGATGTCGATGGACGCGCGCA
>CANGXU010000094.1 GCA_947457885.1 Betaproteobacteria bacterium
AAGGTGACGCCGCGTGCGGCGGCGCGCTTCGCCAGTTCGACGCTGAACGTGTGCGCATCGCCCGATTCGTCGCTGGGCGTGAAGCTGCCGCCGACCAGCCGGTCGCGGGCCGAGGCGAGCGCCGGTTCGATGCGCACGCAGGTGTCGGCATCGATCATGTCGACCTCGCACCCGTGGTCGCGCATCACCTGTGCCGGGGCGATCGCGGCATCGAACTCCGCCTGGTCGGTGTAGAAATGGAGGATGCCGCGCGTCAGGTGGTCGTACTCGAGGCCGGTCTCGGCGCGCAGGGCCTGCAGCGTCGCCCGGCTGTAGAGCCCGAGCCGCACGATCTGCGCGATGTTGTGGTCGGTACGCCACGGCAGGCACTCGAGCATGAAGCGCGCGCACCAGCGCCACTGCGCCGGGTCCATGCGCAGCCGGAACAGCAGTGGCGCATCTTCGCGCGTGAGCCACTTCAGCACCTTCAGCGGTGCCGACGGGTTGGCCCAGGGTTCGGCATGGCTGACCGAGATCTGCCCGCCGTTGGCAAAGCTGGTTTCGTTGCCGGCGACCGGCTGGCGGTCGATGACGGTGACTTCATGGCCAGACTGGTTCAGGAACCAGGCTGCGGTGGTGCCGACGACGCCGGCACCGAGCACGATGACTTTCATCGCTTTCTCCAGGGTTGTGCGGACAGGGAGGCAGCGTCGATGAACCCGACACCGCCCGACTGTCCGTTTACCTGAGAGATTGCGTGGTGCCGGCGCTCAGGCGCCTGCAATCACGTTGCCCCTTCGGTGGACCCCATCCTGCCTGCGTTCGAACTGCCGTTCGCAGTGCAGCCGGGTCGCTCTCCAGTCTGCCAAACCGTATCCAGTATATGGGCCTGAGCGATCCCGGGCGGGTTGCGCCTTCGGCGGCCGGTCGTGGCCAACTGTGCCTTCAACTGCACCTGCACCTGCACCTGCACGACCGACACTCTCCTGAATACGACTTCAGTCTAAGCCCGTGGATCGGCTGTGGTCAACCGATTGGTCTTCGATGGGCCTTCGTCGCCGCTTCAGGCCATCCCGATCGGCTCGGCCAGCGGATCGCGTACCTCGCCCGGTCGGTCGTGCATCATCTGCTCGAGTTCGTCCCGCAGCCCCTTGAAGGCCGGGTCGTCGAAGCGGTTCACCATTTCGCCCGGGTCGTTGCGCAGGTCGTAGAGTTCGCCCGCGCCGCTGTCCAGTTCGAACGTGCACTTGGCATCGCGGGTGCGTACCGTGCGCAGCTTGAGCGCCACGCCGCAGCGGGAGGCATGCACGTGCCACTCGCTGTACGCGACCGGCCGTTGCTCGGGCTCGCCGCGCATCAGCGGCAGCAGGCTGCGGCTCTGCGCGCCCTCGGCCAGCCGGGCACCGCCCGCCTCGCAGAAGGTGGCTGCGAGGTCGACCGTGGATACCGGGCTGTCGACCACCTGGCCGGCCTGGACGCCCGGCCCGCGCGCGATCATCCCGATGCGCAGCAGGTCTTCATACGGGATCGGATGCTTCAGGTAGAGGCCGTGGTTGCCGAGCATGTCGCCGTGGTCCGTGCTGTAGACTACGAGCGTGTCCTGCGCGAGGCCCTGGGCCTCGAGCGATTCCATCAGCCGGCCGACGTTGTGGTCGATCAGCGAGATCATCGCGTAGTAGTTCGCGGTCATCTCGGCGAGCTGCTCGTCGGTCTGGTCCGGGCAGCGCGAGCCTTCGGTACGGAACTTCAGCATCACTGGATCGCTCAGGTCGGGCTTGCCCTCGAGCACAGCGCGATGCCACCACGGCCGCCGTTCGAGGTCCTTGGTGCGGTGCTGCGGCAGCGTGAGCGAACGCGGGTCGTACAGGCCCGACCACGGGGCCGGTGCATCGAACGGATGGTGCGGGTCGGGGAACGACACCCAGGCGCAGAACGGCTTGCTGCGCTCCTGCCGCCCGATCCATTCGATCGTCCGGTCGGCGCACCAGGTGGAGGTGTGCCAGGCGACCGGCAGTGCCGAACTCCAGGTCTGGGCAGCCCCGGTGCCCGCACGCGTCTCGGCCGCCCAGAGCGCGGCCGCTTCCTCGTCGCGGCCGCGGGTGCGCAGCCAGCGCTCGTAATGGCCGACGATCGGACGCTGCGGCGGACGCGCCCGGTGCATGTGCCCGAGCACCATCAGTTCCGCGCGCTCGAATCCCATGTAGGGGCCGAGCCAGCCGCGGTCGTACAGTTCGCCGTTGAAGCGGTCTTCAGGCGTGCCGGTGGGCGCGAAGGTGGCCTTGGTCGCGAAGTGGGCCTTGCCGATGAAGGCGGTTGCGTAGCCGGCCCGGGCAAGTGCACCGGCGAAGCCCTGTTCACCGACCGCCGGGTCGAGGTCGACGCCGTTGTCCCACACCCCGTGCGTGAGCGGCAGCATGCCGGTGAGCATCGATGCGCGCGAGGGCTGACAGACCAGGTTGGGCGTGATCGCCGCCTTGAATCGGGTGCCCTCGCGTGCGAGCCGGTCGAGGTGCGGCGTCTGGATCTCCGGCCGCTCGAAGCCGTAGCAGTCGCCACGCTGCTGGTCGGACGTGATGAACAGGATGTTGGGGCGGTTTGCCGTGGGGTTCATGGTGCGTTCTTTCCGAGTACGCTGTAGATGTCGCGGAACTGCCGGGCCTGCTCGTCGACATAGCGGGCGGCCGCCTCGCCGGTGAGGAAGTTGCCTGTCCAGTAGTTTCGTTCGAGGTCGCGCTGCCATTCGTCGCTCTTCACGACCGCCCCGAGCGCCTCTTCCCAGAAGGCGATCTGTTCGCGCGGCATCGACTTCGGGCCGATGACGCTGCGCCAGTTCGTGTAGACGCCGTCGATGCCCTGTTCGCGCAGGGTCGGCACGTTCGCCATGACGCCGCCCAGGCGCCTGCCCGAGGTGACCGCGACCAGCCGGATGCGTCCGGACTGCAGGTGCGGCGGGAAGTTCGAGACCGTGCCCACCGCCATGTCGAGGTCGCCCGCGATCACCGCGAGGATGGCCTCGCCGGCCGACTTGTAGACCACGAAGCGGGCGTTCTTCACGTCGACGCCGCCCGCGCGCAGCGCCACCACGCCGCCGGTATGCGCGCCGGCGCCGAGCGACGGCGCGACGCCGATCGACAGCGCGCCGGGATCCTTGCGCAGCCGCTCGATGGCCTCGCGCATCGAGCGGATCGGTGAGTCGGCGCGCACGGCGATCGCCATGTAGTCGTCGAACAGCACGGCGAGCGTGGTTACCTGCGTGTGGTCGATGGGGTGCAGCCCGGTGACCGGATTCGAGACCAGGTTCGGCCCGCCCATCGCGATCGCCGGCACCGTCTTCGAACGGTCGATCATCTGCGCCCAGGCCAGCCCCTGGCCAGCACCGGGACGGTTGACCACCAGCGTCGGTACGCCGACGAGCTTGCGTTCGTCGAGCGTCCGCTGCAGCACGCGCGCGGTGAGGTCGATGCTGCCGCCCGGCGCGGCGCCGACCATCAGTTCCACCGGACGTTGCGGACGCCAGCCCTGCGGCGCTGGCTGTGCGAACGCCAACGCGTCGTGCAGCGCCATTGCAATCGTGATTGCGAGTGCGACTGACCAGCCCCTGAACCTGCCGCGATCGGACATCGTTGCCTCCCCCGGATTGCCGGGACTGCCTCGCCATACGGGGTCCCGTTGCAACGATCGTACGCCAGACGCGAACGTCACGGGGCATGCCATATACGGGCGTGCCGCGCGCTCAGTCCACCGGCGGGACGAGCTGCGCATGGCGGATCGCCAGCAGCAGGCAGCCGAGCCCGAGCGCGGCCGCGCCGGCCAGCGATCCGAACATCGCCGGGTAACTGCCGAACGCCTGGTAGCCGAGCGCGAACAGCGCAGGCCCGGCGAGTACGCCCGAGTAGGCGAACGAAGACGTACCCGCGGTCAGCACCGCGATCTCGCGCGGCGGCGAGATGCGCGTGGCTTCGGCGTGGTAGACGCCGTTCCAGCCGTACGAGGTCGCGCCCAGCACCGCGATGATCGCCGACACCACGGCGGGCGGCCAGGTGCCGTCGAGCCAGAACAGCGCGAGGCAGGTGGTGATCGTGCACAGCGACAGGCCGATCAGCACCGGCGGGCCCGAGAGGCGGTCGGCGATGATGCCCCACACCGGACGGCCCAGGCCGCCCGCGGCCTGGTACAGGGCGAGCAGCGCGCCGGCCTCGATCAGCGAGTAGCCGGCCACCAGGTAGAGGTAGGACACCAGGAAGGTGAGCACGCTGCGCTGGATGAACGCGAACCAGAAGCCCGACAGCGCCAGCCAGCGCAGCGCGGGCCGTGCCCACACCATGCCGATGCCGCCGCTGCGCGTGCCGAACAGCTTCGCCTCACGGTTACGATCGCTGTCCCAGACCGGGTGCACCCACTGCATCAGCAGCAGCACGCAGAACCCGACGGCGATCGCCGGCAGTACCGACCACTGCCAGCCGAGGCTGACCGCGATCAGCGGCGCGGTCAGCCCGACCACCACGCCACCGGCCGGCACGCCGCTCTGCTTGATCGAGAAGATCAGGTTGCGGTGCTTGCGCGGAGTGAAGCGGACGATCACCTGCGCCGCACCAGGGTTGACCAGGCCGAGCGCGAAGCCGCACAGCACTGTCGACAGCGCCATCGTCAGGAGCATCGGCACGGCCGCCAGCGCCATGCCGGCAATGCTCAGCAGCGCCGCGACCTGGCCGGCGCGCGCGGGCCCGAGCCGGCTCACGAGGCCGCCGCCGAAGGTCGCGCTGAGTACCGCGCAGCCGAACAGCAGGCTTACCTGGTAGCCGATCCACGAGGCATCGACGCCCAGCGTCTGCGCGATCTTCGGTGCGACCGTCGGCAGGGTCACGTTGGCGCAGGCGGATACCGACTGCACCAGGGTGATCAGGACGACGGCCACCCAGGCGGAGGCGCGCGGGTCGTCGCTGGCGGGCGGTGGTGTCGTGGCCGGGTGGATCGAGTGATGCTCCGGGAAGGAGAAACGGGCGCCCGTTCCGTGGTCGACTGGATCCCGATCATAGCGCCACTGGGCCGGAAGGCCGGCGCTGCGGTCCCGGCCGTTCGCCGTGTCAGTCGATCGGCAGGTAGTTCACCTCGAGGATGTCCACGTCCTCGACCCCCGCCGGCGTGTGCAGTGTCACGGTATCGCCCTCGCGAGCCTTGGTGAGGGCACGCGCCATCGGCGACACCCACGAGATTCGCCCGCGCTCGGTATCGATCTCGTCGATGCCGACGATCGACAGCACCTGCTCCGTGCCGTCCGCGCGCGCGATGCGCACGGTCGCGCCGAAGAACACCTGGTCGGTCCACTCGCGCGCGGCGGGGTCGGCGATCTCGGCGAGGTCCAGGCGCCGGGTGAGGAACCGGATGCGGCGGTCGATCTCGCGCAGCCGGCGCTTGCCGTAGATGTAGTCGGCATTCTCGGAGCGGTCGCCGTTGGACGCAGCCCAGGACACCGCTTTCACCACGTCGGGGCGTTCCCGGTCGAGCAGGTGCTTCAGTTCGGTCTTCAGCCGCGTGTAGCCGGCCGGCGTGATGTAGTTGCGGCTGCCTGCGGGCAGTGGCGAGGGCGCTTCGAGTTCGTCGTCGCCGTCGCTGTCGTTGCTGCCGTCCGATTCGCGGGTGAAGGCCTTGTTCAATGGATGTCCTGGCTGGTGCGGCGCGCGCGGCGGATGTCCGATTGTGCACGCAGTGCGAGCAGCATGCCTGCCAGCGGCGTGCAGGCGAGCAGCGCGAACGTCGTCGTGTAGGTGCCGGCCCAGCCGTACAGCGTCGTGAACAGCGACGGGCCGGCAAACGCGGTGACGAACAGGAAGAACCCCGCGCCGCTCGAGGTGAGCCCGACCCGCCCTGGCGGCGACAGCCGCGCGAGCTGGCCATGGAATACGCCGTTCCAGCCGATGCCGATGAACCCGAACAGCACGAACACGGCGATCACTGCGAAGCGCGGCCAGCGTTCGTCGAGCAGGCCGGTGACGAGGCACATCACCGTCATCAGCGCGCCGGCCACGGTGAGGATGGTCAGGCTGTCGCGCAACCGGTCGGCGAGGAAGCCGAGCGACACCCGGCCCAGTGTGCCGCCGAGCTGGGCGGCACCGGCGATCATGCCCGCCACCACCAGCGAATAGCCGATGTCCTTGACCATCAGGTTCACGGTGAACGCGGTCAGAGCAACGTGCATCACGTTGAAAGAGGCACCGGCCAGCACGAGGTAGCGGATCGGCACGTCCGACCAGACGGCCGGGATGCCGCCGAACGGATGCTGCAGCCAACGCGCGTGCGGATCTCGGTCGTCGTCCCAGCGGGCGCGGTGCGGCTGCAGCGCGGCGACCAGCCCCAGGCAGCAGGCTGCGAACAGCACCAGAGCGCTCTGCCAGCCGAAGACCACGGCGACCAGTGGCCCGATGAGCGCTGCGAGCATGCCACCCAGCGGTACCCCCGCCTGCTTCAGCGAGAACACGACGTTCTGCCGCTCGATGGGCGTGAACCGGGCGAGCGCATGCGCGGTGGCCGGCGTGGTGATGCCCAGCGCGGTGCCGATGCAGATCGAGCCGGCGATGATCATCGGCAGGCTGCCGGCGCTGGCCATCAGCAGCCCGAGTGCGCTCGTGCCGAGCGTGCACTGGATCGTGCGTGCGGCGCCGAGCCGACGGATCAGCGTGCCGGTGATGAAGGTCGCGCAAAGGGCGCACCCATACACGATGCTGGCCTGGTAGCCGATCAGCGACGCGTCAACGCCCAGGCCACGGGCGATCGCAGGCGCCAGCGCGGGCAGGGCCGCGCTGCAGATCGCGATCAGTGCCTGCGTTGCCGAGGCGAGGGCGATGACCGCGACGGCGGAGGGTTGGGCGCTCACGTGCTCGGGCGGGGCATGGGCGAGCGAGTATATCGCGCCGCCCCGCGGGCCCCGGCCGGGCGCCGAACCCGCGAGGCGCCCCTGCGAAGGCCGGGCGCGCTATCCTGTCCGTATGCCAGCGCCCCGGGCGCCGCCTCTCGAATGCCGCGGCACCGGGTGATTGCCGCCTTGCTCACGGACCCGAATGCATCGCTGCGCCTTGCCTGTGTGTCTTCTCCTGCCTCCATGCGTATCCTGATCGTCGAAGATGAACCGTTGCTTGCCGACGGCCTGTCGCGCTCGTTGAAGCAGGCCGGCTATGCGGTCGACTGTCTCGATGATGGCCAGGCCGCGGATACGCTGCTGCTGTCCGAGCAGTACGACTGCGTGATCCTCGATCTCGGACTGCCGCGGATGGACGGGCTGCAGGTGCTCGCCCGGATGCGCAAGCGCGGCGGGCGCACCCCGGTGCTGATCCTCACCGCCCGCGACCGGCTGACCGACCGTGTCGACGGCCTCGACCTCGGGGCCGACGACTACATGAGCAAGCCGTTCGACCTGCCAGAACTCGAGGCCCGCGTGCGGGCGCTGATCCGGCGTGCCCAGGGTTCGGCCAGCGCCGAGGTCGTCGTCGGCCGCCTGAGCCTAGACACCGTCGGCAAGCGCGCGTCGGTGTCCGGCGCGGCGGTAGAGCTGTCGGCGCGCGAGTTCACCGTGCTCGAGATCCTGATGCTCAGGGCCGGCCGCGTGGTGGGCAAGTCGCAGCTGTCCGAGCGGCTGTACAGCTTTGGCGAGGAAGCCGGCCCGAACGCGATCGAGGTGTACATCCACCGGCTGCGCAAGAAGCTCGACCCGACGGTGGTAGGCATCCGCACCATCCGCGGGCTCGGTTACCTGCTCGAGGAACCGGCGGCGGCGTCCGATGCTGGCTGATGCCCCGCTGCGCAGGCAGCTGCTGCTCTGGCTGCTGCCGCCGATCATCGTGCTCTGGTCGGCCAGTGCCTGGCTCACCTACACGCTTGCCTACCGCTTCGCGACCATTGCCTACGATCGGGCGCTGCACGACTCGGCGATCGCCCTGGCCGGTCAGTTGCGTATCGACCGCAGCGGGCGCGTGGTGGTCGACCTGCCGCAGATCGCGCAGAAGGTGCTGGTCTCGGACCTGCGCGACCGGGTGTACTACGCGGTGTCCGGACCGAAGGGCGAGTTCGTGATGGGCTACAGCGGCATGCCCGCGCCGCCGGACCGCGGGCCGCAGGTGCGCCGTGCCGTGGCGCCGCCCGACCCGGTCGAGGATACCGACGCCGGGTCCGGCCCCGACATCGAACTGCCGCCGCCGCGCTTCTACCAGGCCGAGTATCGCGGCCAGCCGATGCGCATCGCGGCGATGCGCGTGCCGCTGGAGTCCCTGTCGGCCGGGCGGGTCGATGGGCATGCGCTGGTGCAGGTCGGCGAGACCCTGGTCGAGCGGCGCGAGATGGCGCGCGACGTGCTGATCGCGACGCTGCTGCCGCAGTTCGCGCTGATGCTGCTGCTGACCGGCATCGTCTACGTGGGCATCGGGCGCGGCGTAGCCCCGCTCGAGGCACTGCGGCGCGAGATCGAGAACCGGTCCATCCGCGACCTCACGCCGGTCAAGGAAGACCGCGCGCCGCCCGAAGTGCGCCGGCTGGTACGTTCGTTGAACGATCTGCTGGGGCGCATGTCGGCCACGCTGGCGGCGCAGCAGCGTTTCATCGCCGATGCCGCGCACCAGTTGCGCACGCCGACCGCGGCACTGAAGACCCAGGTCGAGCTGGCGCAGCGTGCGACCGATCCGGTCGAGACGCGCGAGCGGCTGTCGCGGATCCATGCCGCGGCCGACCGCAACGGCCGGCTCGTCAACCAGCTGCTGTCGCTGGCTCGCGCCGAGCCTGGGCGCACCGAACCGATGGCCCGGCACCCGGTCGACATCGTCGCCATGGCGCGCGCGGCAACCGAGCTCTGGGTGCCGCAGGCGATCACGCGCTCGATCGACCTCGGTTTCGAGGGCGGCTGCCAGCGCACCGACGGGCCGGCGACGGTATCCGGCGATGCGCTGATGCTCACCGAGATGCTCGGCAACCTGATCGACAACGCACTGCGCTACACCCAGCCGGGCGGTACGGTCACGGTCGGCGTTGCCCGCGCGGTCGAGGGCGGGCGTCCGGCCGTCCTGTTGTCGGTCGAGGACAACGGCCCCGGCATCCCGGAGACGGAGCGCGAGCGTGTGTTCGAGCGATTCCACCGGGTGCTGGGCACCGGTACCGAGGGCGCCGGGCTGGGCCTGGCCATCGTGCGCGAGATCGCGCGTGCCCATGCCGGGCGGGTCGAACTGACGACAGCCGCCGACGGCACCGGCGCCCGGTTCACGGTCGTGCTGCCGGCATCGGTGGGTTGAAATCCGCCAGGGCGTCCCCATAACCCCCGTTTTCCGCCATTCCAGACAGAGCACGATGCCATGACCGACACGTCGACGACCCCTGATTCCGCACCCGCCGCAGGCAGCCGCGAGACCCTGGGTTTCCAGGCCGAGGTGAAGCAGTTGCTGCACCTCATGGTGCATTCGCTGTACAGCAACAAGGAGATCTTCCTGCGCGAACTGATCTCGAATGCGTCGGACGCCTGCGACAAGCTGCGCTTCGAGGCGCTCGGCGACGGCTCGCTGTTCGAGGGCGATTCCGACCTCGCGATCGATGTCGGCTTCGACCCGGCAGCGCGCACCATCACCATCACCGACAACGGCGTCGGCATGACCCGCCAGGAAGTGATCGACAACCTGGGCACGATCGCGAAATCGGGCACGCGCGAGTTCCTGTCCCGGCTCTCGGGCGACCGGGCGAAGGACGCGAACCTGATCGGGCAGTTCGGTGTCGGCTTCTATTCGGCCTTCATCATCGCCGACCGGGTGACGGTGGCCACCCGTCGCGCCGGCGTGCCTGCCGCGCAGGGCGTGCGCTGGGAATCGACCGGGGATGGCGAGTACACGCTCGAGGCGATCGACCGGCCGGTGCGCGGCACCGAGGTCATGCTGCACCTGCGCGAGGGCGAGGACGACTTCCTCAACGCGATGCGCCTGCGCAACGTGATCCGCAAGTACTCCGACCACATCACCCTGCCGGTACGCATGCACAAGGAGCGCTGGGATGCGGAGAAGTCTGCTTATGTGACCGAGTCCGAGCGCGAGACGGTGAACCAGGCCTCGGCGTTGTGGTCCCGGCCGAAGTCGCAGGTTACCGACGAGCAGTACAACGAGTTCTACAAGCATGTCGCGCACGACTTCCAGGATCCGCTCGCCTGGGCGCATGCGCGGGTGGAAGGCAAGCAGGAATACACCCAGCTGCTTTACCTGCCGTCGCGCGCGCCGTTCGACCTGTACGACCGGCAGCACAAGCGCGGGCTGAAGCTGTACGTGCGGCGCGTGTTCATCATGGACGATGCCGAGCAGTTGCTGCCGGCCTACCTGCGCTTCGTGCGCGGGGTGGTCGACTCGAGCGACCTGCCCCTGAACGTCTCGCGCGAGATCCTGCAGCAGAGCCGAGACATCGACGCAATCCGCGCCGGCTGCACCAAGCGCGTGCTGTCGATGCTCGACGACCTGGCCGAGAACGCGAAGGACAAGTACACGACCTTCTGGACCGAGTTCGGCAAGGTGCTGAAGGAAGGCATCGGCGAAGACTTCGCCAACCGCGACCGTGTCGCGAAGCTGTGCCGGTTCGCGACCACGCATTCCGGAAGCCCGGCGCAGGACGTGTCGCTCGACGACTACATCGGCCGGATGAAGCCGGGCCAGGAAAAGATCTACTACATCACCGCCGACACCCACGCGGCCGCGAGCAACAGCCCGCATCTCGAAGTGTTCCGCAAGAAGGGCATCGAGGTGCTTTTGCTTACCGACCGGGTCGACGAGTGGATGGTGTCGAACCTGCCCGAGTACGAGGGCAAGGCGCTGGTTTCGGTGGCCAAGGGTCAGCTCGACCTCGGTGCGCTGGAGGACGAGGCCGAGAAGGCCGAGCAGACGAAGACCGCGGAGGAGTTCAAGCCGCTGGTCGAACGGGTGAAGGCTGCGCTGGGCGAGCGCGCGAAGGATGTGCGCGTGACGCTGCGCCTGACCGATTCGCCGGCCTGCCTGGTGGTCGAGGAGGGCGACATGGGGATGAATCTCGAGCGCCTGCTCAAGGCGGCTGGCCAGAGCGTCGGGACGGGCAGCAAGCCGATCCTCGAAGTGAACCCGCACCATGCACTGGTCGAGCGGCTGGGTGCCGAGACGGACGAGGTGCGCTTCGCCGACTGGGCGAACCTGCTGTTCGAGCAGGCGATGCTGGCCGAAGGCGGGCAGCTTGAAGATCCGGGTTCGTTCGTGCGCCGGCTGAACGGTCTGATGCTCGCCCTGGCCGGGGCGGCGAAGGAGCCTTCGCGGATCATCACGCCCTGACTGGCGACGGCGGCCGGCGGGCGTGATCGCCAGCCGCCGCCCGGGTCGCTCTGGTCAGGGTACGGTAAGGCGGCCGGCGACGCTGAAGCCGTTCGCGCCGTGCCCGCTGCCGGGCTTCAGCACCACGAGTTCGCCCATCGCCGGCACCAGGCCGGTGAGTGCTGTGATGTTGACCTGGTGGGTCACGACGACCAGCGTGTCGCGGCCCCGGTGGGCGGCGATGCGCTGGCGCAGTTCGGCTGTCTGCCGCGCCGACGGGTGGTCCCGGCCGTCGGTCCCCTGGCTCCCCTGGCGGTCGAAGAAAGAGTCCGCCGCGGGCCATGGCGTGACGCGGCCGAAGGCTTCGGTGGCCGTGTCCAGGCAGCGGCACCACCGGCTCGACAGCACCTCGCCGATCGCCACGCCGGCCCCGCGCAAGGTCGCACCGAGGCGGCGTGCCTGCTGCCGGCCTTCGTCGGACAGGTTGCGCTGCGTCGTGCAGTCCTCCAGCCGGTACCCGGGCGGATCGCCGATGCCGGGCACGGTCTGCGCATGGCGAAGTACCACGACCGCGCCGCCGGCGCGCAGTGCCGTCCACGCTGCATCGGCCGGTGCGCTGCCCTGTGCGCGGGCGGGCGCGACCGCCCACCAGGCCATTGCCAGCAGCAGGGCCGGCATGAACCGAGAGTGCCGCGTGCCGCAGCGCAGGAAGGATCGCATGGCGCCAGTCTAGCGGCCGCGCGTGCGCCGTGAACCCGTCCAAGGATTGCCCACCCGGACCTGCGCCGCACTATCATCGCGTCAGTGCGATGCAACCCGCGACACCCGAGGAGAACGGCGGATGATCAAGCTCTACACGTCAAGAAGTTCCGGCAACGGCTACAAGGTGCGTCTGCTCGCCTCGATGGTCGGTGCGCCCTTCGAGCAGGTATTCATCGATTTCGAAGGCAAGGAACACAAGTCGCCGGCGTTCCTGAAGCTCAACCCGCGCGGGCAGGTGCCGGTGATCGAGGCCGAGGGCCGGGTGTTCTGGGATTCCACCGCCTGCATGGTCTATGTCGCACGCAAGTACGGCGGGGAATCGTGGCTGCCGACCGATCCGCTCGGCATGGCAGAAGTCTCGCAATGGCTGGCGGTGGCCTCGAACGAGATCCAGTTCGGTATCCAGGCGGCGCGCGGCATGCTGCGCATGGGCCGCGAAGGCAACCTCGCGGAAGCGCAGGCGCGCGGACGCGTTGCGCTCGATGCGATCGAGCAGCAGCTGGCCGGTTCGCCCTGGCTCGCGCTCGGCCGCCCGACGGTCGCCGACATCGCCTGCCAGGCCTATGTGGGCGTCGCCCATGAGGCGGGCATCGACATGGATGCCTATCCGAACACGAAGGCCTGGCTCAAGCGGATCGAAGGCCTGCCGGGCTGGGTGAGCCGGGTACAGTGAGCGCGGCCGCACGATGAGCCTGCCGCCGCTGCCTGCCGCCGGTCCGGGGCCGGTCTTCGTGCATGCGCACAGTCCCGCGCCCAGCTGGCAGGAGGCCGCGGCGGCCTGCGCGCGCACGATCGCCGAGTCGGGTATCGGGTCGAATCTTGGCTTCGTGTACGTCACCGATGCCCATGCGGACAACCTGCAGGCGATCGTCGACCTGCTGCGCGCGCGCAGCGGCGTCGCGCACTGGGTCGGTACCATCGGCATCGGCGTCTGTTCGACCGGGATCGAATACCTCGACCAGCCGGGCATCGTCACCCTGGCGGGCGCCTTCCCCGAAGACGGCTTCCGCATGCTGCCGGCGCTGCTCGAGCCGTCGGCGCTGCCCGAGGGCCTGTATGCCTGTGGCGGGCAGGATGCGAACCTCGCGGTCCTGCACGGCGATCCGTCCAGCCGCCATCTGCTGGAACTGATCCGCGGGGTCGCGCAGCGCGTATCGAGCGGCTTCGTGATCGGCGGCCTCACCAGTTCGCGCAGCGCGGTCTGGCAGGTTGCCGATGGCCTGTCCGCCGGCGGGCTGTCTGGCGTGCTGTTCGGCGAGAACGTCCCGGTGCTGACCCGTCTGAGCCAGGGATGCGTGCCGATCGGCCCGCGCCATCGGGTGACCGAGTGCCACCGCAACGTGGCGATGACGCTCGATGGCAAGCCGGCCCTGGCGGTGTTCGACGCCGATGTCGGGCCACGGCTCGCGGGCGACTATCGGCAGGCTGCTGGCGAAGTGTTCGCCGCCATCACCATCCGTGGCAGCGACGCCGGCGACTACATGGTGCGTAACCTGGTCGGTATCGATCCGGAGCAGCAGTGGGTCGCGGTCGGCGACTGGCTCGAGCCCGGCAGCGAACTCATGTTCTGCCGGCGCGATGCGACAAGCGCGACCGAAGACCTCGAGCGCGTGCTGATCGAGGCACGCGAGGCGATCGGCGGCGTTCCGCGTGGCGGACTCTATTACTCCTGCCTGGGCCGTGGCGAGAGCCTGTTCGGGCCGGGTTCGGCCGAACTCCGGCTGATCGCCCGGCACCTCGGCGAATTCCCGCTCGCCGGCTTCTTCGGCAATGGCGAGGTGTCGCATGACCGGCTGTACGGCTACACCGGCGTGCTGTTGCTGTTTCCCTGAAGCGGTTGCGTAAAGCCGCAGCAAACCCCATATCGGCTCTTTGAACAGGACAGCGCGCCGCACATGCAATTCAAGGACTACTACAAGACTCTGGGCGTGGAACGCGGTGCCAGCGACGACGATATCCGCAAGGCGTATCGCAGGCTCGCGCGCAAGTACCACCCGGACGTGTCCAAGGAGAAGAACGCCGAGGAGCAGTTCAAGGCGGTCGGTGAAGCGTATGAAGTCCTGAAGGACAAGGAAAAGCGCGCCGCCTACGACCGGCTGGGCACATACCAGCCTGGGCAGGACTTCCGCCCGCCGCCCGGCTGGGAGCAGCAGTACGGGCGCGGCGGCGGCTTCCGCAGCGGGGACGCGGACGGACTCGACCTCGGTGACCTCTTCGGCGGCCTGTTCGGTGGCGGTGGCGGCAGGGCCGCTGGCGGCGGCTCCGGCCGCGGGC
>CANGXU010000095.1 GCA_947457885.1 Betaproteobacteria bacterium
CGTAGCTGCGGCGCTGCGGCTTGCCGAACTTCTCGTTCACCCACTTCGAGAAATCGGTGGTCTTGTAGTTGATGACGTGGTCGGCGCCGAGGTCCTTCAGGCGCTGGATCTTGTCGTCGCTCGAGGCGCAGGCGATGACTTCCGCACCCAGCATCTTGGCCAGCAGCACGCAGCCGGTGCCGACGCCGCCCGAGGCACCCAGGACCAGGACCTTGTCGCCCTTCTTGATCGTGTTGTGGGTGACGATCATGCGGTGCGCCGTGCCGTAGGCCACCGGCAGCGCACAGGCTTCCTCGAAGGTGACGCCGTCGGGCATCTTGATCAGCTGCTTCTGGTTGACCAGGCATTTCTCGGCCAGGCCGCCGTCCATCATCTCGCCCATCAGGCCGATCTTCGGGTCGAGCGGGTTCACCAGCACGCGGTCGCCGACTTTCCAGCCATCGACGCCAGCGCCGACTTCAATGATCTCGCCGGCGAGATCCAGGCCGATGATCACCGGCAGCGGGACCTTGATGCCGGGCATGCCGCGGACGGTGAACACGTCGTGGTAGTTGAACGAGGTCGCGCGGGTGCGCAGGATGACGTGGCCTTCCTTGATCGTCGGATCACGGTAATCGGCGATGTACTCGAGGTTGTCGAGGGGGCCATGGGACTTGAGCACGACTGCGCGCATATGGGAACTCCGTATCGATGTGGATGATGTATGGACGGCTGGCTGTCCGGTGCCGGCCGGGCGCGCGTTTGGCGGCCCGGGCGGTAACGCACTGCAGCCTCAGGCTGGCATCGGGTAGATGCGGTTGACGCCGGTGGTGATCTTGTCTTCACCGACGCCGTAGACGTGGATCGAGATCGCGATCGAATCCGACCGGTTGACGATCCGGTGTATGCCTTCTCGCCCGCTGTCGAAGCACGAGTCGCCAGCCGTGCGGCGCACGGTGCGCACCTCGATCGGGTGCAGGTCGCCCGGTGACAGTCGGTAATGACTCTCCGTGATTTCGCCAGCGTACACGCCCACTGCGCACCAGGTGTGGTGGCCGTGCACCGGGCTGCCCTGGCCCGGGCCCCAGACGATCGCGAGTATCGAGAACAGACCGTTGGGATCGGCGTATACGAGGTGCCGGGTGTAGGTGTCGGGCTTGCTGATGCGATGCTCTTCCGCCAGCAGGTCGAGGTCGACCAGCGAGCCGCGGATCGCCGACAGCACGTCCTGCGGCTGGACTTCGCCATCGGCCAGCGCGGCGGCGGTAGTGCCGTCGATCAGCTTCTGCATTGAAGGCTTCATCCGAGGTCTCCGGTCGGGATTGCCATGGTCATCACGGCACGGCTCTTCAGGGCGGCGGTCAGCACCATGTCGCGCGCGGCCTCGATCTGTTCGCGGCAGATCTGTTCCGCGGTGATGCCGTCGCCCCGCCGCAGTGCCTTCACCAGCGCGCCATGCTCATGCTGCATTTCGGTCGTGCGGTCGCGCGAGGTCAGTCCCATGTGCAGCAGTCGAGTCATCTCGTCGAGCAGCGCCTCGATCGTGTGCGCGAGCCGCTGGTTGCCGGTGGCCTGGGCGATCGTCACGTGGAAGCTCGCGTTGGCCTCGAGGAACCGGTGCGTGCTGGCGATATCGCCTGGCCGATAGCCGGCGCGGCAGACATCGTCGAGCAGCTTCAGGCGGCTGGCATCGACCTTGCCTGCAGCCAGCCTCGCGGCGTGCGGTTCGAGCATGAGCCGCAGTTCGAAGATGTCCTGGATGTCCTGCAGGGTGACCGGCGAGACGACGTAGCCGCGCCGGGGCATCGCGCGCACCAGCCCCTCGTGGGCAAGCCGCTGCAGGGCCATCCGGATCGGCGCCTTGCCGAAACCGTACTGCGCGCCGAGCTGGGATTCGGAGATGCCGGATCCGGGCGGCAGCATGCAGGAAATGATGTCGTGCTTGATCCGGTCGTAGGCCTGGTCGTTCAGCAGCGGTCCGGCGCCGTCGACGGCAGCCGCAGCAGCGACGGCTTTCGGCGCGCGTGCCGGGCTGATCGCGGCAACCCCCTCGGGAACGGTCAGGTCGTTCACGCGGCCTCTGGCTGACAGGACGGCGTGCGGGGCTGCGGCTGGGGTCGGGCGGAAGCAGGAATCACGATGCAAGTAGTCTAGAAAACCTGATCTGACATGTCAAACAACTTCTCTTGGCATGTCTGCATGCATTTCCGCCGCTGCACGGATAATCCGCACAGCACCCGCGTCCACAGCCCGCCCGAGCCCCGCCATGCCTGCATTCCATCGTGCCCGTTTCCTCCCTGCAGCCGTTTCCTGCATGGCCGCTTTCGCGCTGGCGCAGTCAGGGCCGGTCCGGGCCCAGCCAGCGTGGCCGGCCAAACCGGTACGTCTCGTGGCTGGCTTTGCGCCGGGCGGGATCTCCGACATCCTCGCGCGCGTGGTCGGTGCCCGGCTGGGCGATACGCTCGGGCAGCCGGTGCTCGTCGAGAACCGCGCTGGCGCGGGCGGCACCATCGGCGCTGACTTCGTCGCCAAGTCGGCGCCGGACGGCTACACGCTGTTCCTCGGCGTGAACGCCACCCAGTCGATCGCGCCTGCCCTGTATCCGAAGCTGCCGTACAACCCGGCCACCGATTTCGCGCCGATCACGATCGCGGCGGTCACGCCGGTGCTGCTGGTCACGCATCCATCGTTGCCGGTGAAGAGCGTGAAGGACCTTATCGCGATCGCGCGGGCCCAGCCGGGGCAACTCAACTACGCGTCCACCGGAACCGGCGCATTGCCGCACCTGACCACCGAGCTGTTCAGCCTGCGCGCCGGCGTGAAGATGAACCATGTGCCCTACAAGGGTGGCGCGCCGGCGATGATGGACCTGGTCGCGGGGCAGGTCTCGCTGATGTTCGACAACATCCCGACCGCGATCGCGCAGGTGCGCGCGAACAAGGTGCGCGCGCTTGCGGTCGCGCAGGCGAAGCGGACGCCGGCGGCCGCCGACATCCCGACGATGGCCGAGTCCGGGTTCCCCGGCTTCGAGGTGCTCTCCTGGCAGGGCTTCCTCGCCCCGGCGGGCACGCCGGGGGCCGTGGTGAACCGGCTCAACGCGGATATCCTGAAGGTGCTCGCGCAGCCTGACGTGCGCGAGCGGCTGACGGCGCAGGGCATCGAGATCCGGACATCGAGCCCGGCCGAGTTTGCTGCGATCATCCGCGCCGACGCCGAGATCTGGGCGAAGGTGGTGAAGGCGACCGGCACCAGGATCGAATGATGCCGGCGGCATCGGCCGGCCGGCTACCGCTGACCGCGACCGCGCGGACGGTAGCCGCGGTCGTTGCGTCGCTGCTGACGCTGGCGATCCTGCTCGGCGGTCGCGTGCCCGAGGCGGTGCATTGGATGTCGCACTTCCCGGACAAGCTGCTGCATGCGCTGGCCTACGGCCTGCTCGCCGGCTGCTGGTGCGCCGCGCTCGGTGGGCGGCGGCGGGCGCTGGCCATTGCCATGGCAGTGGCTACAGGGTTGCTCGACGAATGGCTGCAGCGGTCGATCCCGGGCAGGCAGTCCGATGTCGCCGACCTCGTGGCCGATGGCGCCGGTGCGACGATCGGTGCCTGGCTGGCGTTGCCGGTCGTCGGGCTGCTGCTGCGCCTGCCCGCATGGCTGCGGGCTGCCACGATCTACTTCGCCTGCGTGTTCGGCGCCGGGTTCACTCTGGGGATGGTGCGGGTGCCACTGCTCGAGCCGATGATCGGCGCACGTGCCGCGCAGCTCCTGGAGATGCCGCTGATGGTGGCGGTGATCGTCCTGTGCGCACGCTGGCTCGTCCGGCGCGACCGGGAAGGCATCGGCGGCGGAGGCTGGCTCGGCGCCGGCGTGCTGGCGGCGGCCGGGGTGCTGGTGGCCGACCTCGGCGTCGGCGTGCTGCTGCTCGGGATGACGGCGTGGCAGGTGATCGCTGGACGCGACTTCGCGGCAGGGCTGGCCTACTACACAGCGATCACGGCGTTCGCGCTTGCGCCGTCGATCCTTGCGCGGATGCGTACCGCCAAGGGGTCAGGCCGCAGCTGAGCGGTGGTGCGCTCCGATCCGCGCAGCCTGACGCCGCCGCGATGCGCGCGGACAGTCGCAGCTCCCGCGCCGGAATCGTTCTACACTCGCGCGCATGAACAAGGCTTCTGCGGCGTACGCGAGCGTCGGCCATCCGGTGCGGCGCACGGAGGATGAACGCCACCTGCACGGTGCGGGCCGCTTCGTCGCCGATATCCCGTGGCCCGGCGCGCTGCACCTCGCCTTCGTGCGCAGCACCGTCGCGCACGGCGTGGTGCGTGCGATGCGCGCACCGGCGCTCGCGGCCGGCGAGTCGTTCTGGACGGCAGCCGACCTGAACGATATCGCGCGGCCGATCGTCGCGAAGCTGAACCGTCCAGGGTTCCAGGTCGCGGCCTATCCGTGCCTGGCGACCGACCGGGTGCGCTTCGCCGGCCAGACGATCGCGGCCGTGGTCGCATCGAGCCGGGCGCGGGCCGAAGACCTGGCCGAGCAGGTCGAGGTCGACATCGATCCGCTGCCGGTAATCGCCTCGGCGCGCGCCGCGTTCGCGCCCGGGGCGCCGCTGATGCATGAAGGCTGGGCGGGCAACCACTTCATGAAGTTCACCCGCACCTTCGGCGACTTCGATGACGCGGTCGCGCGCGCCGAGGTGCACCTGACCCGGCGCTACCGGATGGAACGGCTGGCGCCGTCCCCCCTCGAGACGCGTGGCTGCCTGTCGGTGTTCGACCGCGCGCAGGGCCGGCTGCTGTTCCATACCTGCTGCCAGCGGCCGCACATCCAGCGCGATTTCCTGGCCGAGCAGCTGATCGGCATCGACCAGCACCGCATCCAGGTCGTGGTGCCCGATGTCGGCGGCGCGTTCGGCGTCAAGACCAACCTGTATCCGGAAGAACTCGCGGTGGCCGCGATCTCGATCAGGCTCGGCACCGCGGTGCGCTGGATCGAAGACCGGATGGAGCACCTTCTGTCGGCCTGCCATGCGCGCGAAAACGACGAGACCGTCACCCTCCACGCGAACCGCGACGGCGAGATCCTCGCCCTCGAAGCGGAGTACCTGGTCGACGGTGGCGCCTACTCCATGCTGCCTTCGACCAGCGCGGTCGAGGCCAACATGTCGGCCAACGTCATGCCCGGGCCGTACCGCATCCGCAACTACCGCGCGACCGCGATGAGTGCCTGCACCAACAAGGCACCGACCGGCCCGTACCGGGGCGTCGGACGTCCCGCGGCCTGCTTCGCGATGGAACGCTCGCTGGACGAACTGGCGCATGTGCTGGGCATCGAACCGCACGCGCTTCGGCGGCGCAACCTGATCCCCACCGATGCGTTTCCGTATACCTCCGCGACCGGGCTGGTCTACGACACCGGCAACTATCCGCCGATGATGGATACCGCGGTGCGTGCGCTCGGCCATGCGCACGTGCGCGCGGCGCAGCAGGCCGCACCGGCGGATGCGCGCGAACGCATCGGCATCGGCTACGCGTGGTACGTAGAGCAGACCGCGCACACGGCGAAGGAATTCTTCGCGCGCGGCTCGGTCGTGCTCTACGGTTTCGAGAGCGCGCGTATCCGGATGGACATCGCCGGTTCGCTCACCATCGAGACCAGCGTCTGCTCGCATGGCCAGGGCCATGCGACGACGCTCGCCCAGATCGCGAGCGAGGTGACGTCGATCCCGATCGACCGGATCAGCGTGCGCGCCGGCGATACCGATGTCGTGCCCTACGGCAACGGCACCTTCGCGTCGCGCTCGGTCGTGCTCGCGGGCGGTGCGGTACACCAGGCGTGCGGCCGGCTGGTCGACCGGCTGCGCGCGATCGCCGCGCATCTCATGCAGACCACGCCAGACGAACTGTCGGTCAGTGCGCAGGCCGTGCACGGGCCCGAGGGTAACGCGCCGCTGCCGTTCGCGCGGCTCGCCCAGGTAGCGCTGCAGTACGTGCACGAACTGCCCGACGGCATCGAGCCCGGGCTGGAGTTCCTCGCGAGCTATCGCCCGCCTGTCGAGACCGGCGCGTTCTCGGCGGGCGTACATGCGGCCCGGGTCGCGGTCGATACCGAGACCGGGGTCGTCAGGCTGCTCGACTACCTCGTCGTCGAGGACTGCGGACAGACCATCAATCCGATGATCGTCGACGGGCAGGTCTACGGGGGCGTCGCACAGGGCATCGGCCAGGCACTGCTGGAAGAGATCCGCTACGACGCACAGGGGCAGCCTGGCACGGTCACGCTCGCCGACTACCTGTTGCCGGGCTTCGGCGAAGTGCCCGAGGTGCGCATCGAGCATCAGCACACGTTGTCGCCTTTCACGGCCTACGGCATGAAGGGCACCGGCGAGGGGGGCTGCATCGGCGGGCCAGCCGCGATCGGCAATGCCGTGACCGATGCATTGCGCGGGCTGGGCGTGTCGGTGACGCGCGCACCGATGACCGCGCGCGATGTGTGGACGGCGCTGCAGGCGGCGCGCGCTCGCGGGGGTGCCGGCGGCCGGCGCGCCGAGCCGGCGTATACCTGGATGCCACCGCAATGAAGCCAGTGCCGTTCAGGTACCAGCGTGCGGCCTCGCTCGAGGAGGCCGTCGCTGCGCTGGCTGGCGCCGGTGCCGACGACGATGTGCGCGTGATCGCCGGTGGCCAGAGCCTGGGCCCGATGCTGAACCTGCGGCTGGTCCGGCCGACGCTGCTGGTCGACATCCATCGCATCGAAGGGCTGCGCGCGATCGACGTGCTGCCCGACCGTGGCGTGCGCATCGGTGCCTGCGTAACGCATGCGATGCTCGAAGACCTGCCGTCCGGCGATCGGTTGCCGCCCGGGCTCGCAGACGTGCTTCGCCATGTCGCGGGCGGGATCGCCTACCGCGCCATCCGTTGCCGCGGCACGATCGGCGGCAGCCTCGCGCATGCCGATCCGGCGGCCGACTGGCCGAGTGCCCTCGCGGCACTCGGTGCGACGATCGAACTCGCCGGGCCCGCTGGCCGACGCAGCGTCGCGGCCAGCGCGTTCTGCCTCGGCCTGTTCGAGACCGCGATCGAACCGGGCGAGGTGGTGGCCGCGGTCGTGCTGCCGGGTTCCGTCATCCGTCGCTGGGGCCATCGCAAGCATTGCCGCAAGGTTGGCGAGTTCGCGCATGCAATGGCCATCTGCATCGACCGCGGCGGCGAGGCCCTCGAGGCCTGGCTCGGGGCGACTGGTGGCGCGCCGGTTGCGATCGCGCTCGATCGAGGGGCGCTCGCAGGCACCGCCGGCAGCGAAGCGCAGCGGCGCGCGCTCCTGCGCGAACGCATCGCGGCCGCGCTGCCCGACTCGATCGCCACGGGCGATGCCTACGCGCGGCACCTGCATGCGCAGATGGCTGCGGAAGCCGTGAACGACATACTGGCGAATCGATGATGGATGCTCCAGCCGAAGCCGCGATCGACCTGCAACTCATCGTCAACGGCACGGTACGGCAGGTCCGTACCGAGGCGCGCACGTCGCTGTGCGACCTGCTGCGCGATGCGCTGCACCTGACCGGCACGCACGCCGGGTGCGAACACGGTGTCTGCGGCGCCTGCACCGTGCTGCTCGACGGCCAGCCGGTGCGTGCCTGCATCACGCTGGCTGCAGCCTGCGACGGACGCGCAGTGACCACGGTCGAGGGACTGTCCGGTCCGCTGGTCGATCGGCTGCGTGCGGCCTTCCAGGCCGAGCATGCGCTGCAGTGCGGCTACTGCACGCCCGGGATGCTGGTGTCGGCGGTCGATCTGCTCGAACGCAAGCCCGGCGCGGACGATGACGAGATCCGGCGCGACATGTCCGGCAACCTCTGCCGCTGTACTGGCTATGTCGGCATCGTGCGCGCGATCCGCTCCTGTACGCGCAGCTGAGCGCTGCCGCGCCCGGGGCAGCCGGTGCGCGGCTTGCCGCGCCGCGCCGTTGGGGCGACCATAACGTCTTTCAGTCTTTACGCGACCTTTCCACGAACAGGAGATCCGCCATGTCCCGCCTCCGCCACATCGCCCTGAGCGTTCCAGATCCGTGGAAGGCTGCCGAGTTCTACATGCAGGCATTCGGCATGAAGAAGGTCGGCGAGACCGATTCGACGCTGGCGCGCGGCGTGTACCTGACCGACGGCTTCATCAACATGGCGCTGCTCAAGTACAAGTCCGACGAAGCTGCGGGCGAAGACCGCGGCAAGGACTACGTCGGTCTGCACCATTTCGGCTTCTGGGTCGACGACGTCGAGCAGACCATCAAGGATGTCGAGGCCGCCGGCGGCAAATACTACATGGGCGAGGTGCCGGTGCTCAGCAACATCTTCTACGAAGTGAAGGTGCGCGACCCGCATGGGGTGATCATCGACACCACGGCCCATGGATGGGGCGGCGCGTCCAAGGACGGCACGGGCCAGGACGTGCATGTGAAGTTGCGCCACGAGGGGCTGGTCGCAGATCGCGCCGGGCTCGCCGCCGAGGCCGGGAAAGTCGGCTGACCGGGTTCATTGCACGGCGTTGGCGCTCTTCAGGCTGTCGAACAGGGCGCCGCGCATCAGGAAGGCCTTGTGCAGTCCGATGTCCTCGCAGGTGCGGCGCATCTCGTCCAGGTTCTGCCGGCGCTTGACCGGGTCGCTCTCTTCGAGCGACTTCTTGTTGCGGATGGTCTGCGTCTGCACGAAGTCGACCTGTGCCTTGCGCCGCTGGCGCGTGTAGCGGTCGAGCACTTCGGGTGATTCACCGTCGAAGCGGATGGCGGCCAGCTTGTCGGCGAGGTTCATCGCGTCGTGGATGCCGCCGTTCATGCCCATGCCGCCGATCGGGTTGTTCACATGTGCGCTGTCGCCGGCGAGCAGTACACGGCCCCGATTGAAGGTCTCGGCGACTCGCTGGTGGACCTTGTACAACCCGACATAGGCGATGTCGTAGCGGCCGGCGCGCGGGAAGAACTTCTGGAAGCGCGCCTGGATGCGTTCGTCGCTCAAGGCGACTTCGTCCGGCTCGCTGGCCGGTACCGGGAAGATGCCGCGCCAGATGCCGGGTTCGCCCGGGCCCTTCACCTTGAACAGGTTCAGCCACTCGTCGGGGTCGGAGAAGTAGTTGCGCGTGCAGAAGCCGGCGCTGGTGCCGAGGAAGTCGAAGGTGGTGCCGATCTTCAGGAAGCGCTCTTCCCAGGTGAAGCCCTCGAATGCGATGCCGGCCAGCTTGCGCACCGTGCTGCGGCCGCCGTCGGTACCGATCACATGGCTGCCTTTCAGCACCCGTGACTCGCCATTGGTTTCGACGGTGAGGGTGACGCCGTCGGCCGTCTGCTCGAGCCCGGTCAGCGTGTGCGAGAACAGCACTTCTGCACTGCCATCGGTGGGCAGGTGGGCGAGGGCCGAGCGCGCGAGCTTGTACTGTTCCCACTGCAGGCAGAATGGATACCTCACCTCGTCCTTCAGCAGCCCCAGGTCGAACTCGGCGATACGCTCTCCCGTCACGCGGTCCCAGAAGTGGAACAGCGGCGACTTCAGCCCGGTTTCCCAGCCGTCTTTCTCGATGCCGAGCGCCTCGAGCATCTCGATGGTCGGCGGATGCACGGTCGCCGCGCGCTGGTCATCGACCGGCCCGGGGTTGGACTCGATCAGTGTCACCGGGATACCGCGCTTCGCCAGCGCCAGCGTCATCACCGCTCCGACCGGGCCAGCTCCCACCACGTAGATGCGATCGGACGTTCCTGAAGGTTTCGACATCTGCTTCTCCGGTGCATGCCGCGCTGTCGCCGGTCGGCGCCCGCGATCGAAGATCGATCCGCGATCGTACCAAGTGATGACGCGCGGCGGCAGGGCCGCACTGGCTGTCGTTCAGCGGGCGCGCCATGGTGCATCGATGCACCGGGCCGGTGCGCACCGGTCACGCGCAGGATTCCCTTGGCGCGGGCATCATTGGCGATCCGATCGACCCGATGCATGGTGCATGATGAATCTCGGCAAACCGAACATGTCATTTCACCGCATGCCCGTCGTTCCCATCGCGCTGGCCCTGCTGTCGCTGCCGATGCTGCCTTCGCACGTGTCCGCCCAGGGCGCTCCATCGCTGCCCGCAAAGCAGATCCGCGTGATCGTCGCGCTTGCGCCCGGCGGTGGCACCGATGTGGTGACTCGTATCGTCGCCTCGCGGCTCACCGAGATCTGGGGCACGCCGGTGATCGTCGAGAACCGCGCCGGCGCCGGCCAGATCATCGGGACCGAGTTCGTCGCGCGGGCACCACCCGATGGCACGACGCTGCTCGCCGTCACGCCGGCGCATGTGATCAACGCGACGTTGCACGAGAAGCTGCCCTACCGCTGGGATCGCGACTTCGTGCCGATCGTGAACATGGCGGCAACCGCCAACGTCCTGGTCGTGCATCCGTCGCTGCCGGTGAAGACCACGAAGGAACTGATCGCGCTCGTGCGCAGCCGCCCGGGGCAGATGCACTACGGGTCGAGCGGTGTCGGCGGCGCGTCCCACCTCGCGTTCGAACTTTTCAACGCGATGGCGAGTCTCGACCTGGTGCACGTGCCGTACAAGGGCGGGCCCCCTGCGGTGCAGGATGTCCTCGCAGGACAGATCTCGCTGCTGATGGGCAACATGCCGTCGGTGCTGCAGCACGTTCGCTCCGGACGGATGCGCCCGCTGGCTATCGCGAGCAGCAAGCGCTCCCCGCTGTTGCCCGAGGTGCCGACAGTGGCCGAGTCGGCGCTGCCCGGCTACGAGGCGGCAAACTGGAACGGGCTGGTCGCACCCGCCGGGGTGCCGCAGGACCTGGTGATTCGCTACAACGCCGACGTCGTGCGCGTGGTCACGGAACCTGCCATCCGCGAGCGCCTGTCGTCGAGCGGCTTCGACCCGATCGGCGATACGTCCGCGCAGTTCTCCGCGTACCTGAAGGCCGAGTTCCAGCGGTGGGCGACGGTGATCCGGCTGCGCGGGATCAGGGCCGAGCAGGCGCGGCGCTCGGCCGTCGCTTGAGGCGGCCTGCTCCCGGACCCGGAATCGTCGACCGGTCCGCGGTCATTGCCCTGGCGGCAGCGTATTGCCCAGCAAGCGCTCGAGTTGCCGGCGCAGGTCTTCCAGGTCGATCCGTTCCGGGGAAGCGTTGACGGCACCGCCGGGCGCGGCGCGCGCCACCGTGTCTTCCGGGCGGGGCGGCACCGAATCGACCGCCACCGCAGCTGCGCCAGAGTCCGTGCCCGCAGGCGCATCGGGCGCGCTCGGCGGCAAGGCGTTCGGCTCGGCGATCGCCTCCGGGGACGCACGTGTGGCGATCGCCGCCGGGGGCTGCGCCGGCCGTAGTGGATCGGGAGGGGGGGCTCCCAGCATCGGGAAATAGATCCAGAGCAGGCTGAGCATGCCTGCAGCCACCATCAGGAAGAACAGCAGGAACATCTGGGCCCGGTCCTGGCGCGATCGCGACTCAGCTGCCGCTGCCGCCGCGCGCCCCCTGCTGACCGGCCCACCACTGCTGCAACCAGCCGATGTTGCCACCGAGTGCGACGATCTCCTTCAGGCTGTCGGCCAGCGGTGGATACTCTCGCCGCGTGCCCCGGGTGTGGTTGATGAACATGCCGCTGTCGAAGTCGACCTCGAGTTCGTCCCCGGTCTCGCATTCCTCGGTCGCGCCCTGGCAATCGGTGAGTACGCGCAGTCCGGCACCGATCGCACCGCGGTAGCCCAGGAAGGGCATCGATTCGCAGACAAGGCCCAGACCGAGCGCCTTCATCGCGATGTAGCCGTTCATCTTCGGGCCCATGCCGAAGCTGCGGCCGGCGACGACGATGTCGCCAGGCCTGCAGCGCGTGTGGAAACCCGGATCGGTCTCCTCGAACAGGTGCGGGATGATCTCGGCGGGGTCCATGTGCCGGCCGGTGACGATCCATGCAGGCACGACGCCGCCCTGGTGCTGGATGTCGTGGCCGAGCACCCATGCGCGTCCGCGCAACCGCCAGTCGTGGCGTTTCACCAGTTCCGTCTTGCCGATCGCATTCATCGTTGCTTCGCTCCGTGGGTTCGTTCGATCAGGCTTCGGCGCGTACGCTGCGGGCATCGGAGGCGGGCGCTTTCATCCTGTGTTTCCGACCGCTCACTGGACGAAGTCCATCACCGTGCGCGGATCGACGATGCAGCCGGCGACCGCCGATGCAGCCACCGTCGCCGGATTGCCCAGGAAGAGCTGCGCGTCCTTCGGGCCGATGCGCCCGTTGTTGTTGCCGGCGAAGGTGGAGATGGAGACCTCGCCGCCATCGACCGGACCGATCACGCCATCGTTGCACACGCCGCATCCGGCGGGCAGCATCACCGCGCCAGCCTCGACGAACACCTTCATCAGGCCATCATCGAGCATCCGGCGCGACGAAGTCTCACTGCCTGGCGCAATCATCAGCCGGACACCCGGGGCGATGCGTTTGCCTGCGAGCGCACGCGCGGCGAGCTGCAGGTCTTCATAGTGGCCCGAGCCGCAGGAGCCGATGAACGCGTGGTCGACCGGGGTGCCGGCGACTTCGGAAACATCGACCGCCCGGTGCACGCCGCCGGGAAGCGCGACCTGCGGCTCGATCGAAGAGATGTCGAGCGACAGCCTGGCCTCGTAGCTCGCATTGTCGTCCGGGTACACCGGGGTGAACGGACGTTGCGCGACCGCTTTCGCGCGTTCGACGATGGCCGCCGAGGGGGGGAAGAAAGTGCCGTAGGCGCGTACCTCGGTCGGGGAACTGCACAGCGCGGTGCGCTGCGCGAGGTCGAACTGATCGAGGTCGCCGGCGAACTCGAGCACCCGGTAATCCGGGTTTACGCCCCAGCTGCCGCCTTCGCGGAAGTGCTTCGCGATGACGAAACCGATGTCGCGGCCGAACACGCCCGGCCGTGCGCGTCCGGTCAGCGCAAGGCGGATGGTCTTCGGCACCATCACCCAGTTGGTGCCGGTGGCCAGCACGCGGCTGATCTCGGACCCCATGCGGAAGCCGAACGCGCCGATCGCACCGGCATTGGTCGAATGCCGGTCGTTGTCGAAATAGAACATGCCGGGCAACAACAGTCCCGACTCCATCGGGAAGATGTGGCCGTGGCCGCCCTGGCCGACATCGTAGAAGCGGCCCACGCCCCACTGCTTCGCGGCCCGGCGGTTGGCGGCGCCGCGCTCGGCCGAGCGGGCATTCGGGTAGATGACCTCATGGTCGGTGACGATCATCACGCGCTCCGGCTGCGCCAGCCGGTCGATGCCCAGCTGGTCGAGCTCGCGCTTCGCCGACAGCACCACGCCGTCGTGGATCATCACGAAATCGGGCTGCGGTTCCACTACGTCGCCGGCGCGCAGCTCACTGCGGCCGCTGCACGAGGCCAGGACTTTCTCTACCGCGGTCATCGGCATGCTGGGTTCCTGCTCAGGTTGCTGCGCCCGAGGACGCTGTCGGGCGTCGATTATCGCCCGCTGCGGCCTGCCCGCGTTCGCGGCCGCGGCTATTCGAGCACGATCTTCTGTTCGCGGATGATCCGGCTCCAGCGCCCGGTCTCGGACTTCAACCAGGCGCCGAACTGTGCCGGCGTACTGCCGACCAGCTCGGTGCCGAGCGCCTCCATCTTCTCGCGTACGTCGGGTGCCGCCAACGCCTTGACCACCACGCCGTTCAGGCGCTCGACGATCGCGCGCGGCGTGCGCGCCGGTGCCAGCATGCCGCTCCAGGACTGCGCTTCGAAGCCGGGATGGCTCTCGGCGATCGCCGGCACGGTCGGCAGCTGCGGCGTGCGCTTCGTCGACGACACGGCGATCGGCGTCAGCCGCCCGCCCTGCAACTGCGGCAGCACCAGGCCGATCGAGGCGATCATCGCCTGCACCTGTCCGCCCATCACGTCGGTGATCGCCGCCGCGCCGCCCTTGTACGGCACGATCGTGATGTCCATGCCGAGCGTGGTCTTCAGCAGCTCCGTCGAGAACCGGCTGGAAGTGGCGAGCCCCGGCACCGCGAAGGTCATGCCGCCCGAACCCTTCGCGAAACGCACCAGCTCGGCGACGGTCTTCACCGGCACCTTCGCGTTGACCACCAGCACCTGCGGCTGGCGCGCCATCAGCGAGATCGGCACGAAGTCCTTCAGCGGGTCGTACAGGACGTTGTTGTAGAGGAAGGGGTTGGTGGCGAAGCTGTCGAACACCGCCACCAGCGTGTGGCCGTCCGGGGTCGCCTTCGCGGCCAGGTTCGTGCCCGGCACGCCGCCGGCCCCGGGCAGGTTCTCGATGACGATCGGCTGGCCGAGCGCCTCGGTC
>CANGXU010000096.1 GCA_947457885.1 Betaproteobacteria bacterium
CAACCTCCGCGACCGGCACCTTGTCCGTCTCACGCAGGATCTTCACCATCTGGGCTTCGGTGAATCTGGACTTTCTCATCGGCTCCTCGCTATCCTCGGAGCCATTCTTTCACGTTTCAATCGGTCCGAAAATCGCCGAGCAGGTCAACACAGCCGTTGGGGAAATCGGCAGCGGCATCGGTACGGCAAATCTTCACGTACATGGTGCGCTGGCCCGAAGGACGCGCGGGGTTTCGGCCGTCAAGCTGGCTCATCGACGCATGGCTGCGCTGGCGCGGCGAGCCCTTTCGCTGGTACGCGACGCCCGGTGCGCTGCGGCTGGCGTTACAGAATCAAGGGCTGCGGGTGGTCGAGCACCTGGAGCCGCCATTTGACGACGTCCTCAAAAGCCACCAGCAAGGCACGATAGCGCTTCGTGGCGAGAACCTCGTCGTGACGGAACTCTTCTGACCTGTCGACTTCGTTCCTACGCACGACGGCCAGGCCGAGACCGCATCGTCTTGACATCCTTCGGCCATGACTCTCTCCACCGTCAAAGCTTCCATGCTGGCACGCTGGCTCAATAGCAAAGCGGACTTTCGAGCAGAGATGGACCGAGAAGTGCCTTCATCGAGCTTCAAGACTGTCGACCAGCCAGCATGCCTTCCGCTTTTTCCAGCATCGTCTTTGCCTCGCGGAAGGTTGCACGAGCTACTGCATCCGGCGGCGACAGAAAGACGACCTCGCGGCCCTCGAAGCTCTCGGCCGAGGCTCTGTCTCCCACCCACTCCATGAGGAACCAGCGCACGCGCACCTCAGCACCTGATGGCGGCGCATACAGTTGCTCGCCGAGCGCTGACAGTATTCGAGCCCATGCCCCGGACTCTTCGGCCACTTCGCGCACTGCCGTCATCGCGGCGGACTCGCCTGGCTCGATGTGCCCCTTGGGCAATACCCACTCCTCCACCAAACCCTGTGATCTGACCAGCATGAACTGAAGCGTCGGCTGTTGTCGAAAGACCACCCCACCGGCGTGAGTCAACCCGCCCTTGGGTGATGCCGCAGCCGGAGGCCAGTCTCCTTCGCGCGACGCCACGAGCGTGAGGATCGACCAGTAGGCCTGCTGAGTTGCCTTGAATCGCTGATCGATGTAACGCCAAAGCGTGGGGACGGTGGCCGCCAGGCAGGCGACCGCACGGCCCATCTTCAGATCGATCGCGTACAGCAATGCGAGCACCGGCAACGCGACGACCATGCTTCGAAAGAACTTGGAATCGGCTTCGAAACGCTGCACCGTATTCATGGCCGCCGGTTGAGCAGAGGTCAAGTGCGCCTTGCACCACTGAAAAGCGTTTACAGCCTTGTCCGCCTCCAAGGGGCCCAGGGCGCGTGCCTTGAGAGACAGAATGCGTTCCAGGGCGGCGTCAGCGCCATCGCCGAAGAGGCGCCGACCCCACGCCCTTGCCCTTGTCGATGCCGGCATCAATCCCTTTGAAAGTGCCACCCGCTGCCCGCGTGGCGTGAGACCGCGAAGGCGGTCGTAAACCAGTTCGTCGAGTTCAGCGCTCAGGAGGAACAACAGGTGGCCGAGCAGATAGCTTCCAACCAGAAACACCGACACCGACTCAGCGTCGTTGAGCGGGAAGCTGCTCCGGTCGATCCAGCTGGCGAACTGATCTTTTCCAAGGTACGCCAAGAGAGCCCCAGGCAGCATGATCGTGAAAAAGTCGGTTAGGCCGATGAAGAACTTCTGCGGGTCGAATCCCATAGGGGAACCTCCTTGAAGGAACGACTGCCACGACACTCACTGTGCGCCTGGTCAATGAAGTCGAGCCTATCAAGAAGACGAACCGGGCGCACCCCGCGGCGCAGGGCAGGCCTGTTGTGCTCGTATCGAGCCCGTCGCCGCGCTCGCCAAGTTGGCCGCCGATGTGGGCATCGCAGCGAGAAGGTAAGACACGCGGCTGCGCTCGGGCGCCAACTGCGTGAGTCCGCCCTCCGCCCTCGTGGCCGCGCCGCTGCAACTCGCGCAGCAGCGTCAGGCTGCTTGCAGATCGCCTCGCTCCGGGTGTAGGTTTCCGGCCTGTGCGGCGGCCTCGACCAGGCAGCCCGCGCCAGGGAGAAGTCCATGCCGATCACGATAGCGCCCGTCACGCCGGGCTTCGTTGCCGAAGTCGGCGACATCGACCTCGCCCGGCCGCTGTCGGCCGCCGACTTCGACCAGCTGAGGCAGGCCTTCACGTCCTATTCCGTGCTGGTCTTCGCCAACCAGGACCTGACGCCTGAACAGCACCTCGCGTTCTCCGCGCGCTGGGGAGCGGTGGAAAAGGACCGTACACTCGATCCGAAGGCCACGCCGCCACGGTTGAGCGGCGAGTTTGCCGACATATCCAACCTGTCTGCGGAAGGGCGCATCTGGGGCGAGACGAGCCGCCAGCGCATGTACAAGGCGGGCAACCGGCTGTGGCATACCGACAGCTCGTTCAAGCGCCTGCCGAGCCTGTGTTCGCTGCTCTACGCGAGCACCGTGGTACCCATCGGTGGCCACACCGAGTTCGCCGACCAGCGTGCGGCATACGACGCGCTGCCCCAGTCCATGAAGGCCAGGCTACAGGGACTCGTGGCCGAGCACTGGATCGTGCACTCGCGCCGTCGGAGCGGCTTCCACGAGTTCAACGAAGACGAAATGAAGCGCCTGCCGCCTGTTCCGCAGGTTGTCGTGCGCACGCTGCCGGAGTCCGGGCGCAAGTCGCTGTTCGTCGCTTCGCATGCCGGACGCATCTTTGGCATGCCGGATGCCGAGGGGCGGGCGCTGATCGACGAGCTGATCGCACACGTGACGCAGCGTCAGTTCGTCTACACCCATCGCTGGCGTCCGCACGAGCTGGTGATGTGGGACAACCGTTGCACGATGCATCGCGGCACGGACTACGATGACCTGCGGTGGGTGCGGGAGATGCGCCGCGTGACGGTCAGCGACGTCGCCAATACCTGCGAGCAGGAAGGGGTCACCTGTGCGGCGTGAGCTGGCGGCCGCGGCTCTCGCGGTCGGAATCCCTGCCGCTGCACAGCAGGCCCACGCACAGGCCTTTCCTTCGAAGCCGGTACGCATCATCGTGCCATTCGCGCCCGGGGGCAGCACCGATATCGTCGCCCGCCTGATCGCACGCGGCCTCGGCGAAGCCTGGCGCCAGCAGGTGCTGGTCGAGAACAGGCCCGGGGCCGGCGGCACGATCGGCGTGGACCATGTCGCCAAGTCGCCTCCCGACGGCCATGCGCTCATCTTCGGCCATGTCGGCACGTTCGGCTTCGGTCCGTCGCTGTACTCGAAGCTGCCCTACGACGCGGTGAAGGACTTTGCGCCGATCGGGCTGTTCACCGCCGTGCCGAACATGCTCGCCGTGCATCCATCGCTGCCGGCGCGCTCGGTGAAGGAACTCGTCGCGCTCGCCCGGGCCCGGCCGGGTGCGCTGAACTATGCGTCGGCAGGCAACGGCAGCGCATCGCACCTGGCGGTCGAATACTTCAAGCTGCTTACGGCGACGGACATCGTTGCGATTTCCTATCGCGGCACCGGTCCGATGCTGGTGGACATGCTGGCAGGCCATACGGTGCTCACGATCACCGGCGTGCCGCCCCTCGCACCCTACGTGGCATCCGGTCGCCTGCGCGCGATCGCGGTGGGAAGCACGAGCCGCCTGCCCCGCTATCCGGGTCTGCCGACGGTCGCCGAATCCGGCTATCCGGAATACGAGGTGACGACATGGTACGGGTTGCTGGCCCCGGCGAAGACGCCGCGCGAAACAATCCTGCAGATCAATTCGGAACTGTCGAGGATGCTAGCGCGCCCGGATGTGCGCGATGCACTGGCGCAGCAGGCCGCCGAACCGATGGGCAGTACGCCCGAGGCATTCGGCGCCCATATCCAGCGCGAGATCGTACGTTGGGCGCGGGTGATCAAGGCCGCGGGCGTGCCGATCGAGTGATGCCGCTACCTCGCACGACGGTTATCCGTACATTCGTGGAACAGGATTGCAGCCACGACAGTCACCGCGCACTCTGCAGCGGTGTCATTGGAGTAGATGCGCCATGGCCTGGCAAAAGGCCGCATGGGCAGTCGCGCTCCGGGCCCTCTGCCCCGCTCCTTGCCGCAATCCTTGCCACCGCTTTCCATGCGAGCACCACTGCCCCCGTGCAGGCGCAGACCCAGGCTCAGGCGTGGCCGGCCAAGCCGATTCGCCTGGTGGTGCCCTTCCCGCCCGGTGCCAGCAACGATGTGCTGTCGCGCATCACTGCGCAGGCCATGAGCCCCGGGCTCGGGCAGCAGATCGTCGTCGAGAACCGTCCGGGCGGCGGCGGCATCGTCGGCACCGAGGCCGTCGCCAGGTCGCCCGGCGATGGCTACAGCATGCTCAACATCCAGGCCTCCTTCGTCGCCAGCGCCGCGCTGCGGCCGAGGCTGCCCTACGAACCGATCGCCGACTTCGCCTATGTCGGGATGATGGCGCGCGGCCCGCTGCTGATGGTGGCGCCTACGTCGCTGCCGGTGAGAAACGTGCGCGAGTTCCTCGCGCTGGCGAAATCGAAGCCCGGGCAGGTCAACTACGGCTCCACCGGCACCGGCAGCCATGACCATATGGCCACGGAGCTGTTCAAGCGCATGGCCGGCATCAACATCATCCACGTGCCGTACAAGGGGGCAGCACGGGCAATGGCCGACCTGATGGGCGGTCACATCCAGCTGGTGATGACCAGCCTGCCCTCGGCGATGACCCAGGTGCAGGCCGGACGCATGAGAGCGCTGGGCGTAGCCAGCGAACGACGCACCAGCTTCATGCCGCGGGTGCCGACCATCGCTGAGTCCGGCGTGCCCGGCTACATGGCAGAGTTCTGGTGGGGCCTGGTGGTTCCGGTGAAGACGCCGGCCGAAATCACTGCGCGGCTGGGCGGCGAACTCGCCAGGGCGTTGCAGTCCCCCGAGCTCAGGCAGAGCTTCGCCGACGAGGGCGCGGAACCGGCGACGATGAGCGCCGAGGCGTTCCAGCGCTTCGTCTCGAACGAGATCAACCGCTGGCGCAAGGTTGCGCAGGAGACCGGTATCAAGCCTGAATGATCCCGTAACCTCCAGGAACCGGACACAGGCACTTCGCACATGCAACTCGAACGCTCGACCCTGACTGCGATCAGGCTACCCTACCCTCGCCCCATCCACTGGAAAGATACGGTGGAAGAAGGCTGCGAGTTGATGCTGCTGCGGCTGTTCACGGATGACGGCCTGGAAGGCGTCGCCGAAGGGGCGATCAAGCCGACCTGGACCGGTACGACACGCCGGGCGCTTGTCGCGGTGCTCGAGGACATGCTGCTGCCGGCGCTGAAGGGCGTGGACCTCTCGGATGTTCGTGCCGTACGCCAGCGCCTGGCCCCTTTCCCGGAGAACCGGCTTGCGAAGGGTCTCATCGACAGCGCATGCTGGGACCTGCGCGCGCAGGCGCAGCGCATGCCGCTGTGGCAGCTCTGGCAGGGCACGCCCGAAGTGCCCGTGTCGTGGACCGTGACTCGTGCCCTGCCGCTTGCGATGGCCAGGGAAGCGGCCGAGATGGTCGAGCGTCATGGCTTCAGGACCCTGAAGATCAAGGGTGGCCAGGGTTTCGACACCGATGCGAAGGCGCTGGACGAGATCCGGACAGCGGTGGGCACCGACGTGAGCTTCTATGTCGACGCCAATACCGCCTATGCGCCCGACCAGACTGCAGCCTATGTGACGCTGATCGCGGACAAGGGCGCGACGCATGCGGAGGACCCGTGCGACCTGCGCTCCAATCGCTGGTTCGAAGAGACCCAGCGCGCCATGCCCATTCCGTTCGTCGTGGACGGGCGCTGTCTGTCGCTCGAAGACGCCGAGCTGTTCCTGGAACGCGGCGCGCGCTTCATCGGCCTCAAGGCGGCACGGGTGGGGGCCAGCATCGCCCTCGATATCGCGCACGCAGCCGATGCAGCAGGCTGCGCGGTGAACGTGGGATTGCACGCGGAAAGCGCACTGGGCGCGTTCGCGAGCCTCAACGTGGCAGCCGCATTCCCCCGACGCGCCGGATCGCTGCCGGCCGAGTCCACGTTCTTCCTGGCCTACGCGGATCAGATCACCACGCGATCGCCCGAGATCAGCCACGGTGTCGTGAGGCTGGACGACCTCGTGGGCCTCGCGAACATCGTCGACTGGCGTCGCGTCGAGCGCTACCGTATCTGATCGGTCGGGCGCCGGCGCCGACCGCAGGTTGACGTCCGCTCCGTGCGCGACAGTCGAAGTCCTTCGCTACCTTCGACCGATGAGACCTGCGCGAGGATCGGCCAGTTCCGCAGTGGCTGTCCAGGTTCAACGCGCGAACAGCAGCAGGTCCAGCAACTGGACCCCGCCCGCGCCCCCCAGCGGCACCAGCGCCGCGCGCACGATCGGCTGCTCGAACAGCGGAGCGAAGGCGCCGCCCTTCAGGCTGCGCGCCTGGTCGATCAGCGCGGGATAGCGCTCCGCCAGATCAGCCCATGGCCCGCCCGCGCCCTTGAGCCAGACCAGATCGGCCTGCATGCGCTCGAGCGCATGGGTCCGGCTGCGCTCCGCGCCGTGCTTGAGCAGTGCCGCGATGACGACCGCCCAGGCGATCATGACCGAGAACACCACCAGCACGATGTCGCCGAGGTGCCAGTTGTCGAACAGGCGGCTGCGGGCGACCAGCAGCAGCGCCAGCAGCACGAAGGGCAGCAGGATCTGCGGCCCCATGGCGGCCGAATGGCTGGCGATCAGCCTGAGTTCGATCCAGTCATCGAGCACGGTGTTGCGCAGGACGCCTCCCTCCGTGCGCCTCCGGGTCGGGGACGCGGCCACGGTCTTGGCCGCCCGCTCGGCGAGCTCATCGCCGAGTTCGCTCGCGTAGTGCTTGACGGTCTGCTCAGGGTGGACCGTACGGCCGAGGCGCAGCAGGCCCAGCAGGCGCCAGGTGAGCACCGTGCTGTCGGCCACGAGCGTCAGCAGCAGCGCGAGCGCGAGCGCGGCAACGAGCATCGTGCCAAGGAACAGCCCACGATCCGCTGCGCCTCGCGCGGGGATCGTCGGGTGAACGCCGTCGAGCGCAAAGCTGACCGCGGCCAGCAGCGTGACCAGGACCACCAGCCAGAAGGCCAGGCGCAGCAGCCGGGGTCCGTTGCGCAACCGCTGCTGGTACTCCGCCCAGAGCGCAGCCCCGTCGATCGCCCCGTCTCGGTCGGGCACGGGTGTGCGCGGCTGCCAGAACCAGACCGACACGTCCTGGATACGAGACACGAGACTGCCCACCGCTCGCCCGCGGGACACCGGCGTGTCGGACGCGGCGGGAAGCAGGAAGTGCCCACGCCCCACCTCGTCGGCTGCCCGCGCGGTGTTGCACCAGGCGTGATCGAGGAACCAGAAGAACAGTACCAGCGCAAACGTGCGCAGGATCTGCGAGGGCCAGGCGCTGACACCCTCGAGCAGCGCGAAGGGTTCGTGGATCGTCTCTGGCGACGGCGCCTTGAGCAGCCACCACGCGCAGGCGGCGAGCAATGCGGCACCCGTGATCAGCGCTGCACGTCCGAGCCGCTGCAGCACGGAGGGACGCGAAAGCGTGCCGCGGGCTGTGGCTATGCCCGGAAAGATGAACAGCCAGAACAGGACGGCGGCGATCAGTGCCAACAGCACGCAGCCCCCGAGGCCGACGGTGCCGGGGCGGGCGAGTTCGAGCAGCACGCCGGCGGCGAAGGCCAGGCCAGCAGCCTGCAACCCGGCCAGCAGGGCCAGCGCGTGGCGTTCCGAGCCGAACGCCGGAGCACTGGAAGCCGCTGTGTGCGGGCCATGGCTCCCGCTGGCGCAGCCGACCCACCGGTCGCGCGCGGCCTGCATCGCAGGGCCGGGCTTGCCGAGGATCATGGTCGCGCCCAGTGCGATCAGGAGGAATGCGCCGAGCAGCGCAGCCAGACGACGCCGCGTGAGTTCTTCCTCGGAGACGGAGGGCGCACCCACGCCAAGCGGTGTCATGCCGCTGCGCCCGACTTCGTAGAGTCGTGGCTCGTCCAGCAGGCGCTTGACGCGGCATTCGAAGGACAACTGCGTGCCGCTGCCCGGCGGCGTGCAGTCGGGCGCCTGGCTGCCGAAAGGCTGCATGGCGTAACGGGAGGCCAGGAACAGGGCCGTCTGATAGACGTCGCGAAACGGGGCGGTACTTTTCTGGAGTTCCGGTGGCAGCAGCAGCGGCAGGCTGGTGGCCACGATCAGGTTGCGCGTGTACGCGGTGACCTTCGGGTGCAGCAGTCGCGCGTCCAGATCCGTGGTGAAGAGTACGCGGTCGTCGAAGGCGTCGCGCACGGCCTGCGCCAGGAGCAGCTTGTCGTGGACGTCTACACCGATGATCCCGATGGCCATGGGCGTGGCGCCGTCGCGCCCCAGTTGCTGGGAAACCAGCCGACGCAGGTAGTCGCGCTGGTCGCGCCCCTCCGGCCACTCCACCGGAGCGGCCTGGTCGGACGATGTGCGACCACCGCCGGTACGTACCTGCCCGGTCGGCGCGCCCTCGACGGTGAAGCCGTCCAGGCCGCGCAGGTAGAAATAGGTCTCTACCAAGGCCTTCGAACCGTCGCCGCAGCGAAGCTTCTGCTCGAGCGTGTGGGCGAAACTGCGGCCGTAGCTCGAGTCCCATTCCGCCAGCAGCACCACGCGACCGTCCGGACGGCCTTCAGAGCGGCACAGCCCGCGCGCTTCGAGTTCCTTCACCAGAAGCCTGATCAGGTTATCGTCGGTGGCGATCGTACGGACAAGGAACCGGTCGCCCGCTGGTGCCGCAACCGCCGCGCGTCCATCCGCGGCTTGCGCTGGCCCATCGGATTTCAGTCGCTTTGCCTCGACGCTCGCGACGCGCTCGCTGAAGGCCTGTTCGATCGACGTCGATCCGGTGATCCGGGCACTCTGAAGCAGGTCGGCATCGGCCGCCGTGGCGGCCGGACTGATCATCCGCGCCCGGGACAGCGACTGCCAGCGCCTTGCCGCCTGCCCGGAGCGCCCCACCTCGTCGGCCATCGACCCGAGATCGTTCAGGGCCTGGACGATGGCCCCGCTGTCGGTCGGGCCGACGATGCGCAGCTGCGGCGCGGTCGACGTCGACGACCCCGACATGTCGTGGAACAGCGCGGCCAGTGCGCTGAGCCAGCGTTCGCCCAGCGCGCTGTCGTCCAGCCACAGTACCACGACGCGACGACCCGGCTGCGGTGCTGCCGAGGCGCCATCGCGCGCGACGGAATCCGTCCTGAATGACTCCTCGGTGAGGATTTCGTAGGGAACGTCCAGCACAGGCGGGGACGGCTCGCCGCAGAGCAACGTCGCGCAGACTGGCATGCGCAGAAGCCCGATCCGCTCGTTTTCGACCGGCACCAAGCCCTCGGCCGCGAGACCGTTGAGGACGGCATAGCGCATCCGCCGGCGGAGTTCCTCCGCGCCGACGAAGGGTGCGCCCGGAACCAGCACGGCGAGCACGGTGTCGGCGGCGGCCAAACCCCCAAGCGCGGTCGCCGGCGTCGGCACCGTATGACGGCAGCGCGCCTCCTGAGGGGAGGCGTTGCCAGTCAGCGCGCCATCGGCGGGCGGGTTCGCCTCCGGCTTCGACGCAGCGCACTGCTCGCGCAGGCGCTCACGGTGCCGCTGCAGCGCGGCCAGCGGGTCCTCCCAGAGTCGCGCATCGACACTGCCCGGCAGCAGCGCCTTGCGCTTCACCGCCTCTGGTTCGGCTTGGCGCAACTGGTCGAAGCCGTCCTGCGACATGTAGGCAGTCGACAGGAACAGCGCCACGATTGCCAGTCCCGCGAACGGGAAGGACGAACCGCTTTCGTTGGCCATGACCGTCCCCCCTGGGGTGCGCGCACTGCGCGTAGGCAAATGATACTTTCAAACGCCCCTGCCAGCCCCACGCGCTGCTGCCTTCCGGCCGCAAGCCTCGCGCCGATGCGCTGCACCGGCACGCATCGACCCCGGATCACCTGGCAGGTGCTTCTACCGAGCGCCCACGCCTGGATTCGGCTTCGTCGAAGGCGTATCGGCCGAACCTGCGGTGCGCTGGGCGAGGTAGTGCGCGATCGCTGCAATGTCCGAGTCGACGGCCTTGTACATCACCGCATTCATGCTGGTATCCGTGCCGCTGCGCCGGTCGTCCCGGTAGGCGCGCAGCGCGGCCGCCAGGTAGTCTTCACGCTGGTTGACCAGCCGCGGCACCTGGCGCTGCCCGCTGTAGTCGCCCATGTGGCAGCTGTTGCAACCCATCGCCCCGGACAGCGCTTCGCCGCGGGCGTACAACGCCGCATCGCGCGCAGGCGGGCTGCGGAACGGCCGGGCCGCGCCATAGTAGGTGGCGATATCCACCAGATCGCGGTCGTTGAGCCCCTTCAGTGTCCCGGCCATCGCCGGCACCTCGCGCAACCCTTCGCGCATCAGCACGAGTTGCAGCATCAGGAACTCCGGCTGCTGGCTGGCCAGCGCCGGCATGCCCGGAATCGGCGCTGCACCATGCTCGCCGTGGCAGCCTGCGCAGCCGGCGGCGAGTGCAGCGCCCCTGGCGGGATCGCCGGCGCGCCAGACCTGCTGGGCAGAGGCCACGCTGGCCGCGAGCGTCGCGGCCAGCGCAACCGATGCGATCACGCGCCGCAACGGCTGCGGCGCGTGATCGATACTGCCTGTCACCTCGAGTAGCTCACGCGGTAGATCGCACCATTCTGCTCGTCGGCGACCAGCATCGATCCGTCGGGCAACTGCAGCACATCGACCGGCCGGCCGTGGTACGAATTGTTCGCGGTATCCAGGAAGCCGGTCATGAACGGGGTCACCCGCGCATTGCGGCCATCCGGCGTCGTCGTCACGCGCACCACGTCATAGCCCGCACGTTCGGTGCGGTTCCACGAACCGCGACGCGCGATCATGATCGAGTTCTGGTAGTCGGCCGGGAACATCTTGCCCGTATAGAAGCGCATGCCCAGTGCGGCCGTGTGCGCGCCCAGTGTCGCCACCGGAAGGATGGTGTTGGCACAGGGATTGGGCACGCGGACGTCCGGGTCGGGCTGTCCGTTGGCGTGGCAGTACGGGAAGCCGAAGTTCGCGCCGATCATGTTGGCAGGCAGGCGGTTGAGTTCGTCCTCGAAGCCGTTCTCGCCAGCCCAGTCACGTCCGTTGTCGGTGAACCAGAGTTCGCCGGTCTTCGGATGGAAGTCGAAGCCCACGGTGTTGCGTACCCCGCGCGCGACGATCTCCATGCCCGAGCCGTCGAGGTTGTAGCGGCGGATCTGACCATGCACGCCGGGGTTGATCTCGCAGGCGTTGCAGGGCGCGCCCACCTGGAAGTAGATCTTCCCGTCGGGGCCGAAGGCCAGGAACTTCCAGTTGTGGTGAACCTCGGGCGGCAGCTTGAATGCCTCGGTCATGTCCACCGGCGTGGGGATGTTCTCGAGGTTGGCCTCGATGTTGTCGTAGCGGAACACGCGGTTGATCGCGGCGATGTACAGCGAGCCGTTCTGTACCAGCACGCCGTTGGGCTGCACGAGCTTCTCGGCAACCACCTTGTTGACGCGCTGGCCGTTCTGCTCGTAGACCGCGTAGACGCGGCCGATCGTGCGGGTGCCGACGAACACCGTGCCCCCCGGGGCGCGCGCCATCATGCGTCCGCCGGGAATGCCGTGCGCCCAGACTTCCACCTTGAAGCCCTCGGGCACGCGGATGCGGTCGAGCGGGATCTGGTCGAGCGGTGTCGCGATGAGGTGGGGCGGATTGGCCGTGAGGTTCGGGTTCGTCATCCGCTCGGGGAAATACCCACCCATGGCGCGGCGCGCCTCGACCTCCTTGGCCGTCGGCGGTTTGGTCGGCGTCTGTGCGCCAGCGGCTCCGGCGAGGATCCCGAACGCGCCGGCCAGCGCGGCCGGCAGCATGCCGCGCGCGAGCGCAGCCATCCATTTTCTGCTCATCGATTCACTCCCCCTGGTCTGGGCGCGCGTGCAGCCGGGGCATGTCCCCGGCGATACCGCGCGTCCCGCCACCACAGTGTGGCCGGAAAAGCATACCGTAGATGGCAGATGCCTGTGAAGCCAGCCTGCGCAACCCTGGCGCGGTGCGGCGCAGGCCGTGGCCGGTTCCGCTACGCGCGCTTGCGGCCGGTACTGCGCTTCGCGCCGCCCGCCCGCTTCGCTGGCGCTGCCTTCGGCACGCCGCCCTCAGGGCTGCGCACGAGCAGCACCGGGATCGGCGACAGGCGAACGACGCTCTCGGCGTCGCTGCCCATCAGCAGATGGCTGAACCCGCGCCGGCCGTGGGTGCCCAGCACGATCACATCGGCCTTCCAGACGCCGGCATATTCGACGATCAGCTCCGCGATCGGGAAGCCGCGGTTGTCGATCAGCGCCGTGCGCGCCTTCACCCCGCGCCGGGCGGCCTTGGCGACCGCCTTCTGCAGAACCTGCTTGCCCGACTCGCGCAGCAGTTCAAACAGGTCATCCGCATACGCCGCGGCTTCCGGGTACATCGCGAGCGCGGTCGGTTCGATCGCGTGCAGGATGCACAACTGGGCCGACTCGCCCCTGGCCAGCTTGATGGCCTCGTCAAGGCCGCGTGCGGATGTGTCGCTGTCGTCGATCGCTACCAGTATCTTGCGGTACATGTCGGGGCTCCTGTCCGGGCCGGGCGCGAGGGCCCGATGCCGCCAGTGTAGGCCTGCTTGCCATCGTTTCCTTGATGAATATCAAGGGATGGCATCGACGCGGCGCTGCAGACACCGGCGCAGGTTCGCGGGAATTGCTAGGATGCCGGACGATCCAGACCCCGAAGGAGCCCCGCATGGCCCAGCTGATGAATCGCACCCGCCGGGGCTTCACCGCCAGCCTCGCCCTGCTCGGCACCTCCGCCGCGCTGATGTCGACGTTGCCTGGCTGCGCGGCCACGCCAGCCATCGACCATGACGCGGTCCTGGCCAGCCCGCTGCGGCCGGTCGATGACCGCAAGGCCGATGCGCGACGGATGCCGGCCGACCTGCTGCGCCTGTCCCTGGTGCGCCCGGGCATGAGCGTCCTCGATATCTCCGCCGGCGGTGGTTACACCACGCAGGTGTTCTCGGTCGCGGTGGGCGCGACCGGCAAGGTCTGGGCGCAGGCACCGAAGCCGGGGCCTGCCCTTCTCGCGCGCGCGAAGGCCACCCCGTCCGCCATCGAAGTGCTGGCGCGCCCGTTCGACGATCCGTTCCCCGCCGACGCGCCGCGCGTCGACCTGGTCACGCTGGTCCTGTCCTACCACGACATCGTGAACACACCGACCGACCGGATGAAGATGAACCGGGCGATGTTCGATGCACTCAAGCCCGGCGGCCGGCTGGTGATCATGGACCACTCGGGGCGGCCCGGTACCGGCCTCACCGAAACGCAGACCCTGCACCGCATCGACGAGGCGGTGCTGCGCCGCGAGATCGAGGCGGCGGGCTTCCTGTTCGAGGCCGACGGCGCGGCGTGGCGCAACCCTGCCGACACGCGCGCGTCGCACTACAGAGAAGCGAAACCCTCGAGCGACAAGTTCGCGCTGCGCTTCGCGCGGCCGCGCTAGCCGGCTGCCCGCTGGCAACCGATCAGGCGACCAGCTGCTTCACCAGCGCATCCACTTCCGCGAGCGTCGCCGCCCGCATCTCGTCTTCGGTCATGTTGCTGATCGGATGCGGCAGCTCGATGTACGGATGGCCGGCCATGCCCTTGGACCGGAACTGGAAGATGCAGGCATTGCGGAACGCCTGGGTGATGATCACGGTCGCGGGGATGCCGCGTTTCTCGAATTCGACGGTGTCGTGCACACTGCACAACGTGCAGGACCCTCACCCACCCACGGCAGCGACGGCCAGGTGGGCCTCCTGCGCGAGTTCGTCGATCAGCTGGTCGGTGGCCGGCTTGGAGTAGTGCTCCTTGCGCCGGATGATCACCTTCGCGACGCCATGGCGCTCGCGCAGCACCTGGGCGACCGTCTCGAGGATCA
>CANGXU010000097.1 GCA_947457885.1 Betaproteobacteria bacterium
ATCGGGTTGGCGTGCAGCCGCAGCAGCATCGCCGCGCGCTCGATCGGGGATGCGGTCTTGCCGGCGGCCGCGCCGAAGTACTCGCTCGCGGCATCGTCGAACCCGAACTCGTCGGCGGTGATCGCCTCCCACAGGAAACCGGGGTCGAGCGTGTCGGCCAGCATCTTCGCATCGTCCAGCAGCGACTTCGGTGCCGGCGCCTCGAAGCGGAACAGCACGTTGGAAGCCTTCACCTTCGAGCGCTTGCCGTGCGGCGCCTCGACCTGCAGCGAGGTGGTGTTGTCGGCGAGCACGCTGCCAGCCCGCAGCTCGCCTTCTTCCTCGTAAAAAACGTTCATCAGGGCCGCAGTCGGTGAAGCGCGCATGAAGGCCGCATTGCAAACGTACGGCAGCGGGCAGACGGGGCTGCCCGGACGGACGCGCAGTGCGTCCATGCGCCGGGCGCGCAGTATACCGGAGCGGTCCGCTTCCAAACCCCGGACGAACCGACCGCGTTCAGCCGGCGCGGGAACGCGGGCGCCGGGCGCGCGCCATCGGGTCCGGCGGCGCCAGCATGCCGGCGAAGCGCAGCACATCGTCGATATGGTCGGTGAAGCTGGAGAAGCCGTGGTCGCCGCCCTCGACAACGACCTGCCGTGCGCCGGCGTACCTGGCGACGGCCTGGCGCCAGTCGAGCACCTCGTCGCCGGTCTCGACCAGCAGCAGGTAGCGCTCGGGAAGGGTGACCGGATCGACCTCGAGCGCCGCGAGTTCCTCGATGTGGGCAGGCGTCAACGTCCAGCGTTCGCCGGAATGCAGGTTGGCCTGCTCGCCGACGAACGGCGCCAGCAGCACATGCGGCTTCACTGCCGGGTTCACGAGCACCGCCTTCGCGCCATGCTTCTCCGCCAGGTGGGTCGCATAGAAGCCGCCGAGCGAGCTGCCGATGAAGGTCACGCCCGAGGCGTCGGCCGGCAGCAGGATGTCGATGGCTGCGATCGCCTCCTTGGGCGAGTGCGGCAGCGCGGGGCAGGCCAGCTGGTCGAGCAGGTCGAGGTCGGCCATCCGCGCCTCGACCAGGCGGGCCTTCAGCGAGTGCGGTGAACTGTTGAATCCGTGCAGGTAGACGATCATGTGCGATACCCGTGAAATGCGGGACGGAATGCGGGGTGGCGACAAGCATAGCTGGTCAGCCGACCGCGACGCGTTTACGATGGCGCGGAAGCGGGCAGCGACGCAGTCGCCGCTCCCGGGCGACCCTGGAAGGTCCGCCGGGTCGGTGCCGGCCAGACCCGCAGTGTCCTACCCTGGAGGAATGCACATGCAAGCCATCACCCGATCCCGCCTGGCCAACGTCGCCGCGAAGCGGTCGCTGGCCGCGACCCTGGCCCTGGCCCTGACACTGACACTGACCCTTGCGCTGGGCCTTGCAGCGCCCGGCAAGGCCCATGCGCAGAAGTGGTCGAGTGCCACGCCGATCCCGGTCGGTGCCGAGGAGGTCTACGGCATCGCCGCCGGCGGGAAGCTGTACGTGTTCGGAGGCCTCGCGCCAGGCTGGAAGCCGATGGGCATGGTGTTCGAATACGATCCGGCCGGCGACCGCTGGACGCGCAAGCGCGACATGCCGGCGTTCCTGCACCATGTGGCACTGGCCACCGTCAACGGGAAGATCTACATGTTCGGCGGCTTCGAGTTGCCGGCCAAGGGCGACGCCGCGTGGGCACCAGTGCGTACCTCCTGGGAATACGACCCGGTGACCGATTCATGGCGCGCCCTGGCCCCCGCCCCGGTGGCGCGCGGTGCCCACAACGCGGTCGTGGTCGACAACCGGATCCACCTGATCGGCGGCGCGGGGCTGCATCCCGGATCGAAAGAGACCGCCCTTCATCCGGCCCGCCCCCACCGCGCCCTCGGCACCCATGAGGTTTTCGATCCGGCGACCAACGCGTGGTCGACCCGCGCCGATATGCCGACCGCGCGCAACCACGCTGCCGCTGGAGTCGTCGACGGACGCATCTACGTGATCGGCGGCCGGCTCGGCTCGGTGTTCATCACTACCGCGACCAATACCGACATCGTCGAGGAATACAACCCGGCGACCGACAGCTGGGGGCGACTGATGGCGCCCATGCCCAACCCGCGCAGTGCGGTGGCCTGGGGCGTGCACGGCGGCCGCCTCTATGTGATCGGCGGCGAGATGCGGCACCGTGATTTCTGGGCGACCTTCGCTGCGGTCGATGCGTTCGATCCGAAGTCGAACAGCTGGACACGCATGCCGCCGCTGCCGATGCCGCGCCACGGGCTGGCGGCCGACTTCATCGGCAACCGGCTGCACGTGGTCAGCGGGCAGGTGCAGTCGGGTACGAACACGCCCGGACTGGTCGCCAACACCGACCGGCATGACGTGCTGACGATCGGCGGCAACTGATGCGCACAGGCTGCACCCACTCGCGAAAAACCCGCGCGAAAGCAGCCGTAGCGGCCGCTGTCACGGCCGCCGCTACGGCATTCGGGTGGGCGTCCGCTGCGGCAGCACAGCCCGCCGCAGCGCCGGCAGCGAAGGCCGCGGGCGACTGCGGCACCGGCCTGCCCGGTGGCTCGCGCGCCACCTCCGCGAACTACACGATCGCATGGCGAGCCGATCCGCAGAAGATTCCGGTCGGCCGCCACTTCGCGGTCGACCTGCTGGTCTGCCCAAAGACCGGTTCGGCAGTGGCAACGGCGGTTGCCATCGATGCACGCATGCCGTCTCACGGGCACGGCATGAACTACAAGCCGACCCTGAAACCTGTCGGCGAGAACCGCTATCGCGCCGAGGGTTTGATGTTCCATATGCCCGGGCAGTGGGAGATGGTCTTCGACCTGCGCGCAGGCGACACGGTCGAGCGGGCTACCCAGGTGATGATGGTCCGCTGATGCCATTCCGAAGCGCGACGGTGGAGCGTCTGCGCGGGCTGGCGCTCGCCGTGGCGCTGTGCGGCGCGTCCACCCTTGCGGCCCAGGGGCCGCACACGGCATCGGCGATGGCATCCGGGGCAGTGCCGGCCGCGAAGCCTGGCAGACCGCCAGCCTCCGATGCCAGCGTGCGCGAGGCGATCCTCGGCCATGGCCCCTGGCCACCGCCTTCCTCGCCCGACCCGAGCAATCGCGTTGCAGGCTCGGCCGCGGCGGCCCGGTTCGGCCACAAGCTGTTCTTTGATCCACGCCTGTCGACGGACGGCACCGTTGCCTGCTCGACCTGCCATGTGCCCGAGTTCGGCTACACCGACCGTCGGCCGGTCGCGGTCGGCCTCGCGCCGACCGACCGGAATACGAAATCGGTCGTCGATGCCCGCTTCAACCGCTGGTTCGGCTGGTCGGGCGCAACCGACAGCCTGTGGGCCGCGAGCGTGCGGCCGCTGCTCGATCCTCGCGAAATGGGCAGTGCCGAACGGCATGTCGTGGACCGGGTGCGGCGCGAGCCCGACCTGGCATCCGGCTATCGGCGCGTCTTCGGCAAGCCTGCGGACGGCGTCGACGATGGCCAGCTGTTCGCTGACATCGGCAAGGCAATGGCGGCCTTCCAGGCCACGCTGGTCAGCGGCCGCAGCGCGTTCGACGACTATCGCGATGCACTCGCTCGAGGCGACCGGCGCGCCCAGGCGCGCTACCCGGCCGACGCGCTGCGCGGCCTGCAACTGTTCGTCGGTCGCGCCCAGTGCAACCTCTGCCATTTCGGGCCGCAGTTCACCAACGGCGAGTTCGACAAGGTCGGCATCAGCGTCCGCCGCCCGGACGGGCGCATCGACTGGGGACGGCATGACGGCATCAAGGCGCTACAGTCGAGCCGTTTCTCCCTGCTCGGGCGCTTCAACGACGACCCCGCGCGCAGGACCGCCCAGAGCACGCGGCATGTCGCGCTGACCAACGAGGCCTACGGCCAGTTCCGCGTACCGGGCCTGCGCAATGTCGCACGCACCGCGCCGTACATGCACGACGGCTCGCTGGCCACGCTGACCGATGTCGTGCGCCACTACTCGACGATCGATGCGGTGAAGCTGCATCTCGCGATGCCACACTCGCATGGTGAGCCGGGCGACGATCTGCCGGCGCGGCCGACCGACAGTGTGCTGCGAACGCTCGATCTCGACGAGCGCGAGATCGCTGACCTGGTCGCGTTCCTCGAATCGCTCAGCGAACGCCGCCCGCGCCGGTGAGGGCGAGGGCGGCGCCGGCATTCACCGAATGTGGGGCCCGAGCGTCTTCGCGAGTTCGAGGAGCAGGGTGTCGTTGCCACGCGCGGCGATCAACGACACGCCGAGCGGACAGCCGTCGAGCGCAGCCATCGGCAGCGAGACCTGGGGCAGACGGGCGAGCCCGGCGATGGACAGGATCGCCAGTGCGCGCGCTCGAAAGTCGTCGATCTCGGCGGACGGGGCACCGATCCTGGGCGCGATGCCGGGGGAAGTCGGCAGCAGCAGGATCGCGTTACCGGCGAGCATTCGATCCATCCGCCGCGAGATCTCTTCGCGCTTCGATGCGGCCGCCAGCAGCATCGCGCGATCGACGGTGGATGCCCACTGGAAGCGTTCCTTGATGCCGGGCCCGAGCTGCGGCCTGTGCTCGGTGATCCATGCGCCGAGCGACTGCCAGGCCTCGTGCGCCTGGATCACCCGGAACACGTTCATGCCCCAGTCGTCGAGGCCTTCCGCGGCGACGGACACCGGCTCGGCCTCGCCCAGTTCGGACTCGACCGTCGCGATCGCCGCGCGCACTGCATCGCCGACCGCTCGCCCCGCGCGCTCGAACGCGTCGCTCGCCAGCAGGAGCCGGCCGGGTGCCGGGGCCGGTGCGCTGTCGCCGAGCAGCACGCGCCCGACTTTCTCGAACACCGCCGCATCGCGCGCGAACCAGCCTGCCGTATCGAAGGACGGCCCGAGCGGGCAGGCCCCATCGAGCGACACGCGGCCGTGCGACGGACGCATGCCGTACAACCCGCAGAAGCTGGCCGGCAGGCGTACCGAGCCGCCGGTGTCGCTGCCCAGCGCGAAGTCGACCAGACCTGCCGCCGTCGCGGCGGCCGAACCGCTGGAGGAGCCTCCGGTGTCGCGTCCCGGTGCGTTCGGGTTGAGCACCGAGCCGTAGTGTACGTTCTCGCCATTCAGGCTGTAGGTCAGTTCCGCGGTCTGGGTCTTGCCGACGAGCGTCGCGCCAGCGGCGACCAGTTGCCGCACGGCCACGGCCGTGTGCTTCGCCGGCGGGTGCGTGGCAAGCCACGTCGGGCTGCCGAACGTGCACCGATGCCCTTCGACGTCGTAGATGTCCTTCGCGCCGAAGGTCAACCCGGCGAGCGGGCCACTGGCCGCACCGGCGAGTTCGGCATGCGTCTCGCGGACGAAACAGTTGAAGTTATCGCGGTCGAGGATCGAAGACATGGCGGTCACGGCAGTCAGGGACGGTGGAGGGTAACCGGCTGGCGGGAAAAGGTCATCCGGCCGCGCTTGAAACCCATCAGTACCGGCGGCAGTTCGGCGACTGCATGCTCGGGCGCCGTGGTGTCGATCACCACCAGGTCGGCGGCGCGGCCGATATCCACGCCGTAATCGTCCCGGCGCAGCAGCTTCGCCGAGCGGCGGGTCACCATCTCGAAGCATTCGCGGATCTCGTCGCGCCGCCCGACATGGCAGATGTTCGCATACAGGTTCGCCATGCGCAGCAGCGAGCAGTCGCCGAACGGGGTGAACGGATTCAGGATGTTATTGCTCGACAGGTTGCCGTTCACCCCGTGCGCCAGCAGTTCATGCACCGGCAGTACGCTGCGCAGCTTCGCATGGGTGCGGTCGCGGCCCATCAGGTAGAGGTCGGTCGCCGGCAGCACGGTCACCGCCACGCCGGCATTGGCCAGCGTGTTCGCGATGCGGGCAAACCGTTCCGGGTCGACCAGCGCCAGCTTGGTGACATGGCCGATCGCCACGCGTCCGCCATAGCCGTGCTTGTCGGTCACCTCACATACATACTCGATGTCCATGTGGTCGGTGGCCATGCCGAAGTCGAGATGCATGTCGATGTCGGCGTCGAACTCGCGCGCGATCTCGAAGATGCGGTCGATCTGCGCATGGGGGTCGCTGTCGCAGTACGGAGCCGCACCGATCACGCGCGCGCCCCGCTTCATTGCCGCCACCAGCAACTCGTCCGTACCCGGGTTGTTGAGCAGTCCTTCCTGCGGGAATACGCAAACCTCGATGTCGATCGCCCAGCGGTATTCGTCGACCAGCGACAGCACGCCGTCGAACCCCCGCAGCCCGACCACCGGATCCACCTCGACATGGGTGCGCATCACGCCGGTGCCCTGCGCGATCGCATTTTCGAGCGTACGCCGCGCGCGGGCGGCGACATCCTCGGCAGTGAACGACCGCTTCTGCAGCGCCACCTGCGAGATCGCCTCGTCGAGCGTGCCCTTCTCCGAGGTGCAACGGTCGAGGATGCAGCTCTTGTCGAGGTGGATATGCGTCTCGACGAAAGCGGGCGCGACCAGCCGCCCGTCGAGATCGATAACCTTGGCGGCGGAGACCGCAGGCATTGCCCCGGTCGGCTCGATCGCCGCGATGCGCCCGGCATCGATGCCGACATCGAACGTCGCCGTGTAGTCACGGCCGAGAATGCGCGCATTGCGCAGCAGGGTATCCATCGCGTCTACTCCTTGAGGCTGAGATCCGGGTCTGAGACTACGTTCCGAATGGTAAATCGTCTCGGACCCGGTTTATTCGGCGCTTCCGGTAAGCTCCGGCGAACATTGTTCGAGGAACTGCATCGTGGCAATCCAGACTTCCCGTGCGACGCGCGGCATGGCGACCGCACCGCATTCACTGGCCAGCGAATCCGCCGTCGCCGTGCTGCGCGAGGGCGGCAATGCGCTCGAGGCGATGATCGCCGCAGCTGCGACCATCTCGGTCGTCTATCCGCACATGAATGGCATCGGCGGTGACGCGTTCTGGCTGGTGCACGAGCCCGGCAAGCCGGTCACCACGATCGATGCATGCGGCCCGGCGGCGATGGCCGCGAGCCGCGACTGGTACGCCGGGCACGGCGTGGCGTCGATCCCGTTCCGCGGACCGATCGCAGCCAACACGGTTGCCGGCACGATCGCCGGCTGGGGGCTCGCGCAGCAGTTGTCGGCGCAGCGCTTCGGCGGACGGCTGCCGCTGTCGCGGCTGCTCGCCGACGCGATCCATTACGCCGCGCACGGCCATGCAGTCACTCACAGCTACACGAACACCACGCGCGCCAAGCTGGCCGAGATCCGCGACCAGTCCGGCTTCGCGGCCCGCTTCATGCCGGGCGGCGAAGTGCCGCTGCCGGGATCGTTGATGAAGCAGGGGAAGATCGCGACCACGCTGTCGCGCATCGCCAGCGCCGGCACCGACGACTTCTACCGAGGTGAACTCGCGGCCAGCATCGCCGCCGACCTGAAGGCCCTGGGCAGCCCGGTATCGGCAGCCGACCTCGCCGCGTACCAGGCCGCGGAGCGGCCGCCGGTACGCCTCGCGCATTCGCGCGGCACGCTGTACAACATGGCACCGCCGACGCAGGGCATGGTGGCGCTCGCGATCCTCGGCATCGCCGACCGCCTCGGCCTCGAATCCGTGCCTGCAGACAGCGCCGGCTACCTGCACCGGATGGTCGAGGCGACCAAGCAGGCGTTCTTCATGCGCGACCGGCACGTGACCGATCCGAAGTACATGACCGTCGACCCGCAGTCGCTGCTCGCACCGTCCGAGATGGACCGCCGCGCCGCTCGCGTCGACCTCGCGCGGGCGCTGGCGTGGCCTGCGCCCCAGCCTCCCGCGGATACGGTCTGGATGGGTGTCGTCGACAGCGCTGGCCGCGCCGTGAGCTTCATCCAGAGCATCTACCACGAGTTCGGCAGCGGCGTCGTGCTCGATGGTACCGGCATCAACTGGCAGAACCGGGGCGCGTCCTTCTCTCTGGATCCAGCCGCGCTGAACACGCTGGAGCCGGGCCGCAAGCCCTTCCACACGCTCAACCCGGCGCTGGCCCACCTGTCCGACGGACGCGTGATGGTCTACGGCACGATGGGCGGCGAAGGCCAGCCACAGACGCAGGCCGCGGTGTTCACGCGGCATGTGGTGTACGGACAGGACCTGCAGGCGGCGATCAGCGCGCCGCGCTGGCTGCTCGGACGCACCTGGGGCCAGGCGACGCAGTCCCTGAAGGTCGAGTCGCGCTTCGAGCCGATCGTGGTCGATGCGCTGCGGGCAATGGGCCACGAGGTCGAGGTCTACGGGGCATTCGATGAAACCATGGGGCACGCCGGTGCGATCGTCGCCCATCCGGGAGGTGTCATCGAAGGCGCGAGTGACCCGCGCAGCGACGGCGCAGCGATCGGTTACTGATTCGCCTTCCGCGGGGGATACTACGGCGTGCTGCGTGGGCCCTGAGGCGCGGCCGGCTGCCCCGTCCCGACCTCGTCGGCCGGCGGCCGGGCAACCGCGCCGGGATTACGTACAGGCACATAGAGCACCGACGGCCGCGCACCAGTCGGTTGCGGGTACAGGTCCATCAGTTCGTAGACCAGCCGCGGCATCTCGGTGGTGACCGGGAAGCCGAGCTGCTTCGCCGAGGCCACGCTGATCGGGAAGTCGTGCGTCCAGCGGCCCTCGCTCATCGCCACAGCGAGCGCCTCGGCCTGCTTGCGCTCCATCCGGCGCGACAGCAGGTCGGCGACGAAGCTCGCCACCTGCACGCGCGCCTTCGCCGCCATGTCGGCCATGATCAGCGTCTCGTCGCTCGCACGGTCCTTCTTGATCTGCACGACCTGCAGGATGGACGACGCCGCCACCCCGCCGATCTGCGGATCGACTGGTCCGAGCACCGCGTTACGGTCCATCACGATCTCCTGCGCCGCCATCGCGATCAGCGTGCCGCCGCTCATCGCATAGTGCGGCACAAACACCGTCACCTTGCCCTTGTGCTCGGCCAGCGCCATCGCGATCTGCTCGGCTGCCAGTACCAGCCCGCCGGGCGTGTGCAGGATCAGGTCGATCGGCTGGTCTTCCGGGGTCAGGCGGATGGCGCGCAGGATCGCCTCGGAGTCCTCGATGCCGATCGAGGAGGACACCTGTACGCCGAGCACGCTGTCGCGCTCCTGCCGGTGGATCAGCGCGATGACACGCGACTTGCGCTCGGCCTGGAACTGCTCGACCAGCGCGTTGCGTGCCTGCTGCTGCGAATTGTCGAAGCGGCCGGCCACCGCGACCAGGATCAGCGCGATCAGCAGCAGCCAGAACACCAGCCGCGCGAAGTGTGCGAGATGGAACCAGATCCCCATCCGGGGAGGCGACGCGGGAGGCATGGCCATGGACTTTCCTCAGGCAACTGGAAATGCACGCGCCCGGATGGCTGGCGGCTGCATCGCAGCGCGACGCAAGCACCGAGCCCGATGATCATCGATCGCCTGGACCCTCACTCGACGCGCGCACCCGATGCCTTGACGATCTTCGCGATGCGCTCGACCTCGCTGCGGATGAACTGGTCGAACGCCTCCGGCGTACTGTAGCGCGCATCCACGCCCTGGGCGAGCATGCGCTCGCGGATGTCCGACAGGTCGAGTACCCGCCTGACCTCCGCACTCAACTGGTTCACGATCGGGCGCGGCGTCTTCGACGGCGCGAGGATGCCCAGCCAGAGGTCGAACTCGAAGCCGGGAAGGCCTGCCTCGGCCACCGTCGGCAGGTCGGGCAGCGCCGGCGCTCGCCGCGCGGTGCTCACGGCCAGCGGCACCACCCGCCGGTCGCGGACGAAGGGCAACGCCGGCGAAAGCGGCGCGAAGAACATCTGCACGCGGCTCGCTGCTACATCGTTCAGGGCTTCCGGCGTGCCCTTGAACGGCACGTGCACGATGTCGATGCCGGCCGCGAGCTTGAACTGCTCGCCGTTCAGGTGCGTCCCGGTACCGATGCCCGCCGACGCGAAGTTGAGCATCCCCGGCTTGCCCTTCGCCATCGCGACCAGGTCGCGAACGCTCTTCACCGCGAGGTCGGGGGCCACCACGAGCACGTTCGGCGTGCTGCCGACCTGCGCCACGCCGGCGAAGTCCTTCAGCGTGTCGAACGGAAGCCGCGCGTAGAGCGACGCATTGACCGCATGCGAGATCGAGTTGAGCATCAGCGTGTGGCCGTCAGGCTGCGCCGAGACCAGCATGCCGCCGGCGACCGTGCCGCCCGCGCCCGGCCGGTTGTCCACCAGCACCTGCTGCCCCCAGTTCTCGCTCATCTTCTGCCCGAGCAGCCGCGCGACGATGTCCGTCTGGCTGCCCGCCGATACGGGTATCAGCATGCGCACCGGCCGCTGCGGGAACGCGCCTGCAGCCGGTTGCGCCAGCACGGGCAGCGCGGCCGGAAGAAGCAGCGCCGCCGCCAGCAGCCCCGGCAACCGGTGCCCGGGTGTGCGCGGTCGACCACCGCGTCGAATCGAAGGCGCGTGCAGCCTGCGCGCGAGCAGATGCCTGTCCATGCGAGTCCTCCTCCGTTGCCCATCGACCCGGTGGATCCGGGTTCCGAATGAATTCAGCCCAGAGTCACGACGATCTCGCCGGCAGGGTCGAGTACGTAGCGCACCGTGTCGCCCGCCGCGCCGAACACCGGCGGCACGATCGATCCGGTGATGACGCTCTCGCCCGAGCGCAAGCACCGCCCGCAGGCAGCGAGCGTCTTCGCGACATGCGCCACGATGTCGACCGGGTCCCCGGTCAGTGCATGCAGCGAGGCGGGAACCGCCAGCGGCGACTGGCCATGCCAGACCCGGGCGGCCAGTTCGGGCAGCAGCACGGCGCCGGGCTCGGACGGGCGCAGCGCGATGGACGGCCCGAACATCACGTGGCGCTGGTAGATGTTGCCGGCGACGATCCGTTCGATGTCCTCCGGCGGGAAGCAGAGGTCGGCCAGTTCGAGCGCAGGCGCCAGTGCACCGATGGCCGCGCGCACGGTCGCGCGGTCTTCGCTGCCGTCCAGGTCGCGGACAAGGATCACCGCGACCTCGGGCTCGACCACCGGCTTCACCCAGCCGCGCGTATCGACCGAGGCCCCGGGCACGATACGGGCGCTCGCCAGCAGGTGGCCGACCACCGGTGCCTGCAGGCCAAGCTTGTCCATCGCGGCCGGCGCACCGAAGCCCACCTTCCAGCCCATCACCCTGGCGCCGGACGCCTCGGCACGGGCGAGTTCCATCATCTGCGCGGCCATTCCGCGCTTCACCCGGGCATCGAGCCAACCGACCTGCATGTAGAAGCCTCCCGGGCGATCAGTGCGTACGGCCGCCCTCGATGGATTCGTAGCCCGCCGCTTCCAGCGAGCCGGCGCCGCTCCAGCCCCAGACCAGCACGACGTCTTCATCCGAGGTGTTCTTGAAGCCGTGCCAGTGTCCGCGCGGCGTGAACACCACATCGCCTTCGCCCGACTCGCGTTCGGTGCCGTCCTCGAGGTACATCACGCCGCGCCCGCGCACGACGATCCAGAACTCGTCGCAATGGAAGTGGCGGTGCCGGTCATGCTGCGCACCGGGGGGCAGCACCGTCCAGCCGACCAGCAGTTTGTCGCTGCCGGCGTTCTGCGCGTTGATCAGGAACTGCACCTGCATGTCGACCCAGCCGTCCTTCGCGTTCAGGCCGGCGACCTTCGGCACGTCGGCGAGGCGGGTCATGAAGGGCTGCGGCCCCTTCATGAATTCATCGGGTTTCATCGGCTCATCCCTCCGAGTCGTCGATAGGCTTCATGGGCAACCACGAAGTCGTGATGGTCGATGCCGAAGCCGCGGCACGCGTTCATCATCTCGTTGGCCGCGGCGGCGAGCGGCGCGGGCATGCCGAGCTTGCGTGCCAGTTCCAGCACCATGGTCATGTCCTTCTGCTGCAGGGTCACGTCGGCCAGCGGTACCTCGGGCATCCGGCCTTCGAGGATGAACGGCCCGCGGTAGCCCAGCACCGGGGAAGCCACGACGCTGGCGAGCATCGCCTCGACCGCGATCGCCCGGTCGACGCCGCCCTTCTCGGCGAGCGCGACGCCTTCGCAGAACGCGATCACCTCGACCATCAGCACGAGGTTGATCGCGAGCTTCAACTGCACCGCAAGGCCGCGGTCGCCGATGTGGGTGGCCTTGGCGCCGATCGCCAGCAGCACCGGCAGCACGCGGTCGAACGCGGCCCGGTCACCGCCGACCATCACCGAGGCCTTGCCCTGCACGACGGTGACCGGGCTGCCCGAGATCGGAGCATCGAGCATGATGCGCCCAGCCGCGAGGAAGGCCGCGGACACTTCGCGGCTGGATTCCGGCGTGATCGTGCTCATGTCGAGATAGATGGTGTCCGGCCCGACGCCGGACAGGATGCCATCAGGCCCCAACGCCACCGCGCGCACGGCGGCGGCATCGGTGAGGATCGAGAATACGACGTCACTGCCGGCAGCGAGCGCAGCCGGCGTATCGGCCCAGGCCATGCCGCGATCGAGCAGTGGGCCTGCCTTGTCACGACTGCGGTTCCAGCCGGTGACGGCGTAGCCCGCCTCCAGCAGCCGCGGCACGATGCACTGGCCCATCGCACCGAGACCGGCAAATCCGATCCGCATCGTTCCTCCTCCCCGGCACGCGTGGCCGTTTTCGCTGTGAATCAGTATAGGTTTGTTGTTAATTGCCAGTCAACACTGTCGCTCGTCACTTAACAGACCGGGCGGCGCGCCGTCGCGGCGCATCCTCGCCGCCAGCACGCATGACCAGCCAGACTGCGACCGCAGGTTCGCTGCCGACCGCCCACAACCGGTGCGGACGGTCCGAATCGAAGCTGACCGCATCTCCGGGTTCGAGCACGTGCTCCTCGAAGCCGATCGCGACACCGAGACGACCGCTGATCACGTAACCGTACTCGCGGCCATGGTGTCGCAGCATTTCGCCGGACTCGGAGGACGACGCGCCGACCGCATAGGTGACCAGCACGAAATCGGCGTCCGGATCCCGCCCGGCGGTCAACTGCTGCCAGTCCACGCCGCGTGCGAGGCGGATCGTCTTGCCGGCGCCGGCACGCATCACCGGCGACTGGCTGGCCGGCGCATTCGCAGTCGACACCGCGCCATCGCGCGGGCCGAACAGATCGTCCAGGGAGATCGACAACTCGCGCACGATCGCCCACAGGGTATCGACCGAGGGCTTCACGTTGCCCCGCTCGATCTGCGACAGCAGGCTTGCGGAAACACCGACCGAGCGCGCCAGTTCGCGCATGCCGAGGGACGCGCGCCCGCGTGCCTCGCGGATGCGCGCACCCAGCGCGACGGTCATCGCCTCCGACAGCCGGGGCGGATCGCCCTGCACCGACGACCGAGGCCGGGCAACTGCCTTGGCCGCCGACCCGGCCACGGTCCTGGCTGACGCCCTCCCCACCGGCGCGCGCGACTCAGAAATACGCCTGCCCCGCCTTCACCGTCGGCTCCCAGTCGCAGGCCGACCACGGTCCGTCGCCCTGCTCGCCGACATAGGCGATGCGGCCCGCCTTCTTCGGCACGCGCTTGCCGCTGAACAGCCCCTGCAGCCAGTCCATCACGTAGTCGTGGCAGTCCATACCGCCCAGGTTGGGGATGCCCCACAGCGGGTGGTACTGGTTCTCCATGATCCACATCTCCTTCGGCACCTTCAGGTCGCCGTAGGCCTCGATGGCTTCCTCGAGCGGGCAGAGCGGATCGAACTCGCCGGTGACCAGCAGCGTCGGGCACGTCACCTTGTCGAGGTAGCCGCGCACCGTCATCGGCTGCGCGACTTCGACGTCGAACTTCGCCTCGTCGTCGTAGCCGGCCATGTACATGAACATCTGCTTGAAGCGCGGCGAGGACTGCGTGAAGATGGTGTTGTTCGGGTTGAAGCAGGCGACCGAGCTCAC
>CANGXU010000098.1 GCA_947457885.1 Betaproteobacteria bacterium
CCGCCGCCTCCGCCGACGGACCGGGCGTGCTCGACGCGCTGGGCAACGCCGCCCCCTGGTCCACGATCCGTCAGGCACGTGCCGGCGCGGTCGAGTACCGCATCCTCGCGAGGCAGGCAGACCTGCAGGCGGACGCCAATCCGGATAGTCTCACCATCGGCGACCCTGTCTGAAGACAGCGCCTGACCCATCCGCAGAACGACGAGGAACGCCCCGATGACCACTGCCATCTATCCCGGCACGTTCGATCCGATGACGCTCGGCCACGAGGACCTGACGCGTCGGGCCGCGCTGCTGTTCGACCACGTGATCGTCGCGGTGGCCGACAGTCGCGCCAAGCGCCCGTTCTTTACGCCGGACGAGCGGGTGGAACTGGCGTCCGAAGTGCTGCGGCCGCTGAAGAACGTATCGGTCGTGCGCTTCTCCGGCCTGCTCACCGATTTCGTCCGGTCGCAGAATGCGCGCGTGATCGTGCGCGGCCTGCGTGCGGTGTCCGACTTCGAGTACGAGTTCCAGCTCGCCGGGATGAACCGCAAGCTGTTCGCCGAGCTCGAGACGGTATTCCTCACGCCCGGCGATCCCTACATGTTCGTGTCCGCAACCCTGGTGCGCGAGATCGCGCTGATGGGCGGCGACATCGCGCAGTTCGTCAGCCCGCGCGTCGGCGCGCAGGTCCTGGCCAAGCTGCGCGAGCAGCCGTCCGGCGCCTGATCGGAGTAGCGGCGTGGCCCTGATGATCACCGACGCCTGCATCAACTGCGACGTGTGCGAGCCGGCGTGCCCGAACTCGGCGATCTCGCCGGGCGAGGAGTACTACTTGATCGATCCGACCCGGTGCACCGAATGCGTCGGGCACTTCGATACGCCCCAGTGCGCGGAGCTGTGCCCGGTCGACTGTATCCCGCTCGATCCCGAGGTGGTCGAGACGCGCGGGCAGCTGCTGGAGAAGTACGCCAGGCTGATCGACGCGGGCATCGCCCGGTCGCCTGGCACCCGCTAGCGCTGGCACTTCACGCAGTAGAAGGTCGAGCGGTTACCTTGCCTGATCAGACGTACCGGTGCGCCGCAGACCGTACAGGGCCGGCCTTCCCGGTCGTAGACGCGGAACGTGTCCTGGAAGTGCCCGGCCTGCCCGCTGCTGTCGACATAGTCGCGCAGGCTGCTGCCGCCGGCCTCGATCGCCCTCGCCAGTATCGCCCTGACCTCGGACACCAGCCGTCCGAGCCGAGGCAGTCCGACCCGGCGAGCGGGCGTGCGCGGGTTGATGCCTGCCGCGAACAGCGCCTCGTTCGCATAGATGTTGCCAACGCCTGCCACTACGCCGCCCTCCATCAGCACCAGCTTGATCGCAGCGCTGCGGTTGCGCGTGACGCGGTAGAGGTACGCCGCGTCGAACGCATCGGTCAGCGGCTCGGGGCCGATCGACGACAGCAGCATGTGCTCGGGCGCACCGGCCGGCAGCCACAGCACCGCGCCGAAGCGGCGTGGATCGCGCAGGCGGATCGACAGCCCGTTCGACAGTTCCAGGTCGACGTGGTCATGCTTCGCGAGCGGTTCGTCGCGCGGTACCACCCACAGGCGCCCGGACATGCCCAGGTGCACCAGCAGCCGGCCGCGACCCTCGCAGTCGAACAGGAGGTACTTCGCACGGCGATCGATCGCATCGATGCGGGCGCCGGCGACGGCGGCTTCCATACCGTCAGTGACCGGCCAGCGTAGCGAACGGTTGCGCACGACAGCCCGTTCGATCCGTTGGCCGACCGCACGCGCCGCGAGGCCGCGGCGCGTGGTCTCCACCTCCGGCAACTCAGGCATCGGCTGGATGCTGCCCGGTCGCGTACCGGCTGCAGGCCGCTGGCGCCAATCAGCGCCAGTTCGGTTCGAACATGCGCCGCGCGGTCTCGCGTGACAGGTGGTATTGCAGGCCTTCGTCGGGACGCAGCACGATCCAGTCGTTGCCTTCGCGCGAGGCGAGGTGCACGGTGATCGCCTTGCCGTCTTTCGTGCGCACGATCGTCGCGTCCTTGCCGGGCTTGAGCTTCATCGGCTGGGTCAGCGTACCCGAGGCGAGCTTCCATTCGTCGATGAAGCGGTTCAGGTCGTCCTGGGTCGGCGTGATCAGGGGCTTGGGGGAGACCGCCCAGTTGCCGTCGACCTGCTCGACCTTGAAGCCAGGCATCTCGACGCCGGTGATCTGCTGCTCGGGCGTGGTCCACAGACGATTGTCGGCCATGCGCTCGGGCTGCGGCGGGATCGCCTGTGCGTACTGCGGGTTCACCATGTAGACCGAGTCGCCGGTCATCACGTACTGCATCTTCATCATCCGGTTGATGGTGCCGAACGTGAATGTCTGCTTGTCAAGAACGACCGTGGCGAACGGCGGTTCCAGCTCGAAACGGGCGAGGTCGGTTGCCGGCAGTTTCTGGTCGCTGACCGCGCGTACCAGGTCGGCTAACCGCCGTGCCTCGAAGTTGTCCGCGCGGGCGCGGAACGGCTTCGTGAGGAACCACTGCTCGCCTTCGAGTTCCAGCACCACCGGGTCGCCCCTGCGCAGCTTCACCTCGATTCGCTTGATCTCTTCCGGCTTCAGCGCGGACAGTTTGTACTCGGTTGGCTTGGGCTCTTCCGGCTTCGGCTTGAAAAACAGAAAGGCACCGAGCCCGAGCACCAGCACGAGCAGCAGTGCATTGATCAGCAGCGTCTTCTTCATGGAATCAGGCCCCGGGGTTCACGCCTTGCGGCGGCGGCGCCACCAGATCGTGCCGCCGGTCACCAGGAAGCCCAGCGGCAGCAGCACCAGGAAGCCGTAGACGATGACCATCATGGAAGTGCGATTGAGGTTCAGCGACGAGTCGAGCGTCGCGCGCGGCTGCACGGTAATCAGGTTCTCGTCGCCGGCCAGCCAGTTCACGATGTTGATGCCGAGGTCCATGTTGCCGACCAGGCCGACATACTGGTTCGCGAGGAAATGGCCGGATCCGATCACCACGACCCGCTGCGGCCTGTCATTCAGCGTGCGCTCGAGCGCGATGCCGACGGTGACCGGGCCTGGCACGTCGCGGCCCTTGTCGAAGCTGACCGACGAGGTGCCTTCGGCGATCGGGCTCATCTCGAGCCAGCCGCGCGGGGCGACCTCGATCAGTGGCGTCTCGCGCCAGTCGCGGCTGCCGTCGACGCCGATCGAGCGCGCGAACGGCAGGATCGTGTTCAGCGTGAAGTTCTTCGCGATCGGGTGCTGACCGTAGCCGGTGGCCACCGCCATCGTCGGCTGCGCGTTGATCAGCTGGGCGGACGGATCCACCACGGTGCCCGGGTTGAGCACCAGCCCGAAGATGTCGGCGATCGGCTGCAGTCCGCGCATCGGTTCCTGATCGACCAGCCACAACAGGCTGCCGCCCTTGTCGATCCAGTCCTTGATCTTCTTCACCTCCGGCGGCAGCAGGTCGACCTTCGGCCCGGCAATGATCAGGATCTTCAGGTCGGCGGGCACTTCCTGTGCCAGGGAAAGATTCAGGGGGCCGGTCGCGAAGCCCTTGTTCTCGAGCTGGCGGCCGAACAGGCCGAGGTCATGATTGGCCTTGCCGTCGATCACGCGTTCGCCATGGCCGTCGAGCGACATCACCATGCGCTCGGCGCCGCGCGCAAGCCGCATGATCAGGTTGGCAAACGCCTGCTCGGTCAGCGTATTGATGTTCTCGCTGCGCTTGCCGTACTCGACCACCATCTCGCCGTTCACCGTGACCCCGGCGGCCTGCGCCAGCTTCGGCTGTTCGCGCGGGTCGATGAACGACAGGTTGATGTCGGGCTTCAGCCGCTGGTAGGGCGCGAGGAAGTCGCGGACCATCTTGCGCAGGTCTTCCTGGCCGGTCGCGTACGAAGTGATGGTGACCGGCTCGGTCAGCTGCTTCAGCATGTCGATGGTCGGCTGCGACAGCGTGTTGCGGGCGTTCAGGCTGACGTCCCATTCCTTCTTGTATTCGCGGGCGACGTACGAAAGGAGGCCGGCCAGTACCAGCACGAGCACGACGAACAGCCAGTTCTGGGCCGACAGCTTCAGTCGGAACTTGCGATCGATATTGGTGGCCATCAGTCTGCCTGGTTCTAGGGAGTCGGTTGGCGGTGCAGGGGAGGCGGGTATGCCGGCGCCGTCGGGGGGGTCAGCCGCCGAGGCGGTCGGAATCGAGCCGGCGAATCGCGAGGATCAGGAACACGGCGGTGAACACCAGCAGGAAGATGATGTCGCCGGTGTCCATCAGACCCTTGGTGAAACTCTCGTAGCGGCGGATCAGCGCAAGCATCAGGAACGGGCTGTCGGGGCTCGCCTGCGACATGTTGAGCAGCCACAGGCCGAGCAGCGTCGCCAGCGTTGCCGTGGCCGCCACCACCGGCTGGGCGGTGAGCGAGGAGAAGAACACGCCGACGGCCGCGAATGCGGCGATCAGCAGCGCCAGCCCGAGCGACAACGTGCCGAGCAGGCCCAGGTCGAGCCGGCCGCCGAGGTACATCGACGAGGCCATCACCAGAATCAGCACGACCGACAGCATCAGGAACGAGTACAGACCCACGAACTTGCCCAGCACGATCTGCGTCATCGACAGCGGCGCCGAGATCAGGAAGGTCATGGTCTGGTTGCGGCGCTCCTCGGCGATCAGGCGCATCGACAGCAGCGGCACGGCCATGATCAGGATCACGGCGGCCGCGCCGAAGATCGGCGCGACGATGATCTCGGTGACGCCGGGCGGCGTGTCCATCTGCATGAGCTGCGTCTGGACCGTGAGATAGGCGTCGAGCCGTGTCACCAGGATCCAAGCCATGGTGACCTGGAGGAAGGCAAGCACCACCCAGGCGAGCGGTGACGAGAACAGCGCGCGCAGCTCCTTGGCGGCAAGGGTGAAGATCATCAGGCGTGCTCCTCGCGATGGGTCAGTTGCACGAATACGTCCTCGATGCTGGACACCGCAGGTGCCAGCTGGAACAGGTTCCACTTGCCGTCCCACGCTGCCTGCACCAGCGCATCGGTGGGGTCGGTGTCCGGCGCCGGTTGCACGCGGAACATGCCACCGCGCGCCAGCTCGACTTGCGCGACACCGGGCACGGCGGCGATGGCCTCGATCGGTGGCGCATTGCGCAGGCCGAGCATCAGGCTGCGGCCGCGGAACGCCTTGACCCCACCCAGCGAGTCGGCAAACACCAGCTTGCCCTTGTGGATGATCTGCACGCGGTTGCACACCTGCTCGACCTCGGGAAGGATGTGCGTCGACAGGATCACGCTGTGCGCGCCGCCGAGTTCGCGAATCAGCGCACGGATGTCGCGGATCTGGTTCGGGTCTAGACCGACCGTCGGTTCATCGAGGATGACGACGTCCGGGTTGTGGATGATCGCCTGCGCGATGCCGACGCGCTGCTGGTAGCCCTTCGACAGCGCGCCGATCAACCGCTGGCCGACGTCGCCGATGCCGCAGCGCTGCTTTGCGCTCTCGACTGCCGTCGCGAGTTCCTTCTTGGGTACGCGGTGCAGGCGCCCGGCGAGCTGCAGGAATTCATTTACCGTGAGGTCGCGGTACAGCGGCGGGGTTTCGGGCAGGTAGCCGATGCGCGCCTTGGCGTCGGTCGGGCGGTCGAGCATGTCGATGCCGCAGATCTCGACCTGCCCTGCACTGGGCGCGAGGTTGCCGGTGAGCATCTGCATGGTGGTCGTCTTGCCTGCGCCGTTGGGCCCGAGAAAGCCGAGCACTTCGCCGCGGTGGAGTTCGAAGCTCACCTTGTCCACCGCCACGCGTTCGCCGAACTGGCGTGTCAGGTCGGTCGCGCGGACGGTCTGGTTCTGATCGGGGGCGTTCATCGATGGGCCAGTCGTGACAGTTGCGTCTGCAGGGGGGAGGGAGGGCGGGGAGATGGATCCACTTCGGAGGTCAGGACCGCGCGAACACGAGCGACGCAGTGCGCCCGGGACGGTCTTCCGCAGGACGGCATGCAGCCACCCCACGCCTCATCGGCCGGACATCTTCCGCTTTCGTGGCGGCATGCGCGACGGGCAGACAGAACACCGCCGGTCGGCTTGTGACGGCGCGCAAATATACCTAAACTCTTCGCAAACATGAACATTTTCGGAAACTGTGCTCATCGCCCCGCCGTCGGCCTTGCGCCTGATGAACGTTGCGGCGGGCCGGTCAGCCAGCTCCCAGCACACCATGGGGTACCGGCTTTGACCCAGAAACCCCGCTTCGGTTCCGGCCGCCCAGGCTGCGCTCCGGTTTTTCGGCCCGCCTCGTACATCGTGCGCGCGGTCGGTATGTCGATGATCGTCCTTGGTGCCGGCCTGGCGTCGGGGCTTGCCGCGGCCGGCCAGATACCTCCCGACATCCCTGCCCGGACATGGCTGGCGCAGACGGGCGCGCCCGCACAAAGCGCTGCCGGCGGCGATGAGCGCCCGGCGCTCGACCCGCGCCTGCCGCGGTTGGAACTCAGCCGGCAGGTGATGTTCCAGTACCTGCTGGCCGAGATCGCCGCCCAGCGCGGACGTTACGACATCGCCACGTCGGCGCTGAACGACCTCGCGAAGTCGACGCGTGATCCGCGCATCGCGCAGCGCGCGACCGAGGTCGCGTTGCGCGCAGGTGCGTTCAAGCAGGCGGTCGAGGCGTCGGATACCTGGGTGTCGATCGATCCCGATTCCATACAGGCGCGACAGACCATGGTCGCACTGCTGGTCAATGGCGGCCTGCTCAACGCCGCGGTACCCCATCTCGATCGGCTGCTGGTGAACGAGGGCGAGAACATCGGGCGCGGCTTCATGCAGCTCGGCTCGCTCTTCGCGAAACAGTCTGACCGGGCCGCCGTGCTCGGCGTGGTACGCGAACTGGCGTCGAAGCACCAGGGCCTGCGCGAAGCCCGGTTGGCCGTCGCACAGGCCGCCTGGACGACGCAGGACTTCGCCCTCGCCCTGTCCGAAGTGCGCGAGGCACAGCGCATATCGCCCGAGTGGGAACTGGCGGCGCTTTTCGAGACGCAGATCCTTGCCCGGCGTTCCAATTCCGAGGCGATAGCCCAGCTGCAGAAATTCGTCGATGCCAACCCGAAGGCGACCGAGGCGCGGATGAACCTTGCGCGGCTGTACGCGGCCGAGCAGCGGCTGCCGGAGGCCCGGCTCGAGTTCCAGCGGCTGGCCACCAGTTTTCCCGACAACGGCGAACTCGCGCTGGCGATCGGGCTGCTGTCGCTGCAACTGGAAGATTTCGAGACCGCCGACGGGCAGTTCCGAAAGCTGCTCGACGGCCAGCCGAAGGATGCGGACACGCTGCGCTTCTACCTCGGGCGCACCGCCGAAGGACGCCGGCAGTTCGCCGACGCGATCAAGTGGTACCGCGCGGTCGAGGCGGGCGAGCAGCGCATCCCGGCGCAACTGGCCGAGGCTTCGGTGCTCGCGCGCCAGGGGCGCACCCGGGAGGCGCGCGCGGCGCTGCGCCGGATCGTGCCGGCGTCGCTCGAGCAGCGCACGCAGCTCATCCTCACCGAAGCGCAGATCCTGCGCGAGGCGAAGGATTTCCACGGCGCATTCGACCTGCTCAGCGAGGCGCTGGCCAAGGCGCCGGACACCGTCGACCTGCTCTACGATCAGGCGCTGCTGGCCGAACGGCTCGGCCGGTTCGATGTCTCCGAGAAGAATCTGTCGCGCGTGATCGATATCCGTCCCGACCATGCGCACGCCCACAATGCACTCGGCTACTCGCTGGCCGACCGCAATGTGCGACTGGAGGAGGCGCGCACGTTGATCGAGACCGCACTGAAGCTGTCGCCCGACGACCCGTACATCATCGACAGCATGGGCTGGGTGCTCTTCCGCATGGGCGATGGCGGCAAGGCGCTCGATTACCTGCAGCGTGCGTACAGGCTCAAGCGCGATGCCGAGATCGCCGCGCACCTGGGCGAAGTACTGTGGACCCAGGGCCGGCGCGACGAAGCACAGCGGATCTGGGACGACGCCCTGAAGGCGAGCCCGGACAACGAAGTGCTGCGGGGTACGGTCAAGCGCCTGCGCAAGTGAGCCAGCGTGATGCCAGGGGCGACGGCCCGGCGGCTCGCCCCGTGCTGCCGCGCCGCCGGGCGCTGCAGGCACTGCCGATCTTCCTCTCGGCGCTGCTGTACGGTTGTGCCGGTATGCCGACAGGCGATTCCGTGATGTCGCTCGTGACGCCCGATGCCGATCCTGCGTTCGAATTGTCCGGGCGACTCGCGATCCGCCAGGGAGAGCAGGCGCTGTCGGCCAACTTGCGCTGGCGTTTCGACGGACAGGGCGAGGAGATGGTGATCTCGGCCCCGCTCGGGGCCGGGTCGATCGAGATCGCGCGCGATGCGGCCGGCGTCACGTTGCGCACCGGCGCCAAGGTCGAGCGTGCGGCCACTGTCGAGGCTTTGATGCTTGGTACGCTCGGTTTCGTGCTTCCACTCGACGGCTTGCGCTACTGGGTGCGCGGTCAGACCGGACCCGGCGGCGCTGCGGTACGCATCGTGCGCGACGCCGCCGGCCGGATCGAATCGTTCCACGAGACCGGCTGGGATATCACGATCCCGCTGTTTTCGGCGCCGCCGCTAGCCGCGTTGCCACGGCGCATCGACGTTGCATCGGCGGAGCTGCAGGTACGGCTGGTGATCGACCAGTGGCAGGTCGTCCCCGCGTTCGCATCGATCGGGAGCGCGCCGAGGTGAGCCTCGCCGACTTCCCCGTGCAGCCAGATGGGATGCGCTACTTTCCCGCCCCTGCCAAGCTGAACCTGATGCTGCATGTCGTCGGTCGGCGCGCCGACGGCTATCACCTGCTCGAGACCGTGTTCCGATTCATCGACCATGCCGACAGCGTAGGGCTCGCGGTGCGCAAGGACGGCCGCATCGTCCGGCGCAGCGACCTGCCCGGCGTGGCGGAGGACGACGACCTGTCCGTGCGCGCAGCGCGTGCCCTTCAGCAGGCGACGGCCTGTCCGCTTGGTGCCGATCTCTCGCTCGTCAAGCGCATCCCCCAGGGCGGTGGACTGGGCGGCGGCAGTTCGGACGCCGCCACCGTGCTCCTGGCACTGAACGCGCTGTGGCAGACCGGTCTGTCGCGGCAGGCGCTGCAGGACATCGGTCTCGCGCTCGGTGCGGACGTGCCGGTCTTCGTGTTCGGGCAAACGGCATTTGCCGGCGGAATCGGCGAAGAACTCGTGGCGATCGAAGCAGAAACCGCCTTCTACGTCGTGCTGGTGCCGCCTGTGCAGGTGCCGACCCGTGAGGTCTTTCAATCGCCGCATTTGACACGGGATTCGCCTGCCGCGAAAATAGCGGGTTTTCCGCATCCTCATTTCCGTTTTGCGCTGGCCCCGGGACGAAACGACCTGGAGCCGGTGGTGGTGGCAGGCTATCCGACAGTCGGCGAGCATCTCTCCTGGCTGCGGCGGCAGGCGCCGGCGGCGATGAGCGGGTCGGGTGCCTGCGTGTTCGGGGCGTTCGGTTCGGCGTCGGAGGCGGCAGCTGTCTTCGCGCGCCGGCCGGCGAAGATGGTGGGGTTTGTTGCCGCCGGTCTCGACCGGCATCCGTTGTGGTCGCTCGCTACGGCGGGGGGGGTACGTAACTGAGTACGGAACTGAGCACGTAACCGAGCGTCAAGGCATCATCGGAGCAGCAGTCGCATCGATTGCTCCGGCATTATCGGCAGTCACTGCCAGGGTTTCTTGGGGAGTCGCCAAGTGGTAAGGCACCGGATTTTGATTCCGGCATTCGTAGGTTCGATCCCTACCTCCCCAGCCACTACACCGACCGCCGCGCGGGCCCTGCCTTCGCGGCGGTCTTTCCCTTCGACCGGTCTGTTTCTGACGACTCGGCTCACGACTTCGCGAAAGTGGCGGCAGCAGCGGCAGCAAACGCAGCGACGGCTGCAGGCCCTGCGCGACGCAAGGATGGTCCATGGCCTATGACCGGTTGATGGTTTTCTCGGGTTCCGCCAGCCACAAACTGGCTGAAGGCGTGGTGCGCCACCTGAACATCCACCTCGGGCGCGCCAGCGTCGGCATGTTCAGCGACGGCGAGACCATGGTCGAACTGCTCGAGAACGTCCGTGGCAAAGACGTATTCGTGCTGCAGTCGACCTGCTCGCCCGCGAACGACAACCTGATGGAACTGATGGCGATGGTCGATGCGCTGAAGCGCTCCTCGGCCGCGCGGGTCACTGCTGCCATCCCGTATTTCGGATACGCGCGGCAGGACCGCCGTCCGCGTTCGGCGCGGGTGCCGATCACCGCGAAGGTGGTGGCCAACATGCTGCAGAGCGTCGGTGTCGACCGTGTGCTCACGATGGACCTGCACGCCGACCAGATCCAGGGCTTCTTCGACATCCCCGTCGACAACATCTACGGCCTGCCGATCCTGCTTGGCGATGTGTGGAAGCGTGATTACCAGAACCTGTGCGTGGTCTCGCCAGACACCGGCGGCGTGGTGCGCGCGCGCGCGATGGCCAGCCGGCTCGAAGCCGACCTGGTGATCATCGACAAGCGCCGGCCGAAGGCCAACGTGTCCGAGGTGATGAATATCATCGGCGACGTGCAGGGGCGCACCTGCGTGATCGTCGACGACATGGTCGACACCGCCGGGACGCTGGTGAAGGCAGCCCAGGCACTCAAGCACGCCGGCGCGGCGCGCGTCGCCGCCTACTGCACGCATGCCGTGCTGTCCGGCCCGGCGATCGAGCGCATCTCCGGCACCGACGACCTCGACGAACTCGTGGTCACCGACACCATCCCGCTGTCCGAGGCGGCACGCAACTGCGGGGATCGCATCCGCCAGCTGTCGGTTGCCTCGCTGCTCGCAGAGACGATCCTGCGCGTCAGCAACGAAGATTCTGTCAGTTCGCTGTTCATGGACTGACGCCGCACCCGGGTCCGGGATGTCCCCGGGCCTGCCACCGCTGGCCTTGCGCTGGCGGGTTCAACCCGGCGTTCTGGTCGCGGAGCGCCTTCCACAAGGAAACATCATGTCCCTCGAAGTCAGCGCGAAATCGCGCACATTGCAAGGCAAGGGTGCGAGCCGCCGCCTGCGCAGCGCCGGAGCGGTTCCCGGCATCCTGTACGGCGGAAGCAGTCCGGCCCAGTCGATCGAACTCGAGCACAAGGCGCTCTGGTTCCAGCTGAAGAGCGAAGCGTTCCATGCATCGATCCTGACCATGGATCTCGACGGCCAGACGCAGCAGGTGCTTCTGCGCGACGTGCAGATCCACCCGTGGCGCCAGCTGATCCAGCACGTCGATTTCCAGCGCGTGGCCCAGGACCAGGAAGTGACGATGCGCGTGCCGCTGCACTACGTGCGCGCCGAGCAGGCCCAGGCGGTCAAGTTCGGTGGCGCGATCGTCACGCACATCATGAACGAGATCGAAGTCGCCTGCCTGCCGAAGTACCTGCCGGAGTTCATCGAGGTCGACCTTTCGCAGATCACCGTCGGCCACAGCGTCCACATGTCCGACCTGAAGCTGCCGGAAGGGGTGCGCCTGCCGGGCCTGGCCCGCGGCGATTCGCCGGTGGCGAGCGCGTCGATCCCGCGTGGCGCGGCCGAGGAAGACAAGACGGCAGCGGCAGCGGCGGGCGCCGACAAGAAAGACGAGAAAAAAGAGCCCGAGAAGAAGAAGTAATCGGGTCTCCTGCCACGCCCCGGGCCCGCGTCGCTCCCAAGCGCGCGGGCCTTTCTCTTCCAGACTTCCATGAAACTGATCGTCGGCCTCGGTAATCCCGGCTCGCAGTACGAGCGTACCCGGCACAACGCCGGATTCTGGCTCATCGACCGGCTCGCCCGCTCGGCAGGCACCCACCTGCAGAACGAGCCGCGTTACCACGGCCTCGCCGCGCGCACGCCGATCGCCGGCGAATCGTGCTGGTTGCTCGAACCACAGACGTTCATGAACCTGAGCGGCAAGTCGGTGGCAGCACTGGCGAACTTCTACAAGATAGAGCCGTCCGACGTGATCGTCGCGCACGATGAACTCGACCTGCCGGTCGGCACCGTCAGGATGAAGCTCGGCGGTGGCTTCGCCGGCCACAACGGCCTGAGGGACATCACCGCCCAGCTGGGTACCCGCGATTTCTGGCGGCTGCGGCTGGGCATCGGGCACCCGGGCGACAAGGCCCTGGTGCATTCGTACGTACTCAACCCGCCGCGACCCGAGGAGCAGTCACTGATCGACGAGTCGATCGACCGAGCCCTCGGCGTGATCGACTGGATTGCACGCGGCGACTACGAAGCAGCGATGCTTCGCCTGCACACCAAACCCCGATGACCAGGGTTTGACCCTGGGGTCAGACCCCAGCGTCCCCTGGCGAGCATATCTCACACCACTCGTCCGATCGATCGGCAGGAGTCAACATGAGTCTCAAATGCGGCATCGTCGGCCTGCCCAATGTCGGCAAGTCCACCCTGTTCAATGCACTGACCAAGGCGGGCATCGCGGCGGAAAACTATCCGTTCTGCACGATCGAGCCGAACGTGGGCGTGGTCGAGGTGCCGGATCCGCGCCTCGCGCAGCTGGCCGACATCGTGAAGCCGGAGAAGGTCGTGCCTGCGGTGGTCGAGTTCGTCGACATCGCCGGCCTGGTGGCCGGGGCTTCGAAAGGCGAAGGGCTGGGCAACCAGTTCCTGGCCAACATCCGCGAGACCGACGCGATCACGCACGTGGTGCGCTGCTTCGACGACCCGAACGTGATCCATGTGTCGAACAAGGTCGACCCGCTGGCGGACATCGAGACGATCAACACGGAACTGGCGCTGGCCGACCTGGCCAACGTCGAGAAGCAGGTGCACCGGGTGTCGAAGCTCGCGCGTTCCGGCGGCGACAAGGAGGCAGCGAGGCTGTTGCCGCTGCTCGAGCGCTGCCGCGCACAACTCGACCAGGCGAAGCCGGTGCGGGCGCTGGCGCTCGACGAAGATGAACAGGCGCTGCTCAAGCCGATCTGCCTGATCACGGCGAAGCCGACGATGTACGTGGCGAACGTGAAGGAGGGCGGTTTCGAAGGCAACGCCTACCTCGACGCCGTGCGTCGGCATGCCGAGGCCGAGAAGGCGCCGGTGGTCGCGGTCTGTGCCGCGATCGAGGCCGAGATCGCCGACCTGGCCGACGAGGACAAGCAGGTGTTCCTCGCCGACCTCGGCATGACCGAGCCGGGCCTGGACCGCGTGATCCGCGCCGGCTTCAGCCTGCTCGGCCTGCAGACCTACTTCACCGCCGGCCCGAAGGAAGTGCGCGCCTGGACGGTGGCGATCGGCGCCACCGCGCCTCAGGCGGCCGGCGTGATCCACACCGACTTCGAGCGCGGCTTCATCCGGGCCGAGGTGATCGCGTTCGCCGATTTCGTCGCGCTCAAGGGCGAGCAGGCGGCGAAGGAGGCCGGGAAGATGCGGCTGGAGGGTAAGGAGTACGTCGTGAAGGATGGGGACGTCATGCACTTCCGCTTCAACGTCTGACGATCTGGGCGGATTCCGGCGGTCTCTGCGGGACCTGTTTGGAATGGTAAGTTGTTGATTGTCATAGGTAGAATGGTTCGGTCAGTGCCGCAGAGTACCGTTGCAAGCCGATCCGAAAGTGGGTAGCGTCGCGGGTATGGACCGTTCGCCACCCCGAAAATTGGTGGGTACGGTCGCCAACCCTTCGAGGCGCCCATGCTCACCGATACCCAGTGCCGCGCGGCCCGTCCGCGCGAGAAGGCCTACAAGCTCGCCGACGGCGGCGGCCTGGTGCTTGAGGTCAAGCCCAACGGCGTGAAGGCCTGGCGCTATCGCTTCAAGCTCACCACCAACGGGGTGACGAAGGAGAGCATGTTCGCCATCGGCGACTACGCCGTGGCGCCCC
>CANGXU010000099.1 GCA_947457885.1 Betaproteobacteria bacterium
CGCCCAGGCTCTGGCCGACCACGCCAACGCGCGTGCCGTCGACATCGTGGCGCCGCTCCAGCACGTCGATCACCGCGCCGAGCACGCGTCCCCAGTCGGTGCGGATCGGCAGCCGGAACGCAGTCTCGCCCTGGCCGGGGCCATCCAGCGTGACCGTCGCCATGCCGCGGTCGAGGAAGGCGTCGCTCCAGGCATGCAGCTCTTCCTTGCAGGCATCCAGGCCGGGCAGGATGACCGCCACCGGTGCACGGACGCCGCCTCGCGGCCGGCGCAGCCAGCCCACGATGACGGTGTCCTCGAACGGAAACTCGACGCGTTCCATCGGCGGGTCGAGGTCCGGCGCAGCGGCGGTGTAGCAGCGAAGCATGTTGTCGTGCGCCGCGCGGTATTCGTCCGGCGCGGCGGCGAACAGGTGCTTGGCGTAGTGGTAGTAGATCGCCGCGCGCAGGTGGCTCTCGGCGGCGGTCAGCCGCCGTCCGAGCGCGGCCGATTCCGCCGCGTGCCGCTCGTGCCGGCGCGCCTCGTCCGACCAGGTGCTGCACCAGTCGTCCCATCGCTCGATGCGCGACACCAGGCGCTGCAGGTCGTTCGGGTCCACGCCGGTCGCGACATAGCGCGGGGTGAAATGGGAAAAGATCAGGTCGACCATCGGGTCGCGTGCCATCGCGTGCCTCCTCGTTCGTTCGACCGGAATATACTCGCCGGTTCCATCGGACCCCAAGGGGAGGAGCGCACCATGAAGACATTCCGTCGCGTCGTCACCGGCTTCAACAAGGAAGGCAAGAGCTGCATCAAGTGGGACACCCTGATCGAGCCGAAGAACGTGCGTCCCGGGTTCGACAACGTCCCGCTGTGGGCGACGAAGAAGCTGCCGGCAGAGAAAGCCACCGCGCATGACGATCCGAACAATTGGGAACTCGGCACCAGCCTGGCCGGCGGCTCCGTGTTCCGCTACGGCGTCTACAAGCCGGGCAACGTGCCGCGCTGGCATGTGACCGACTCCGTCGACTTCGCGATCTGCATGGCCGGCGAGATGATCATGGAGATGGACGAAGGCTCCGTGCACCTGAAGCCGGGCGACGTGGTGATCCAGCTCGCCACCAACCACAACTGGCGCAACCCGGGCACCGTCGACTGCGTGATGGCGTTCGTGCTGATCGCGACCGAAGGTGCGAAGACCACCGGCTGGAGCGAGAACAACAACGACAAGACCGGTCACTGACCGAGGGTGCTGCGATCGGCGCCCGTGCCCGGCAACGTACCGCCGGGCTAGGGCGCCGTCGGTCGGGCGGCGTCGGTGAGCACCTTCCCGCCGCGCTCGTGGCCGTCGGGTGCTCGAAGGCCTTGTGCCACCATGGGCACCAGGTCGTGGCGCAGCTTCAGCCGGACGTTCAGCTTTCCGGCGCGTGCGGCTGCTGCCGCCTGGCTCGGCACGGTTGCAGCGCGGCTGGCAAACACCAGCTTGTTGCCGGAGCCCATGATGTCCATCACCGATACGACCGGGAACACCGACAGGTAGGTGGCGACCATGTCGTCGTACATCGGATTGGAGAGGCGCCCCCACATGTTGGACACCACCACGCCGTCGGGAGCCAGCGACTGGAATACGCTGGCCAGGAATTCGCGGGTGGTCAGCGCATACGGGGCGGCATGGGTGCCGAACGCATCGAGCACGATCAGGTCGTAGCGCACGCCGGACGACTCGATCCAGCGCCTGCCGTCAGCCACATGCGCCTTCAGCCGCTGGTCGTCCCGGAAGCCGAAATGCGACCGCGCGACATCCACCACGGCGGGGTCGATCTCGACCACGTCGATGTCGGTATCCGGAAGGTTCCTGCGCAGGAACATCGGGATCGTGCCGCCGCCCAGTCCGACGACGAGCACGCGGCGTGGCTCCGGAAACCAGGTGAGGGCTGCGGGTATCGCCCGCACGTAGGCGAGTTCGAGGTGGTCGGGGTCGCCCGGCCTGACCACGCTCTGCCGCGCGCCATGCATCTCGAAACGCAGCACGCGCAGGCCGTCAGGAGTCTCGCTCACCACCAGGAAGTCGCTGAAGAGCGAAGGGCCCTTGTGGAGCACGCGCTCCGCAGCGTGCGTGGCCGAAAACGGCGAGCCGGCTGCGAGCAGCGCCAGCAGCAGGAGCAGCAGGGGCAGCGTCCACGATCGAACCCTCGCCGCCGACCTGCGATCCGCGATGGGAAACTGCTGGGCATTCATCGTACGTGACCCTTGTCGCCGGCTGACCGAGCGACGGCATTGTAGTCGATCGAATCTTCCGGCGGCTTGGCATGCCGGATGGCGGGCGCGTCAGGCCAGGAACTGCTCTGCCAACCGGCTCCAGAAGGCCGCGCCCACGGGGAGGTTGCCGTCGTGGAAGTCGTAGCGAGGGTTGTGCAGGCCGCGCCCCCCGTCCGACGGACCGTTTCCGATGCGAACCAGTGCGCCCGGGCATACCTGGAGCATGTACGCGAAGTCCTCGCTGCCCATCGAGGGCGGAAACGCGAGTTCCACCCGATCGCTGCCCACGAGGTCGCTGGCCACCGCGCCCGCCAGGGCAGTGGCAGCAGGATCGTTCTCCAGCATCGGATAGCCTTCCACGTAGCGTATCGCAGCCTTGCAGCCATAGCCCTCGGCCGTCGCGTTCACGAGGACGGTGATGCGCTCGCGCAGCAGCGCCCGCACGGCGGCGCTGTACGAGCGCACGCTGATGCCGATCTCGGCCGCGCCGGGGATCACGTTGAGCGCGTCCCCCGCGCGCAGGCGTCCCACGGTGACCACGGCCGATTCGGCCGGGTCCACGTTGCGCGACACCACGGTCTGCAGTGCCACCACGGTGGCGGCGGCGGCCACCAGCGGATCGACCGCCAGGTGTGGCCGTCCCGCATGGCCGCCCGCGCCGGTGAGGGTGATGAAGACCCGGTCCCCGGCCGCGAGGAAGGGGCCGGTCCGCATCAGCAGGTTCCCCTGTGGCGCACCGGGGTGGTTGTGCATGGCGAACACCATGTCGCAGGGAAACTTCTCGAAGAGGCCATCGGCAATCATCGCCTTCGCGCCACTGTCGAAGCCGCGCTCTTCCGCGGGCTGGAAGATCAGGTTCAGCGTACCGCTGAACCTGCGCGTGGCCGCCAGGTGCCGGGCCGCACCCAGGAGCATGGTGGTGTGACCGTCGTGTCCACAGGCGTGCATGCAGCCTGGCACGGTGCTGGCATAGGGCAGGCCCGTTTCCTCCTGGATCGGCAAGGCGTCCATGTCTGCGCGAAGCCCCAGTCGCTTGCTGCCCTGGCCCACGCGCAACTGCGCCACCAGGCCCGTGGCGCCGATGCCGCGCGTGACCTGGTAGCCCCACTGCTCCAGCTTGCCGGCCACCAGGTCGGAGGTCTCGTGCTCCGCAAAGGCCAGTTCGGGATGGCTGTGGATATGCTGGCGCCAGCCGGCCAGTTCGTCCTGCTGCGGCGCCAGGTCTTCGACCCGTGTGAGTGAGTGCGGCAGTCGCTGGTTCATCCGTTGGAATCCTTCTTGCGAAAAAAAGCGCCGACTGATGACAGTCGGGGTCTCAGGAACGAGGGCGCGTCGGGTGTTTTCTCGTTCATGGCATCAGGCTGCTGCGATGGCGAAAGACCGCAGCCAGGGATCAAGGTGGGCGACATCCAACGTGCCGGACTCGAACATCTGCATCATCTCCGCATGGATCTGCATCGGCACACGTTGCAAGCGCCAGCCGTTGATGCGCAGGAACACGTCGGCAGCCGCAAAGGCGATGCGCTTGTTCCCGTCCACGAACGGGTGGTTGATCGCCAGACTTTCCAGCAGCGCCGCAGCCTCGGCCACGATATCGTCGTAATAGCCTGTCTGCGGGCGGAACAGTGCGGCCTCCAGCGCCCCGGGATCGCGCACGCCCGGCCCGCCGCCGTAACGCTGCATCAGCACCGTGTGCATGCCGAGCACGTCGGCCACGGTCAGGTGATCGTGCGGCACGGCCTACTTCGCCAACTCGCGGTACAGGCTGTCGAATTCGTCGAGGCTGGACGCGAACGAGGCCATCACATGCCGACGGGGACGCTCCTTCTGCTGCCGGTCGATGTAGTCGCGCAGGGCTTCATCGAGCACCGCCTGGAACTGGCGGCCCTGGCTTTCTGCGATCTGGCGCAGCGCGGCCAGCACATCAGGTGCGGCCTGGGAGGAAAACTTTTCGCGGACAGCAGTCGTCATGGCCATCTCCGTCATGATGAATCTTGACGTTTCATGATAGAAAAAGATCAGCCCGCTTGCCACCCTGCGTCCGCGTGGCGTGGGGATTCCGGGCAAGAAAAAGGGCCCGGAGACTATCCGGGCCCTCAAATATGGTGGAGGCGGCGGGAATTGAACCCGCGTCCGCAAGCCCTCTACAGCCAGGTCTACATGCTTAGTCTGACCATTTGGTTTTAACCGTTGATGCGCCGGCCGACGGGCTCATCTCGGGCGATCTACTGCGACTTTAATGCCGGGCGTCGTAGCCCCACTCGACACGAGGTCCCTGAATGGCTTCGCTGAGAGTTGCCCCTCCCGGCCCGGGACCTGACCGGTGCGAAGTCCAGCCGGATTAAGCGGCTAGAGCGTAACGCTCGTCGTTGGCGTTTGTAGCGTTTCCAGACTGGATTTACGAGGTACTCTGGCCCTCGGCATGCACTGATCTGCTTTGTAACCCGCGTCGAAACCGGGACGCCCCCAAGAGATGCACATGGTAGCGCAATCGCGGGTTTCAAGGGCATTGCGTTGATCGGGCACCTAGATGGCGGGTGGCAGTCCATCGAGCAGGTCGAGCGGCCCCTCGATCATCCATGGCGCTCCCCAGTCGTGCGGGTCGGCGCCGTGCAGGTAGCCGTACAGCGCGATCACCGGCGTCATTCCCGCGGCGATGCCGGCTTCCACGTCGCGCCGATCGTCGCCGACATAGAGGCAGCGGGACGGATCGACGCCGATCCGCCGGGCGCCTTCGAGCAGCGGGTCGGGGTGCGGCTTGGCCTTGCCCGTCGTGTCGCCGCCGACCAGGCAGCCGGTACGCGTCGAGAGGCCGAGGCCAGCGACCAGCGGCACCGCGAAGCGTTCGGCCTTGTTGGTGACGATGCCCCACGACAGCCCGCGCGCTTCGAGGTCGTCGAGCAGTGCGGCCATGCCTTCGAACAGGCGCGAGTCGCGCACGAGGTTGTCTTCGTACAGTTGCAGGAAGCGATCGCGCAGGGTGATGAACCCCGGAGCATCCGGCAGAATGCCGAGGCCGGCCTCCAGCATGCCGCGAGCGCCGTGCGACACATGGGCGCGCAGCGTGGCGACCGGTACCGGATCCAGGCCGCGTTCCGCGCGCAGCAGGTTCAGCGCGTATGCAAGATCGGGGGCGGTATCGGCCAGCGTACCGTCCAGGTCGAACAGCACGCAATCGACGGCCTGTGCCGACGGTATCGACGGCATCAGCGGCGCGTTCAAGACGGCTTCCGTGCGTGGATGATGTAGTTCACCGTCGCGTCGCTGCCCAGCCGGTACACCTTGGAGAACGGGTTGTACGTCATCCCGGTCACGCCGGCCGGCTCGAGGCCGCACTGGCGGCACATGCGGGCGAGTTCGGACGGGGTGATGAACTTCGCATAGTCGTGCGTGCCCCTGGGCAGCAGCTTGAGCACGTATTCCGCCCCGATGATGGCGAACAGGAACGACTTGGGATTGCGGTTGAGCGTCGAGAAGAACAGGTGGGCGCCGGGTTTCGCGAGCGCTGCGCAGGCCGCGACGGTACGCGCGGGGTCTGGTACGTGTTCCAGCATTTCCATGCAGGCCACCACGTCGAAGCTGGACGGCTGTGCCTCGGCCAGGGCCTCCGCTGCGATCGCCCGGTAGTCGACGCTCAGGCCGCTCTCCAGCAGGTGCAGCTTCGCGACGCCGAGCGGTTTCTCGCCGAGGTCGATGCCGGTCACGTGCGCGCCGCGCGCAGCCATCGATTCGGACAGGATGCCGCCACCGCAGCCGACGTCCAGCACCTGCTTGCCAGCCAGCCCGGCGATCCGGTCGATATGGTCCAGGCGCAGCGGGTTTATGTCGTGCAGCGGCTTGAACTCGCTGGTCGGGTCCCACCAGCGATGGGCCAGTTCGTTGAACTTGGCCAGTTCTGCCGGATCGGAATTGAGGGTGCTCATCGGTTTGCCTCGGGCGGGGTGAAGTGTGTCGGATCCTGCATCGAAGTCGGTCATCGGCAGCCGGGACTCAGCCTCGCCCGTCCGCATGTGCGGCCAGGCGGTGGCGCCATTCGGCGACCTCCAGCGACAGCGCAGCCATATCCATCGTCGTAAGCCGACGGTCGTGCAGGCAGCGCCGGCCGGCAACCCAGGCATCCGTGACCTGTTCGCGTCCGGCCACGTAGACGAGTTGCGATACCGGGTCGTAGCAGGGTTGCAGTTCGATTGCGGACATGTCCAGTGCGATGATATCGGCGGCCTTGCCCTGTTCCAGCGAGCCGATCCGGCCGTCCAGCCCGAGCGCGCGGGCGCCGCCCAACGTGGCCATCTCGATCGCATCAAACGCAGGAATGGCATCGGCCGAGCTGCTGACCGCCTTGCCCAGCAGCGAGGCAAGCCGCAGTTCTGAGAACAGGTCGAGCCGGTTGTTGCTCGCCGCGCTGTCGGTGCCCAGGCCGACATTGACGCCGGTGGCCGCCAGCCGGGCGATCGGCGCGAAGCCGCTGGCCAGCTTGAGGTTCGAGGACGGGCAGTGCGCGACGTGTGCGCCGCGGCGAGCCAGCGTCTCGATATCCTGCTCGTCGAGGTGTACGGCATGTACGGCGATGGTCTCGGCACCGATCAGGCCGAGGCGATCCAGCCGCTCGATCGGCCGCACGCCGAACGCGGCCAGGCTGTCGGCAATCTCCTGCGGCGTTTCATGCAGGTGGACATGCACCGGCGTGTCGAGCTGCTGGGCATAGGTGCGGATGCGCGCGAAGGTGTCGTCGCTGACGGTGTACGGCGCATGCGGTGCGAAGCAGAAAGACAGCAGCGGCTCGCTGCGCAGCGCATCGCGGGTCGCGATGCCGCGCGCAAGATAGTCCTGCGCATCGGTGGCATAGGCGGTCGGGAACTCGATCGCGATCATCCCGAGGCTGGCACGCATGCCCGCCTGCAGCGCGGCGCGTGCTGCGGCCTCGGGGAAGAAGTACATGTCGTTGAAGCAGGTGATGCCACCGCGCAGCATCTCGGCGCAGGCGAGTCGGGTGCCGGTTTCGACGAACGGATCGGACACGAACTTCGCCTCGGCCGGCCAGATGTGTTCCTGCAGCCAGCGCATCAGCGGCAGATCGTCCGACAGGCCGCGCATCAGGGCCATGGCGGCATGCGTATGCAGGTTTACCAGGCCCGGCATCAGCAGGTGCTCGGGCAGGCTCACGCGCTCGCGCACGTCGAGGTCCGGCGTCGCAGCCGTTGGCAGCAAAGCCTCGATCTGCCCGTCGCGCACCAGCACGGTGTGATCGCGCAGCACCGTGCGCGCGGGACGTACCGGTATGACGATGCCCGCGTCGATCGCAAGGTCGAACGAGCGCCCCGGACCGGGACTCTCCCGGCTCATGTCGGCGGCATCGGAGGTACCGGGCATGTGGGGCCGGGTGGGTACGGGAAAGTCGGTCGTCGGCAGGGCCATGGCAGCCGGAGCTTAGCCGATCCCGGCCTCAATACGCCGTGCCGGGGTTTGTCCCTGGTGCACAACCTGTGCCGAGTCTGGACCGAGACCCTCCAGAATGCAAAAAGCCCTGCACCGGAGTGCAGGGCTTTTCGTTGGAGCGATACTTCTTACATCGTCGCGGCAGGCTTCGCAGCCGGCTTGGCAGCGGCGGGCTTCGGTGCCGGCTTCGGACGCGTACCGGTCACTTCAACCGTGGTACGGCGGTTCGGCGCCAGGCAGTCGATCAGCTGCTTGCGGTTCATCTTCGCATCGCAGAACTTGGTGACGTTCACCGGCTGACGGGGGCCGACGCCTTCCCAGAAGATCAGCTTCGAGTCGAGACCACCGGTGTTGACGAGGTAGTCACGTACGACCTGGGCACGCGCTTCGGACAGCTTCTTGTTGTATGCCGCGCTGCCGATCTTGTCGGTGTGCCCGGTGACGATCACGACGTTCATCGTGACCGGACCCTTCTTCAGTTCCTTGAAGAGTTCGTCGAGTGCCGTGCGGCCATCGGCGGTCAGGTCGGCTTTTGCGAACTCGAACGGCACATCGACGCGCTCGGAGAACGGCAGCGGTGCTGCAGGCTTCTTCACCTCGGGCTTCATCTCGGGCGCGGGCTTCGCCACCGGTGCAGGCGGCGGCGCGGGCTTCGCCGCCGGTGCGGGCGGCGGTGCGGGCGGCGCTTTCCGTGGCAGCAGATCGGGATCGCACTGCTCGGTTGCCTGCGCCGGCGTCCAGTTGCTGGTGCGGACGCAGACACCATAGCCGGCGGCGCGAACGGCCTCGCCAGTGGTGGTGATGAGATACGCGCCTCGATCGACCTGGGCCGATGCAAGACCGGCGGTCATCATCAGTGCTGCGGCGGAAAGATTCAGACCGCTGAGGATTCGATTCTTGATCACTTCACTATGCTCCACGACTTCCTCCTTATTCTTACGAGGCGAAGTATTTCCGAAAAGGCGAGGGATTCTGCCGAAGTGTCGCGACCCGGCAACAACAAATCCGGCAACTGATTTCAACGATCTGAGTCTAACACGCGGACTGAGGGTCCTTGAGCGCCAAAGATAGCTGGCTTTCCACATAAACCCCAGAAAGCTGGCGGATTGTAGGGAGATTTGTGGCATCAACGCAACACGTATTGTCGGATTATCGCTGGAGCGATGCGGGGCCGTCTCCGGACGCACCAGTCGAGGATGCCGCACGCAGGGGCAAGGGCGGGCGGGGTCTGCCCGAATGGTAGAATGCATGGCTTTGTCCACATTCACGCTCACCGACCGGCCATAGATGGATCAATTCGCCAAGGAAACCGTACCCGTCAGCCTCGAAGAGGAGATGCGCCGGTCGTACCTCGACTACGCGATGAGCGTCATCGTCGGACGGGCGCTTCCGGACGTTCGCGACGGGCTCAAGCCCGTGCATCGTCGGGTGCTCTACGCGATGCACGAACTGTCGAACGACTGGAACCGGGCGTACAAGAAGTCTGCCCGTATCGTCGGTGACGTGATCGGCAAGTACCATCCGCATGGCGACTCGGCGGTCTACGACACGATCGTGCGCATGGCCCAGCCGTTCTCGCTGCGCTATCCGCTGGTCGACGGCCAGGGCAATTTCGGGTCGGTGGACGGCGACAACGCGGCGGCCATGCGCTACACCGAGATTCGCATGTCGCGGATCGCCCACGAGTTGCTGGCCGACATCGACAAGGAGACCGTCGATTTCGGGCCGAACTACGACGGTTCGGAGCGCGAACCGCTGATCCTGCCGGCGAAGGTGCCCAACCTGCTGGTGAACGGGTCCTCTGGAATCGCGGTGGGCATGGCCACCAACATTCCACCGCACAACCTGCGCGAGGTCGTCGCCGCCTGTCTCGCCCTGCTCGAGAACCCCGAGATCGACATCGACGGGCTGATGGAGCACCTGCCCGCGCCCGACTTCCCCACGGGGGGCATCCTGTACGGCGTGTCGGGCATCCGCGACGCCTACCGCACCGGCCGCGGCCGGGTGGTGATCCGCGGTCGCACCCATTTCGAGGACATCGACCGCGGCCAGCGCCAGGCGATCGTCATCGACGAACTGCCCTACCAGGTCAACAAGGCGCACCTCCTGGTGCGCGTGGGTGAACTGGTGCGCGAGAAGCGCCTCGAGGGCATCTCCGAGATCCGCGACGAGTCCGACAAGTCGGGTATGCGCGCGGTGATCGAACTCAAGCGTGGCGAGGTTCCCGAGGTGGTGCTCAACCACCTGTACAAGGAGACCCAGCTGCAGGACAGTTTCGGCGTCAACATGGTCGCGCTGATGGACGGCCAGCCTCGCCTGCTGAACATCCGGCAGATGCTCGACGCCTTCCTGCGCCATCGGCGCGAGGTCGTGGTGCGGCGTACCGTCTACGACCTGAAGCGCGCGCGCGAGCGCGGCCATGTGCTCGAGGGCCTGGCGGTCGCGATGTCGAACATCGACGAGGTGATCGCCCTGATCAAGGCGGCTGCATCCCCGGCCGAAGCCCGGTCCGCGCTGATGGGGCGCGCGTGGCGTTCCCCGATCGTGGAGGAGATGCTGAACCGCGCGATGCAGGGCGCCGGCGGCAGCACCGCGATCTCGCGTCCGGACGGCCTGGATGCCGCGCTGGGCCTGCAGGCTCAGGGCTACCGGCTGTCGGAAGTGCAGGCGCAGGCCATCCTCGACATGCGGCTGCAGCGCCTGACTGCACTCGAGCAGGACAAGATCACTGGCGAGTACCACGAGGTGATGGCTCGCATCGCCGACCTGCTCGACATCCTCGCGCGCCCGGAGCGGGTCACCCGCGTCATTTCCGACGAGCTGACCGCGATCCGCGACCAGTTCGGCGACGACCGGCGCAGCGAGATCGTGCAGAACGCCGAAGACGTCAACATGGAAGACCTGATCACGCCGGAAGACGTCGTGGTCACGCTGTCGCACGGCGGCTACATGAAGGCACAGCCGGTGGGCGACTACCAGGCGCAGCGGCGCGGTGGCCGCGGCCGGCAGGCCACCGGTACCAAGGACGACGATTTCATCGAGAAGATGTTCGTCGCCCATACCCACGACTACATCCTCTGCTTCTCCAGCCGCGGCCGGGTCTACTGGATCAAGGTCTACAACGTCCCGCAGGGCGGCCGCCAGAGCCGCGGCAAGCCGATCGTCAACCTGCTGCCGCTGGCCGAGGGCGAGAAGATCAACGCGATCCTCGCGGTGAAGGCTTTCGACGACCACCGCTTCGTGATCATGGCGACTGCCGACGGCACCGTGAAGAAGACGCCGCTGTCGGAGTTCTCGCGCCCGCGTGCGTCGGGGATCATCGCGATCGAACTCGATCCGGACGACTACCTGGTGGGCGTTGCGCTCACCTCCGGCACGCAGGACGTGATGCTGTTCTCCGAAGGCGCGAAGGCGGTGCGCTTCGACGAGCGCGACGTACGGCCGATGGGGCGTACGGCGCGCGGCGTGCGCGGCATGCGCCTGCCCGAGGGCCAGCGCGTGATCTCTCTGCTGGTGGCCGACGAGGCGAACGGACAGTCGGTGCTGATCGCTACCGAGAACGGCTTCGGCAAGCGTACGCCGGTGATCGAGTACACGCGCCACGGCCGCGGCACGCAGGGGATGATCTCCATCCAGCCGAGCGATCGCAACGGCAAGGTGGTGGCCGCGCGCCTGGTGGCACCGGCCGACCAGATCATCCTGATCACGACCGGCGGCGTGCTGATCCGCACACGGGTCTCCGAAGTGCGTGAAATGGGCCGGTCGACGCAGGGCGTGACGCTCATCGCGCTGGACAGCGGCGAGCGCCTCGCCGGGCTCGAAACGGTGGTCGATTCCGACGAGGACGCGGGGAACGGCAACGTCGACGCCGGTCCCGAGGGCAGCGCCGACCCTGATGCCGGTGCCGACGGCGCCGGTGGCGACGCGCCCAGCGCATGAAGCGCGTGCTGAACTTCAGCGCCGGTCCCGGGGTGATGCCCGAGTCGGTGCTCGAACGCGCGGCCTCCGAGATGCTGAGCTGGGGCGGGCGCGGGCTGTCGGTGATGGAGATGAGCCATCGCAGCGACGAGTTCATCGAGATCGCCGCACGCGCCGAGGCGGGGCTGCGTTCCCTGATGGGCATCCCGTCGGGTTATCGGGTTCTCTTCCTGCAGGGCGGCGCGACGCTGCAGTTTGCGATGGTCCCGATGAACCTGCGGCAGGCAGGCGCGGGCGTCGATTACCTGAATACCGGCCAGTGGTCGAAAAAGGCGATCGACGAGGCACTCAAGTCCGGCCCGGTCAACGTGGTTGCGACCGGTGCCGCGTCGAAGTTCACCTGCATCCCGCCGCGCGAGACCTGGGCCTGCGATCCGGCGGCGAGCTACCTGCACTACACCTCCAACGAGACCATTGGTGGCGTCCAGTTCCACCATGTGCCGGACGCAGGTCCAGTGCCGCTGGTATGCGACATGTCGTCCGACATCCTGTCCCGGCCGGTCGACGTGTCCCGCTTCGGGGTGATCTACGCGGGTGCACAGAAGAACATCGGCCCGGCCGGGCTGACGGTGGTGATCGTGCGCGACGACGTGCTCGGGCGCGCGCCGAAGTCCACGCCCGCGATGCTCGACTATGCGGTGCAGGCGTCCAGCGAATCGATGTACAACACGCCGCCGACCTGGGCGATCTACATCGCCGGGCTGGTGTTCGACTGGCTGCGCGACCTCGGCGGGCTCGAGGAGATCGCACGCCGCAATGCCGAAAAGGCGAGGCTGGTCTACGACCTTTTCGACATCACCGAGTTCTACCGCTGCCCGGTGGCGCCGGCGGATCGCTCGCTGATGAACGTGCCGTTCACGCTGCGCGACGCGCGGCTGGACGACCGGTTCCTGCAGGAAGCCGAGGCGGCCGGGTTGCAGCAGCTCAAGGGGCATCGCTCGGTCGGCGGCATGCGTGCGTCGCTGTACAACGCGATGCCGCGCGCCGGCGTCGAGGCGCTGGTCGCGTTCATGCGCGATTTCGAGCGGCGCAACGGCTGAGGCGGTGGTTCGGCGTTACGATTCGGTCGACATGACTTGAAAACGACAACAGGATCGAGGTTGCGATGAACGCGTCCCGCAGCGAACGCCCCGCAGAGGCCGGAGCAGTGGCAACGGCGGCGGACACGGCGCCGGCGGTGCCGGCCGCCCTGCTGGCCCTGCGCGGCCGGGTCGACGCGATCGATACGCAACTGCTCGGGCTGCTGAACGAACGTGCGCGCCTCGCGGGCGAGATCGGCCACCTCAAGGGCACCGGGCCGGTCTACCGTCCGGATCGCGAGGCGCAGGTCCTCGACAGGCTGGCGGCTGCGAACCCGGGTCCGCTGCCGTCGGAGTCGCTGCGCCGCGTGTTCATCGAGATCATGGGCGCCTGCCGGGCGATCGAGGCACCGCTCGTGGTCGCCTACCTCGGGCCGGCCGGCACCTACAGCGAAGAGGCAGTGGTCAGGCAGTTCGGCACGCTGGTCGAGCGGCGCGCCTGCGCGACCTTCGATGAGGTGTTCCGTGAGGTGGAGGCGGGCAGCGCCCATTATGGCGTGGTGCCGGTCGAGAACTCCACCGAGGGCGCGGTCGGGCGCACGCTCGACCTGCTGCTGGCCACGCCGCTGTCGGTCACCGGCGAACTGCTGCTGCCGATCCACCACTGTCTGATGGCCGCGGCTGGCAGCGACGCATCCGCGCCGGTGCGCGTCGTCTATTCGCACAGCCAGAGCCTGGGCCAGTGCGCGCGCTGGCTGGCGCGCCACCTGCCGGATGCGCGCCAGGTGCCGGTGGTGAGCAACGCCGAGGCGGCGCGGCAGGCGGCGGCGGAGCCCGGCACG
>CANGXU010000100.1 GCA_947457885.1 Betaproteobacteria bacterium
GCTGGCCTGCGGTGCGATCGAGACCAGCGTCTGGCGCAGCGCGCGGAAGAACACGGCGACGCGGTGCACCCGCGAATCCCGGAACAGGGACGGCAGGATGCGCGTGATCACCATCCGGTTCTCGAGCGCATAACCGGCGCCCGACGGGGCCTGGGTACGGTCGCCAAGTACCCACATCCGGCCATCCGGCCCACGCGCGAGGTTCGCCGAGTACAGGATCAGCTGTCGCTCGCCGGGCAGCCTCGCGCCATCGCACTGTCGCAGGAAACCCGCATGGCCGAACACCAGTTCAGGCGGCAGGAGACCTTTCCGGAGCAGCTCGCGCGGCCCGTAAAGGTCGCGCAGGATCAGGTCCATCAGTTCGGCGCGCTGGATCAGCCCGCTCTCGATGCCTGCCCACTCGTTGCTGCCGATGACCAGGGGGATCGGGTCGAGGTCCCAGACGCGGTTGTAGCCGTCCGGGTCGTCGTAGACGTTGTAGCTGACCCCGTTCTCGCGCAGGAGCCTGCTGGCCTCCTCGCGCCGGCGGCGCAGTTCGTCTGCGCCCAGGCCCTGCAGCGCTCGGGCGAGGTATTCCCAGTGCGGGCGAAGCGTGCCGTCGGCCGAACGCGTCTCGTCGAACAGGCCTGCGGTGGGCGCATACCAGGGTTCGGCTGAAGGCTTCGGGGTGGCTGCTGTATCTGCGCGCGCGTCCGTCGACATCGGTGCGGGGGAATGGAATCCGTGAACCTGTGAACCTGTGAGCCTGAAGACTCTACCTGATTCAGTCTAGCACCGTGGCTGTTCGGCAAGGGTCATCGACGCAGGTCCAGCGTATGCGGGAAGTCGCGTTCGGGTTCGACCGGGGGCGGCGCCATCGGCCTGGGCACGGCCTTCGGCAGGTGGCGGCCCGGCTCCAGCGGTGACAGGTCGCCCGGTGTGTGGCCGTAGGCGTGGAAACGCGACACCCGGCGCGACTCGGCCTCGAACGCATTGACCGGGAACGTCTCGTAGCTGCGCCCGCCCGGATGCGTCACGTGGTAGCGACAGCCCGCGACCGCCCGTCCGTTCCAGGTGTCGATGAGGTCGAACGTCAGCGGGGCATGCACGCCGATCGCGGGATGCAATGCGGACGGTGGCTGCCAGGCGCGGTAGCGTACGCCGGCGACGTACTCGCCGCGTACGCCGGTCGCGCGCAGCGGCACCCTGCGACCGTTGCAGGAAACGACATAACGCGAATCGGTGAAGCCGGTTGCCTTCACCTGCAGGCGCTCTACCGATGAATCGACGTAGCGCGCAGTGCCGCTCGCGGACACTTCCTCGCCGAGCACATGCCAGGGTTCCGTAGCCGCACGCAACTCGAGCTGCAGGTCGCCGCTGACCAGCGTGCCATAGTGCGGATAGCGGAACTCGAAGAACGGTGCCAGCCAGTCCGTCGAGAACGGATATCCGGTGGCCTGCAGGTCGGCGACCACGTCTGCCATGTCGGAGCGGACGTAGTGCGGCAGCATGAAGCGGTCGTGCAGTTCCGTACCCCAGCGTACCAGCGGTCGATTGTAGGGATCCTTCCAGAAGCGGGCGATCAGTGCGCGCAGCAGCGCCGCCTGCACCAGCGCCATCTGCGGATGCGGCGGCATCTCGAACGCGCGCAGTTCGACCAGGCCGAGGCGGCCGGTCTCGCCTTCCGGCGAATAGAGCTTGTCGATGCAGAATTCCGTGCGGTGCGTGTTGCCGGTACTGTCGATCAGCAGGTTGCGCAGCAGCCGGTCGACCAGCCACGGCTGTGCCACGTCGCCGGTGGGCAGCTGGCGGAACGCGATCTCCAGCTCGTACAGGCTCTCGTTGCGCGCCTCGTCCACGCGCGGCGCCTGGCTGGTCGGCCCGATGAACATGCCCGAGAACAGGTAGGACAGCGACGGGTGGTTCTGCCAGTAGCTGATCAGGCTGCGCAGCAGGTCGGGACGACGCAGGATCGGGCTGTCGGCTGGTGTCGCCGCACCGATCGTGATGTGGTTGCCGCCGCCGGTACCGGTGTGCCGGCCGTCCAGCATGAACTTCTCGGTGGCCAGCCGCGTCTCGCGCGCCTCCCGGTACAGCGCCTGCGTGTTGTCGACCAGTTGCGTCCAGCTCGAAGCCGGATGGATGTTCACCTCGATCACGCCTGGATCCGGCGTGACCGGGAGCCGTACCAGCCGCGGGTCGCGTGGCGGCGGATATCCTTCGATCACCACTGGCAGGCCGAGCGCGGCGGCGCTGGCCTCGATCGCGCCGACCAGTTCGAGGAAGTGCTCGAGGAAGGCCAGCGGTGGCAGGAAAACGTACAACCGGCCCTCGCGCGGCTCGATGCAGAGCGCAGTGCGCACGGCATCGTTCGGCTGGTGGCCGGCGCTGCTGCGCGCCGGTGCCGCTGCCGGACGCTGCACGCCGCTGGCGGGAGCCGCGGCCGGGCCGGCCGCAGCCTGCAAGACGCGCGCGTGGCCATAGTCGGGCAGCCCAGGCAGCGGCTGCATCAGCGAGCGTTCGATGAACGGGAGCCGCTGTTCCGGTGTCAGCTGCGGCAGGGCGTCGAGCGGCAGGCGGTAGCCCATCGCGGAATCGCCAGGCAGCAGGTACATGTGCCCGCGGCGGAAGGTCCAGCTGCCGCTCAGCCAGCGATTGCGAGCCGTATCCCATGCCAGCGGGAGCGCGAAGCCGGTCGCTTCGCCCAGGCCGCGTTGCAGCAGGCGGGCCAGCCGCTGCCGTTCCAGCGGATCGTTCAGATTCGCAGACAGCGGATCGACGTTGTCGGGCAGTTTCTGCTCTGCGTGTATGTAGTAGAGCGTGTCCTCGTGCCCGGGCTGCAGGTAGACCGTCGGCAGCCCCAGGCGTTCGGTCAGTTCCTGAGCGAACGCTTCCGCTTCCCGAAGACCGTGACCGTAGTCCTTCGTCGTGTCGGCGAGCAGCGATGCGTCGTGCCATACCGGCCGGCCGTCGGCACGCCAGAACACGGCGAGCAGCCAGCGTGGCAGCGGCTCGCCCGGGTACCACTTGCCCTGGCCGTGGTAGAGCACGCCACCGGGGCCGAAGGTCTCGCGCAGCCGCCGCACGAGCACGTTCGCGCGCTCGCGCTTGGCGTCGCCGTCGGCGGCAACGGTCCATTGTGGCGATTCCATGTCGTCGATCGACACGAAGGTAGGCTCACCGCCCATCGTCAGGCGCACGTCGCCCGTCTGCAGGTCGGCGTCGACCTGTTGCCCGAACGCGTCGATGCGTGCCCACTGGTCGGGCGAGTAGGGCCGGGTGACTCGCGGATCCTCGTGGATGCGGGTGACCGTGTTCGCATACTCGAAGGTCACCACCTTGCATTCGTCGGTGAAGCCGGTCACCGCGGCTGCGCTCTCCGGGTCGGGCGTGCAGGCTAGCGGGATATGTCCTTCGCCGGCGAACAGGCCGGAGGTCGGGTCCAGGCCGACCCAGCCTGCGCCCGGGATGTACACCTCGGCCCACGCATGCAGGTCGGTGAAGTCCTCGGTCGGCCCGCTCGGACCTTCCAGGGGCTTCTGGTCGGCAACCAGTTGCACCAGGTAGCCGGACACGAAGCGGGCGGCCAGTCCCATATGGCGCAGCACCTGCACCAGGACCCAGCCGGTATCGCGGCAGGAGCCCAGCGCGCGTTCGAGCGTCTGCTCGCAGGTCTGCACGCCCGGCTCCATCCGGATCGTGTAGGCCACGTCGCGCGCGAGGCGCTGGTTCACCGCGACCAGGAAATCGACGGTGCGCATGCGCGAGCGGTCGACGCCGTCCACCCATCTGAGCAGGGACGGGCCGGATTCGCGCACCTCGAGGTAGGGCGCCAGGTCTTTCCTGAGATGCGGTTCGTACTCGAATGGAAAATGCTCCGCGGCCTCATCGAGGAAGAAATCGAACGGATTGATCACCGTCATGTCCGCGACGATATCGACCTGTATCGACAGTTCCAGCGTGCGCTCCGGGAACACGACGCGTCCGAGGTAGTTGCCGAACGGATCCTGCTGCCAGTTGAGGAAATGCGGCTCGGGCGTGACGCGCAGCGAATAGCTCTCGATCGGCGTGCGCGAATGCACGGCCGGGCGCAGCCGCATCACGTGCGGGGACAGGGCGACCGGACGGTCGTAGCGGTAGAGCGTCTTGTGATGGAGCGCGACACGGATGGTCATGGATCAGGTGCTTCCAGGCGCAGTGGCCGGCCCCGTGAGGAAGTAGGTCGCGCTGATGCGGTCGTGCAGCGTGCCGAAGCCGATCTGCAGTTCGTCGGTGTAGCGATGGAGCGCCTGCCGGTCGAGGCGGTCGAAATCGACATGCTCGAGGTCGTCGACCAGCCTGCGGATGTCGCGGGTGATCGCACTGCTGCGCGGCAGCCGCCGCAGCAGCGTGTCCATCTGAGCCAGGCAGAAGCCGATCGAGCGCGGAAATCGCGTGTCGGTCAGCAGGAATCGCAGCACGTCGGCGTGGCTTACCGGGCCGCGCACGGTCTGGCGGTACACCTGGTAGCCTGAAAGCGAGCGGAGAACGCTCATCCACTGGATCGTCTCGAAAGGCGCGAGGTCGGCTGCACCGTCATCGGACTTCACGCTGCCGTCGAGCAGGTTGGCCGAACGCACGTCGATGATGCGGGTGGTCATGTCGGCGCGCTCCAGCGCGAGGCCCAGCCGCAGGAAGTCGTACGGATAGTCGTGCGCCATCGTGCCCGCGAGCGTGCCCGACAGCTGTTGCGCACCGCGGATCACCGCCTCGAGGTAGTCGTAGCGCCGCCCCTGCGCGAGCGAGTTGCCGGCATCCTGCTTCGCGCGCAGGTAGAGCTCGTTTATCTGCTCCCAGGCTTCGCGCGGCAGCAGGTCGCGCAGCAGCCGCGCGTTCTCGCGCGCGCAGGCGAGCGAGGACAGGATCGACCCCGGGTTTTTCTCGTCGGCGATCAGGAAGCGCACGACGTTGCGCTCGTTGGTTTCCTTGTACAACTCGGCGAACAGGTCCGAGTAGCCGGTGATCGCGATCAGCGGCGCCCAGCCGAAGGTGTACTTGCGCGGCAGGTCGAGGAGCAGGTTCGCATGGACGTTGGCCAGCCGCGCGCCGTCCTCGGCCCGCTCGACGTAGCGGCCAAGCCAGTAGATCGATTCAGCGTGCCCGGAAAGCATCGAGCGGACTCCAGGCGGTGGACGGGACGCTGCTGCGGCGATTGATGGGGTCAGCTCGCTTCATGGTCGACGATCCAGGTGTCCTTGCTGCCGCCGCCCTGCGACGAGTTGACCACGGTCGAGCCCTTGCGCAGGGCGACCCGGGTCAGGCCGCCGGTGGTGACGTAGGTGGACTTGCTCGACAGGATGAACGGGCGCAGGTCGACATGGCGCGGCTCGACGTGGTCCTCGACCAGCGTAGGCGCGGTCGACAGCGTGATCATCGGTTGCGCGATGTAGTTGCGGGGATCGCGCCGGATGTGGCGCGCGAAGTCTTCCAGGTCCTTGCTGCCTGCCTGCGGGCCGATCAGCATGCCGTAGCCGCCGGATTCGTTCGCCGGCTTGACCACGAGCCTGGCGAGGTTTGCCAGCACGTAGTCGCGTTCCTTGCGGTCGACGCACTTGTACGTGGGCACGTTCGGCAGGATCGCCTCTTCATCGAGGTAGTAGCGGATCATCGCCGGCACGAATGCGTAGACGACCTTGTCGTCCGCCACGCCGGCCCCGGGCGCATTCGCCAGCCCGACCTTGCCGCTGCGCCAGGCGCGGAACAGTCCCTTCACGCCAACCACCGAATCGTCGTTGAACGACTCCGGGTCGAGGTAGAGGTCGTCGATCCGGCGATAGATGACGTCGACGCGTTCCAGCCCGGTGATCGCCTTCTTGTACACGCAGTCGTCGTCGCCGACCACCAGGTCGGAACCCAGGCAGAGCTCCGCGCCCATCTGCTGAGCGAGGTACGCGTGCTCGAAGTAAGCGGAGTTGTGGATGCCCGGCGTCAGCACCACGACTTCGGGGCGACGGCCACGGCGCGGCGACAGCGAGGCCAGGCAGTCGAACAGCTGAGATGGGTAGTCGTCCACCGGCAGGATCGTGCTGTTGGCGAACAGTTCCGGGAACACCCGCTTCATCACCAGCCGGTTCTCGAGCATGTACGACACGCCGGAGGGCACGCGCAGGTTGTCTTCGAGCACGTACATCGTGCCGTCGCGGTCGCGCACCAGGTCGGAGCCGCAGATGTGCGCCCAGATACCGTGCGCCGGCGTCGCCCCGATGCACTGTGGCCGGAAATTCTTCGAGTCGGCCAGCAGTTCGGCCGGGAACACCTTGTCCTTGACGATCCGCTGGTCGTGGTAGATGTCGTCGATGAACAGGTTCAGCGCCTCGACCCGCTGGCGCAACCCGCGCTCGATGCGCGTCCACTCGTTGCGCGCGATCACCCGCGGGATGATGTCGAACGGCCAGGCGCGGTCGATCGAGCCGCCTTCCTCGGAGTAGACGGTGAAGGTGATGCCGAGGTTGCGGATCGCCAGGTCCGCGGCGGCCCGCCGGTCGCGCACTTCCTTCTCGGTCAGCGAACCAAGGTAGTCGCAGAGGCTGCTCGCCACGGGCCGTACCTCGCCGGGTGCGGCGAGCAGCGTGTCGTACACGCCGCGGGCGGGGTAGGTCTTCCAGTTGATGGCCATGTCGAGCGGTTACCCGTGTTTCCTAAGCAGAAAACATGCCTGTGAAAGCTGTGATTGTAACGGGTCGAGCCGATCGCGCGTGCGCCTCCTGGTCTGATGAATACGCGGATTTCACCTTATCCTTCCGCCATGACTTCCGGAATGTCGCAACTGGATCTTTTCGGCCAGCCAGTCCTGGCTGCAGCCGAGGGCACCGGGACCAGGCCACGCGCCGCGCGTAATGCCGGCGGCCTCGGCCCGGCAGCGGTGTCTCCGGCATTGATCGAACTCGGCCGATCGCTGCCGCCAGCGCTCTACCTCGGCACCTCGTCCTGGTCGTTCCCAGGCTGGGCCGGCCTCGTCTATGACCGCAGCGCAGACCCCTCCCGCCTGTCGCGCGAAGGGCTGGTCGCGTATGCGCGCCATCCCGTGCTGCGCGCGGTCGGCATCGACCGCACCTTCTATTCGCCGCTGCCGGCGGCCGCCTTCGCGCGCCATGCCGCGCAGGTGCCGGACCACTTCCGTTTCCTGGTCAAGGCACCGTCGGCCTGCACCAGCGCCGTCGTGCGCAGCGAAGGTGCGCTGCCGGTGGCCAACGATCGATTCCTGGACGAGCGAGTGGCCATCGACCAGTTCATTCGTCCGGCACTCGAAGGACTCGGTCGGAAGGCGGGCCCGCTGGTGTTCCAGTTCTCCCCCCTGGGCCGGGCATGGACACGTGTGCCGCAGCGCTTTGCCGATGCCCTCGACGGATTCCTCGACGCAGTGCGCGCGGAAGAGCCCGATGCGCTGCTGGCGGTCGAGGTGCGCGATCCGGAGGTACTCGGGCCGGCGTTCTTCGCGGCGCTGGCCGGGCATCGTGTGCGCTATTGCATCGGCGTGCATGCTCGGATGCCATCGGTCCAGGCGCAGGCGCAGCGGGCCCGGCTGGCCGGGCCCGGTCCGCTGGTCGTACGCTGGAACCTGCACTCGGGGTTCGGGTACGACGAGGCGAAGGCACGATACGAGCCGTTCGATCGCCTCGTCGACGAAGATCCGGTGGCGCGGGCCGCGCTCGCGGCGCTGGCCTGCGACACCCTGGGCGCCGGCGACGCCGTGTACGTCATCGCCAACAACAAGGCCGAGGGCTCGGCGCCGTTGACGCTCACCCGGCTGGCAGAAGCGGTGCGCGGACGCTTCCACGCCGGAACTGCGGCAGGGCCGGTGGGATAATCGCAGCATGACTGACGACGAACCGACGCCGCCACTGCAATCGACGACCGGCGACTGGGCGCTGCATGCGGCGGCCCTGCTGCGCGAGCAGGGCCGGCTGGCGGCGATCCCGGGTGCGCAGGTCGAGGCGGCGCTCGCCTGGGCGGGGCTCAGGTATGGCGACCTGAAGCTGCCGGTGGGCTCGCTCAGGTCGGCCGCAGCACTCGATGTGGCCCAGGTGCTGGCCACGATCGGCGCCGATCCGGCGAGCCGCATGGCGGCGCTGCTCGCCTGGCTGCCGCTCGAAGGCGGCAACGCGCGCGAGGCGCTGCGTCAGCGCGCCGGCGCCGAGGTGGCCGCACTGGTCGAGGGAACGGCCCGCCTCGATTCGATCCAGACCCTGTCCGAGGTGGGCGAGGCCGGCACCACACCCGCCCAGCAGGAGTCGCTGCGCAAGATGCTCCTGGCGATGGTGCAGGACATCCGTACCGTACTGATCAAGCTGGCTCAGGAGCTGGTGACCCTGCGTGCACTCATCCGGCATCCCGACGAGGAACTGCGCCGGCGCCACGCGCGGGTGACGCTCGACCTGTTCGCGCCGCTCGCCAACCGGCTGGGCATCTGGCAGCTCAAGTGGGAGATGGAAGACCTCGCCTTCCGGTTGTCGGATCCGGTCACTTACAAGCACATCGCGAAGCTGCTCGACGAGAAGCGCATGGCGCGCCAGCAGATGGTCGACGAGGTGATGCGCATCCTGCGCGCGGACCTCGCCGCTGCCGGCATCGCCGCCCGGGTGACTGGCAGGCCGAAGCACATCTACAGTATCTGGCGCAAGATGGGCCGCAAGGGTGTCGAGTTCGGAGACCTGTACGACGTGTTCGGCGTGCGCGTGCTGGTCGACGAGGTGAAGGACTGCTACGCCGCGCTCGGTCTGGTGCACAACCGCTGGACGCCGGTGCCGAAGGAATTCGACGACTACATCGCCAAGCCCAAGGGAAACGACTACCGGTCGCTGCACACCGCCGTCATCGGTCCCGGTGACCGGGCGGTCGAGGTGCAGATCCGCACCCATGCGATGCACCAGCACGCCGAGCTGGGTGTGGCAGCGCACTGGGCCTACAAGGAGGCCGGCAGCAAGTCCGCCGGCAGCGACTACGATCAGCGCATCGCGTGGTTGCGGCGCGTGCTCGACTGGCGCGACACCGTCGTGCAGCCGGGCGGGCAGGCGCCCGATGGCGACCCCGGGCCTGAAGACGCATCATCCTCACTCGGCGAACGGTTCAAGACCGAGCTCTTCAGCGATGTCGTCTATGCGCTGACGCCACAAGGCCGCGTGGTCGACCTGCCCGCCGGCAGCACGCCGGTCGACTTCGCCTATGCACTGCATACCGAGATCGGCCACCGCTGCCGCGGTGCGAAGGTCGACGGCGCAATCGTGCCGCTCAGCTTCCCGCTGGGCAACGGCCAGACGGTCGAAATCATCACCACGCGCGAGGGCGGCCCGTCTCGCGACTGGCTGAACGCCCAGCTCGGCTTCACGCGCAGCTCGCGTGCGCGCAACAAGGTACGTCAGTGGTTCAACGCCCAGAACGTCGCCACCAGCATCGCGCAGGGGCGAGCCCTGGTCGAGCGCGAACTGCAGCGGCTGGGCATCGGATCGTACAACCTCGAACAGCTCCCGGCACGCCTCGGCCTGGGCAAGCTCGAAGACGCATTCGCCGCGATCGCACGCGGCGAGGTCAACCAGCGTCAGTTGCAGGTCGCGCTGCGCGAACCTGCGCCGGACAATAGCCAGCCCTACGCGGTGCCCGACGTGGTGCCGATCGCGCGCCGGTCCGAGGCGGGCAGCAGCGCGCGCGGCATACTGGTTGTCGGGGTCGACAAGTTGCTGACCGTCCTGGCGAAATGCTGCAAGCCGGCGCCACCCGATCCGATCATCGGCTTCGTGTCGCGCGGGCGCGGCGTCACCGTGCATCGGTGCGACTGCCCGAACGTGAGCCGCATGCCGCAGGAGCGGATGATCGAATCGGGCTGGGGACGCCCGGACGGCGAGCGGTTCGCGGTCGACCTCGAGGTGCTGGCGCACGACCGCCAGGGCCTGCTGCGGGACATCTCGGAGCTGCTGTCGCGAGAGAAGGTGAACGTCACGGCGACCCAGACCGCCTCGCGCAGCGACACCGCGCACATGATGTTCACAGTCGAGGTACTCGATGTGTCACAGGTGAAGCGGCTGCTCGCGGCGATCGGCGAGGTCAAGGGCGTCATCCGCGTCCGGCGCCGCTGATGCCGCTGCTTCAGAACCCGTGTTCGGCCAGCCAGGCCTGAAGGGGGACGGACCACAGCTTTCCGCCGACGGCCAGCAGGCTGTGGCCGTCAGGCGCGGGGACGGGCTCGGTGCCGACGAAACGTGTCGGGCTACCCCCCGCGGCGAACGCCGCATGCCAGCGCTTCGGCGCCTCCGCGCCCCAGAACAGGTCGTTGGGTGCGTAGAACCAGATGCTGGGCAGGCGGTTGGCCTGTCCCCATCCGGCCATCAGCGATTCGATGCGCTCCGGCTGGCACATCCGGCCGTTCGAGGCGGGTGAGCCTCCGGAACCCCCGGCGAAGTTGATGCAGCCGATCACCCCTGGCAGGCTTGCCGAGCAGGCTGCCATCGTCGCGAGGCCGCCGGCCGAGTTGCCCGACAGCAGGATGCGATCGGATCGTGCCCATGGCTGGATGCGCACCCACGTCACCGCTGCTGCAATCGTTTCCGCCGCAGGCCCGGCCGTACGCTGCGGTTCCGGGCGGGCAACGCACGAGCCCCACTCGTTGTAGCGCGCACCGGAGTCCTCCCGGTCAGGCCCACCGGTCACCCCGTATCCGGGGCGTATCGGCGCTACCACCGCATAGCCGCGCCCCATCCAGAAGCGCGCATGGCCATGCAGTACGGGGTTCGCGAGCGAACGGCGCTCGGAGTCTGAGCCTGCGCGCCCGTGCGAAAAGACCAGTACCGGAAACGGACCCTCGCCCGGCGGTCGGAACACGTGAGCCACCATGGTCGTTTCGCCCGGGAGCGGGATGCGTGCGACCTCTGGTACCAGCGGCTCCGGCGCCCCCTGTGCAGCGGCATGGAGTGCCGCGCACAGGAGCGTGATCGCGAGGAGTGCAGCCGCGCAGGTCCTGCCTGTCGTCTCCATGCCCTTGCGCCGCAACTGGTCAGACCGGCCCGCCCATGAACGCTTCCGCGTTCTTCCAGTAAATCCGCTCGCGCTCCGCATCGGTCAGGCCGGGCACCTTCTCGATGTTGTCGATCGGGGTCATGTCGCCCATGTCGAACGGATCGTCCGTGCCGACAACCACGCGGTCCGCGCCGACCTGCTCGATCAGGAAACGTACCGCCTTAGGGTTGTGTGCCAGCGCGTCGAACCAGAAGCGCCGCAGCAGTTCCATCGGCGGAGTCTTGCAGTCGACCGCAGTGTCCGGCCTGCAGCCATGGCCCCACTGGAAGCGGCCGATGTCGGCGACCGTGAAGCCACCGGCATGCGGCAGCAGGAACTTCAGTTCCTTCAGTTCATCGAGCGCACCGCTGAACATGAGGTTGGCGACCATGATCGTGGTGTCGAGCGGATTGCCGATCAGGTTGGTCATGTAGTAGCAGTCGAGACGACCGGTGGCTCCGATGTTCTCCGGGTGTGTGAACACCGACACCTTCAGGTCCTGGCAGCGCCTGAGGAACGGCCTGAACTTCTGCGCGGCGAGTTCCTCGCCGACGATGGATGTGGCGATCTCGACGCCCTTGAAGCCGTAGGTCTTCACCGCATGCTCGAGTTCGGTGATCGCCAGGTCGGGATGCTGCATCGGCACGCTGGCCATGCCACGCAGGCGGTCCGGGCGTTCGGCGACCATCTTCGCGATGCCCTCGTTTACCGCGCGCGCGGTCTTCACCGCATCTTCTTCCTTCTGCCAGTAGCAGAAGGCCTGCGGGCCGGTCGAGATGTACGAGATGTCGATCTTCATCCGGTCCATCTTGGCGACCTTGCCTTCGCCGCTGTAGTACTCGGGATCGAGTTCGAACTGGTTCTTGCCGCGCGAGTAGAAGCGCTTGCCGTCCTTGCGGACGATCTTCGCCTTGTAGAGGTCGGCGTCGGTGGCCTTCTCCATCAGGTCGAGCACGGTGTCGGGCAGCACATGGCTGTGCAGGTCTACGTTCTTCATGCGGACTTCCTCCGTTGGGATCGTGTCTGGACTGCAGTCATGTCGGGTGTGACGGGGATGGGGCCGGGCAGGCGGCGTGGCCCCGGGCCGGGCGGCACCGGCAGCGCAAAGACGCCGCGCTCGAACAGGCTCTCGATCTCGGCCGCGACGATCTGCGCGACGGCTTCGGTGGCGGCCGGTTGCGTCGGCTGCACCGGTTGCGCGAGCACCAGCATGCGGTGAAGGCTGGCATCGGTGATCTGCCAGGCCGAGAGCCGGCCGCTCGCGATGTCGTCGTGGAAGGTCGACACCGGTATCAGCGCATGGGTCGACCCGCGCAGGAGCAGTGCCCGGATCGCCTCGATGGAATCGATCTCGACTTCGACGTTGAGCCGGGCGCCGGCGCGCGCCAGTTGCTCTTCGAGGGCGCTGCGGATGCCGTCGGTGATCAGTACCGGCGTACGCGACAGTTCGGCCAGCGTGAAGAATGGCCGCGCAGGCGCTGCGCCGCGCGGGCCGACGACCACGATCGGTTCGGACAGCAGCGGCGTGTAGCGCAAGGCGCGCGCCGGCTGCGGATTGGTGAGCAGCGCGACATCGACGCGGCCCGCGCCGAGCGCGTCGGCGAGTTGCGGGCTGAAACCCTCGACGACCTTGATCGACAGCTCCGGCGCCTGCCGTCGGCAGCGTTCGACGCAACCGGGCACCAGCCAGGCGGCCGTGGTCGGTGACACGCCCAGGATGACCCGTCCGCCGGCTGGCTGGGCGGAATGCGCAAGTTCGGCCTGTGCACGGTCGATCTCGCGCACCACGCGCCGCGCGTGTTCGAGGAACTTGCGGCCGGCGGTTGTCAGGCGCACCCCGCGCGGCAGGCGCTCGAGCAGGGGCGTACCCAGCTCGGCCTCCATGCCTTGCACATGGCGGGTCAATGCCGGTTGCGCGATGCCGAGCTGGCTCGCCGCGCGCGTGATGCTGCCGGCGTCGGCGATGTGCACGAAATAACGGATGCTGCGCAGATCCATGGGGCCGGAGGATAGCCGATTCCGGCGGCCCGGCGCGATACGGATCCGGTATGCGCCGAACGCTCGGCACCGCACCGGCCGCAAGCGCGGCTCAAGCGCCCCGGGGAACGGGCGTATGCGTGCAATGCCGTCCTGGCATGGCACGGATGCGCATTCGACATTTGCCCGCGATGTGCGGGGGTCGGTACCATCGCAGCCACCGAACGAATCGACTGGAGAACACCGTGGCCCGGGAAATCAATGTAGGCATCATCGGCGTGGGCTGGTGCGGCGGCATCCGTGCCGAGGCGAGCGCGCGTCATCCGCTGGTGAACGAACTGCACCTGTGCGAGATCCGCCCCGACCGCCTGGCCGAGATGGCGCAGAAGTGCAACGCGACGTCGGCGACCACCGACTGGCAGGA
>CANGXU010000101.1 GCA_947457885.1 Betaproteobacteria bacterium
AGCGGCTGGGGGACGCATTCCTGGCGGACCCGGGACGTCTGATGGATCGCGTCCAGATCCTTCGTGCGAAGGCGAAGGCAGCCGGCAACCTGAAGAGCACCGAGCAGCAACTCGTGGAACTTCAGAGCGATGCTGGCAAGCAGGTGATCGTGATCGTGCCGGCGCAGCCACAGGTCGTTTACGTGCCCGTGTACCAGCCCACGGTCATCTATGGTCCGTGGCCGTATGCCGGCTATCCACCCTACTACTGGCCACCACCGGCCGCCTATTATCCGGGCGGCGTCTTCGTTGCCGGGGTGGTGTGGGGTGTAGCCATCAGCGGCGTCAGCAACTCCCTCTGGGGCGGCTTCAACTGGAGCCGTAACGACGTCAACATCAACGTCAACCGCTACAACAACATCAACGTCAACCGGCCCATCACGGTCAACAACAACCGGTTCGAACACAATGCCCAGCGGCGGCGCGACGTTCCCTATCGCGACGCCCGCAGTCGCGAACAGTTCGGCCGCAAGACCGACAGCACGATCGACCGCGACGCGTTTCGCGGCCGTGACGGCAAGGATGCCGATCGCGCGCGCGCCGCCGATGCGTTGAAGGCGCGCGGTGCCGATCCGGCCGAAGGACGAAGGCAGTTGAAGGGTGCGGATGCGGGCAGTGGGCCCGCACGCGAACTGCGCTCCGATCGCAGCCCGGATCGCACCCCGGTGCGCGACACTCACGGCGCCCGCGCCGAACCGGTCAGCCAGGGCGCACTGGCCGGCGCGCGCGACAGTGGCGCGGCCCGTGCCAACGCCGAACGCGGCCGCGCGAGTGCAGCGGCCATGCAAGGTGGCCATGGTGGCGGCGCGCGCACAGCCGGTGCCGGCAGACACCGTTGAAGGCAGGAGCCCCGATGATGACAGGACACCCCACTGGCGACTTGCCCGCGGCAGCGTCGTACCCGGTCAGAGCGACCCTTGCGCCGTGGCTGCGCCGGATTGCCAGCATCGCGGCGTTGGCCTGCATGCTGGCCGGGCACGGCGCTGCACTTGCGCAGGCGCCGTATGCAACGGCGGAGGCGGCGGCCGATGCATTGATAGAAGCCGTCGCCGCCAACGATCGAACGGCACTGACGAAGGTGCTGGGAAAAGACGCGCAGACCCTGGTGCCGCTCGATCGGATGGATCCCGCCGACGTGCGCGCCTTCGTGGACAAGGCGCGGCAGACGCGCTCGGTCAGGATGCTCGATGGCCGCAAGGCCGAATTGTCTGTGGGAGCCGACGACTGGGTGCTGCCGATACCGCTGCTTCAGCGCACCGACGGACGCTGGCAGTTCGACGTGAGCGGTGGCCTCAGAGCCCTCCTGGAACAGCGTATCGGCACCAACGAGCGCTCGGCCATGCGGGCAATGCTGGCCTATCTGGACGCACAGCGCGAGTACGCCACGGTCGACCGCATCGGCAGCGGCGCACTGCAATATGCGCGCCGCCTGGTCAGCAGCCCGGGCAAGCGCGACGGTCTCATCTGGAGTCCGGATCTCGGCGACGAAAGCCCGCTGGGGCAGGCCTTCCTGCCCAGTCGCCCCGGGACGGGCTACCACGGCTACAACTTCCGGATCCTGACCGGGCAGGGCTCGCAGGCACCCGGTGGCGCCACGAGTTACCTGATCGGCGACCGGATGGTCAGCGGCTTTGCGCTGATCGCCTGGCCAGTCAGCTACGGCCGAACCGGCGTGATGTCCTTCATCGTGAACCACGATGGCGTGATCTACGAGCGCAACCTGGGGCCCAACAGCGCGAAGATCGCCGCCAGCATCCAGCGTTTCAATCCAGACTCGCGCTGGCGGCGGACCCAGCCGTGATCCGCCTGGCCGGCATGGCCGGCCAGGCGCAAAGCATGGAGCGATGTACCTCGATGTACCTCGATGGACGGTACTGAGGTACATGGGGGCTTGGTCCCGGCCGTGCGCGGGCACCCCCTCACGGCGCCAGCTTCGCCGCCTTCACGACCGTGCTCCAGCGCTCGATGTCCTCTCGGATGAGTCGGTCGAACGCCTCGGGCGTACTGACTTGCGGTGCCAGGCCCAGTCCGGCGAAACGCTCCTTCACGTCCGCCGACGCGATGGCTGCGTGCAGGTCGCGGGCGATCCGCAGTATCAGCGGGCGTGGCGTACCGGCAGGCGCGGAGATGCCGAACCAGATGTTGACGTCGTAGCCCTTCATCCCCTGTTCGCTGGTGGTCGGCACGTCGGGGAACACGTCGAGCCGCCGGTTGCCGGCTACGGCGAGCGCCTTGATCTTGCCTGCGCGGATCATTGCCTGGGCGGTGACCGGCGTGGTGAAGATGATGCTCACCTGTCCCGCGATCATGTCGGTGATCGCAGGTGCGGCACCCTTGTACGGCACGTGCAGGATATCGGTGCCCGACAGCATCTTGAAGAACTCGAGCGCGAGATGGCTGCTGCCGCCCGTCCCGGAAGATCCGCCTGAAAGCTGGCCCGGCTTCGCCCTGGCGATCGCGATCAGCTCGTTCATGTTCGCCGCCGGGAATGCTGCGCTGGTCAGCAACATGATCGGCGACCAGCCGAGAAGCGTCACCGAAGCGAAGTCTTCCGGGCGGTAAGGGGTCTTCGCACGCAGCGCGAAGTTGATCGCATTGGAGCCCGGGTTGGTCATCAGCAGCGTGTAGCCGTCGGGACTGGCCCGCGCGACGATCTCGGCGCCGACGAGACCCCCGCCGCCGCTGCGGTTGTCGATCACCAGCTGCTGGCCCCAGGCCTCTGACAGCTTCTGCCCGAGGAGCCGCGCGACGATGTCGTTCGATGCGCCGGGCGGGTACGGGACGACGAGCCGCACGGCGCGCGCCGGAAAGTCGCCGGCCTTCTGCTGGGCGTGCGCGGCAGCGCCGGTCAGCAGGGCGGAAAGCAGCACAGCGGCCACCGCGGATTCGAGCCTCATGTTTCCCTCCTCCGTGTGCGCTCAGCGCGTTGCGAGCGATACCGGAAACAGCGATTCGGTTTCTTCGACTTGGATCGCATGATAGACGTTGAAGCGGCAGGCCGTCGCGCAGGCCACCTCGGGCGGCTGATCCGGGGCCGACCGGCTGGCCAGACGCATCGCGCAGTCGGGCGGCGAGCCCGACCGCTGCCCGGCCGTGCTACACCGGCTCGTCCCGAAGCGGCACGACGAATGCGCTGCGCGCAGGCAGTGCGCGCCAGTCGAGCGGCGTCGACGGGAGCAACAGGCGCGCGTCCGGCAGTTCGACGCGCAACCCCTGCACGGCGGCCTGTACCTCGCCGCGCACGAACACGAAGCGCATCGTGCGGCCGTCGCGCGACAGGCTCAACTCAGCGCGTGGCCAGTGCGATGGCAGGCAGGGCGTGAACGAAAGCGTCTGCGCCCCGAGCTGCAGGCCGAAAATCGACTCGATGGCCGCGCGGTGCAGCCAGGCCGCTGCGCCGGTGTACCAGCTCCAGCCACCACGGCCGACGAAGGGCGCCTGGGTGTAGACGTCACCGGCCGCCACATACGGCTCCAGGCCGTAGGCCGGGCCGTTCGCGGGATGGCGTGACCGGTGGGCCGGACTCAGGTACTTGAAGTAGCGATAGGCGATGTCCGGGGCAGGCACTTCGACAGGCGAGGACAGGGGGCGCGTGGCCTGGAGGCGAGCCTGCGCCATCAGCGCCCAGACGCCGGCATGGGTGTACTGGCCGCCGTTCTCGCGCACGCCCGGCGGATAGGCCTGGATATAGCCCGCACTCGGCTGCGCATGCTGCAGCGGCGGGTCGAGCAGCTTGAGCAGGCCGGCCTCGTGGTCCACCAGGCGGCTGTCCACGGCGGCCAGCGCCATGCGCTGCAGCGCCCTGGGCGCTGCGCCGGACAGCACGCACCAGGCCTGCGCGATCAGATCGATGCGGCATTCGGCATTGGCTGCCGAGCCGAGCGGCTGGCCATCATCGAAGAAGGCTCGCTTGAACCACTGTCCGTCCCAGGCAGAGCCATTCAGCGCTTCCGTCCAGCCCGCTGCGGCGTTCTCCCAGCGCGCTGCACGATCCGGTTCGCCGCGTCCGCGGGCCAGCGGCGCGAAGTCGGCGACGATGCTGCACAGGAACCAGCCCAGCCATACCGATTCACCACGCCCCGCGATGCCGACGCGGTTCATGCCGTCGTTCCAGTCACCGCTGCCCATCAGTGGCAAGCCGTGCACCCCGACGCGCAGGCTGCGGTCGATGGTACGCGCGGCATGTTCGTACACCGAGGCCTGCTGCGCGCTGATCACCGGCGTGTAGTACGCGTCCTCGGCACCGTGCGGGATGCTGATCCCTTCGATGAATGGCACCACTTCATCGAGCAGCCCTGCGTCGCCGGTGGCGCGCAGGTAATGACTGGTGGCAAAGGCCAGCCACAGCAGATCGTCGGAGAAATGCGTGCGCACACCGGCGCCGTCCGGCGCATGCCACCAGTGCTGGACGTCGCCTGCGGCAAACTGGCGCGATGCGGCTACCAGGATCTGCTCGCGCAACAGGGCAGGCGCGGCCCACGACAGCGCCATCGCGTCCTGTAGCTGGTCGCGAAAGCCGGTGGCGCCTCCCGCCTGGTAGAAGCCGGCCTTTGCCCACAGGCGGCACGACACCGTCTGGTACAGCAGCCAGCGGTTGACCAGCGCGTCGAACAGCGGATCGGGCGTGCGCACGCTCGTCGCGCCCAGCAGTGCATCCCAGTGTTCCCGCACCCGGCCGAGCCGCTTCACGGCGCTGACGCCGGCCCCAGCCGTGGCCAGTCTGCGCGCAGCTTCGGGGCTCTCGGCATAGCCCAGCTGGAATACCCGCTCGGCCGTGTCTCCGGCCGGCAGGGTCAGGCGGGTGGCCAGCGCGGCGCACGGATCGAGTCCGCTGCCCTGGCGTCCACCCAGTCGGTCGGGAAGCACCAGGCGTCCGCGTGCGTCGAACAGTTCGCGGCGGTCGCAGGTCCAGTCCTCTGGCTCACTGGCGCCGCCGACCAGCGCCAGAAAGGCCGTGCCCGCGCCGAAGCCACCGGCTCGCTCGCGCTGCGTGCACAGCAGCGCGTTCAGGCAACGCTCGACGCCGACCAGACTCCCGGCTTCGCTCGCCGAAGGCAGGCGCTGCCGATGCAGAGCCGTGTGCACCGTGCCGCGATCGGCGCGGTTCGCACCCATCATCCATTCGGCGATTCCGGCAATGCGCAGGTGCAGAGTACGGTTCCCGCGGTTCACCAGGCGCAGCCGCACCTGCTTGACCGCACTGTCCGGGTCGACGCACCACGACACGTTCACCTGCAGGCCGCCGCGGTGGTGGCTGATCACCGTGTAGCCCTGCCCGTGGGCCACGCGGTAGCCTGAGTTCGAGTCACCCAGCCCAGCGCGTGCACCGGCTACCACTTGCCAGAGCGCGCGGGTGCGCCGGTCCTGGATCAGGAAATGCTCGCTGGCCGGGTCGGCCACCGCGTCGTTCGACCAGGCGGTGAGCTGGTTCGTGCGGCTGTTGAGCGCCCATGTGTAGCCGCCGCCGGCTTCCGAGATCTGCGCCCCGAAACACGGGTTGGACAGCACGTTGATCCACGGCCGCACCGGCCGCTGCGCTTCGCCGACTTCGAAACGGAACTCGCCGGACTCGCCTGCGAAATCGCCCTGCGTGGCGGTCGTGGCGCTGCAAGGGACGATGGAGTCTGCCAGCGCGGTGCTCGACACCTCGAGGCGCTGCTCCAGCGCCCGCTCGTGCTCGCCGATCCAGGCCTGAACATGGTGCAGCAGCGAGCGGCCGTCGGCATGCAGGTGAAGGCGCGCCACGCTACGCAGCGTGGACATTTCGTCGTCGGACAGCTCGTCTCGGCGCAGCACGTGCAAGGCGGTGGTCACCCCCCCGGGCTGAGCCGCACTCGCCTCGGCATGGCGCTCGCGCAGCGCCACCAGTTCGCCCTGCAGGGCCGGCTGGTAGGACGCGGCTTCGCCGTTGATCACCACGACATCGCAGGCGATGCCACCCCATGACCAGAGTTGCATTCCCTGCGCCAGCGATCGCAACAGCCCCAGGTCCTGCAGCGCGCTGGCCGATACCAGCAGCACCGGCCGGTCGCCGGAGATGCCCAGGCGCCATAACAGCCGCCGGTCGCAGACCTCGGCCGCGTCGATTCGGCCCGCACCGGACGGCGGTCGCGTGAGGGTCAGCACCAGTGCCGTGCTCAGCGTGTGTATCGCGGCGAAGGCCTCGGCGCCGATACGCAGCGTGTGCAGGCGGATGCCTGCCAGCGTGGCAGACATCAGCGAGGCGCGCTGCACATGGCTGGGCTGGCGGTACTTGTCGATCACGGCACGCAAGGTACCCTCGTCGTCGCTGGCCGCCGTGGCAAACGTCAACCGGACCTTGCCCAGTGGCGCGATGCGCAGCCGCACGGCCATGGCGCACACCGGGTCCAGCCCGGTGTGCAGCGCTTGCGCAGCGCCGGTGGTTGCCGCGAGCGTGTCGAAGTCCGCCATCGGCTGGCTGGCGTCGCCGTTGCGGCCCAGCCAGCGCTGCCGGTCGGTGAGCACGCGCAGGCCCAGCAACTGGTCATCGCTGCTGGCGAGGAAGTGGGCCATGCGCAGTGCCGGTTCGGCGGGCAGGCGCGGCTTGCGCTCGAACCACAGTGCGCGTTGTGCGGGCTGCCACTCGGCACGCACGAACAGGTTCATGAACGCGGGATGGGCCTCGTCGGCGCGGGCGTCCGACAGCGTCACGTCGAAGGCCGAGAGCAGCTCGATCTCCAGCGCGCGCTCGCCGAGGTTGCAGACTTCGACCTGCCGAAACTCGATGTCGTCCTCCGGGCTGACCCAGGCCGTCATGTGGGCCTGCACGTCCTGCCAGACGGCATCGAAGCAGACGCGGTCGGCGTGGAAGGTGCTGCGGTAATGGGCCACCGGGTCCGGCGCCGGATGCTGCGTGATCGACACCGGGTGCGCCGGCGCATCCTGGCGCGCACCCTGCGGCCAGCGCAGATAGAAGAAGCTGCCGTACGCATCGCGCAGCGCATCGTCGCGACAGCGTGTCAACCCGGCCTCGCCCCAGCGGCTGAAGCCTGCGCCGTTGGCACGCAGCGACACACGGTAGCGGCCGTTGGACAGCAAGTGGGTCGGCTCCACGGCCGCGGCGCCTGGCCGCACTTCGCGCAGCAGTCCTGAAGCACGGCGCTCGCGCACCAGCGCCGGCGGTGCGACCGTCGGCGCGGACAGGGTCGAGACCTCGCGCGGTACGCGTTCGTGCAGCAGCGAGGCCACGGCCTGCACCAGCGCACTGCTGCCGCCCCAGCGCTGCGCTGCACCGCTCAGAAGCACGTTGCCCAGCGCGACGATGGTCATGCCCTGGTGATGCGCCATGAAGGTCTCCACCAGGCTGAACGGGGTGGTGCCGGTCTGGCGTGCCGGCGTGAAGTCCAGAGCCTCGAAGAAGCCGTAGCGGGCGCGCGCACCGAGCGCCTGCAACGCGCGGAAGTTACGGCAGGCCTCGTGCACGGCAATCTGTGCGGCCAGCGCAGTGGCATAGGGCGCGATGACCAGCTCGTCACTGGGGGTGCGGCGCAAGGCGAGGCGGGGTACGCCCTGCGGCGCGTACTGGTAGGCCAGTGTGTGGTCGCTGCCGGCATAGGCGCATTCGGAAACGCCCCAGGGCACCCGATGAGCCGCGGCGAAGGCGATCTGTTCGCGCAGTGCCACATGGCCGGCCTGCTCCAGCACGCTGCCCTGCGGCTCGTCGAGGACCAGCGCGGGCATCAGGTACTCGAACATCGAGCCCGACCAGGAGCGCAGCCCCGCATCGCCGCCCACCGCAAAGAACGGACGGCCAAGCGCAGCCCAGTGTCGCACCGGTACATCGCCCTTGGCTATCGCCAACAGGCTGGTCAGGCGCGACTCCGACGCCAGCAGGTCGTAGAAGCCGGAATCCAGCGCCTGCTCGGCGACTCGGTAGCCGATGTGGAACAGGTGCCGGCCGCGGTGGTACAGAAAGCCGAAGTCAGCCTGCGCTGCAAGCTGCTGGCAGGTGCTGGCGAGGGCGCGCAAGCGGCGCGGCACGTCTGCAGCCGCTGCGCTGCCCTGCGCCTGCGTGTCGAGTTGCGCCGAGCGGCGGGTGGCGCGCTGGTCGGCCAGGCACCAGCGTAACTGGTCGCGTTGCTCGCGAGGCAGCCGATGGCGGGCGACCAGCAGCGGCACCAGCCGTGCCCGGGAGGCTGCGAGGGCGCGCTGCCCGGCAGCGGGGTCGAAGGGGGCGTCAGCCAGTTCCAGGCAGGCCTGCGCAAGCGCCAGCAGGTGGCCGCAGAAGTTGCCGCTGTCGACGGTGGACACGTAGGTCGGCAGCAACGGCGCGCCGCTGGCGGTGTCGTACCAGTTCAACAGGTGGCCGCGGTGCCGGGTCAGCGTGGCCACCGTGGCCAGTGTGGCGTCCAGCCGGGCCAGCAGGTCCAGCGTGCCGATCCAGCCGAACTGCCGTGCCATGGCTGCGCTCAGCAGGTACAGGCCGATGTTGGTCGGCGAGGTGCGCCGCGCCAGCATGTCGTACGGCGCGGTCTGCAGGTTGTCTGGCGGCAGGTGCCGGTCCTGCGTGGTGACGCAGCGCTCGAAGTAGCGCCAGGTGTCGCGTGCTATGTCTTCCAGCAAGGTGCCATCGACCGCCGTCAGCGCCAGGTCGCCCGCGCGGCCTCGCGGCCGGCTGGCCCACCAGGTCCACACCGGCGACAACGCCCACAGCGTGCACAGCGCCAGAGCCCAGGCTGGATGCGGCGTGCCGACGGCGAAGATTCCTGCCAGCAACAGCGCAGCGAGCATCGACTCCTGCCGATGGCGGCGCACCAGCGGTGCGAACGCGCGTGAAGCGGAGGCCTGTGCCGCTGCGGCAGTGGTCCATTGCAGCAGATGGCGCCGGCTGACAGCCTGGCGGTACAGCGCCCGCACGATCGCATCGGCCGACTGCAGCGCCTGCTGCAGTAGTTGGGCCAGATGCCACAGTGGGCCACAGACGGCGCGCAACAGGTCCGAGCCGGCCTGACGATAGAAGTGCAGCTTGGCGATGTCGTCGCGGCTGGGTGAGAAGCCAGCGACCGCGCTGATCAAGGGTCCGGTGGCGAAGGCTGCCAGCACCAGCCCGAGCGCGGCCCATGGGCTCAGCCCGTACCCCGCCATCGCCAGCAGCAGAAGGGCCAGCGACATCGGTGCGACCAGGCTGCGGCGCAGGTTGTCGAACATCTTCCAGCGGTGGATGGCCCGGAGGGGGTAGCGCGTGCCGTTCAGCATGAACGGCAGCAGCTGCCAGTCGCCTCGCACCCAGCGCTGCACGCGCGAGGCAGCGACGTCGGCGTGAAAGGGCGCTTCTTCGATCACCGTGATGTCGCTCACCGCCGCGCAGCGGGCGAGCGAGCCTTCGAGCAGGTCGTGGCTGAGCACCTGGCCTTCGGGCAGACGTCCGGCCAGCACCGCCTTCATCGCCTGCACGTCGAGCAGGCCCTTGCCGGTGAAGCTGCCTTCGCCGAACAGGTCCTGGTAGACCTCCGAGCTGGCCGCGCTGTAGGGGTCGATGCCGCACTGACCGGAGAACAGCCAGTGGTACGGCGTCATCTGCTGCGCCGACGGCAAAGGCGTGACGATGCGCGGCTGCAGGATGCCGTACCCGGCGATCACACGGCTGCACGCGCCGTCGAGGCGAGGGCGGTTCAGCGGGTGCGCGGCCACGCCCACCAGTTCGCGCAGGCATCCCGGCGGCAGTTGCGTGTCACTGTCCAGCGTGAGCACGTAGGCCGTGCCGGCGGCAATCCGTGACTCCTCGCCCAGGTCGAGGAAGGGTCCCGTGGAGGTGCCGGCGAGCCGTTCGATCAGCGCCTCCAGCTTGCCGCGTTTTCGCTCCCAGCCGATCCAGCAGTGCTCGGACTCGCTGAACACGCGTTCGCGGTGCAGAAGCACGAAACGCGGCAACTCCCCCGCAACCGGCGGATGCAGGGCGTTCAGCGCGCGGATGCCCTGGCGGGCGTGCTGCAGCAGCGCATCATCGCCGGCAGTCTGCGCGGTGTCGGCATCGGCCCAGTCGGACAGCAGCGCGAACTGTGCCAGCGGCTCGGGGTTCGAAAGGTGGTGCAATTGCAGGCGGCGCAACAGGTCGCCCACCGAACGCGCATCGGTGAGCATCACCGGCATGGCCACCATCACCCGTAGCTCCGGCGGAACGCCCTGTGCAAGGGCCAGCCGAGGCAGGTGTTGCGGGCGGGTCGATTCACTGATCAGGCGGTTGACCAGCGCCACCATGGCCTCGGACGCCGGGAACAACATCAGGGCAGCGGCTGCCCAGGTCCACGCAGTGCCGGTCTCCGGCCAGAGCATCCAGGTCACGAGGCCGAGCGTGAGGCTCGACAAGGTACCCAGATAGACCGGCAGCACCAGACGCTGCGCCATGCCGCGCCACAGGTACGCACCGCGTTCCCGCAGGCCCAGCGCATGCAGCAGCGTGGTCCGCCCCGGCCCGCTCAGCCAATGGCTGGGTACCGACAAATGGGGCTGGCTCGCATCGCGGTCGCTCATCAGGTCGAGCAGCACCTGTGCGACGACACGCTCGGTACGGCCGCTGCGCAGGGCCAGCCGCTCGATGCAATGCAGAGTCTGGTCGCGCGTGGTTACCGCTTCGGCCACGAACACCGGTGCGTCGAGCAGCTGCTGCATCAACAGGCTGCTGCGCGCAATGATTTCGCTCCAATCGGCGTCCCCAATGGCGCGCAGTGAGTTGACCGCATTGCTGACACTGAGATTGTCGGCCGCCTGGTCGGCCAGCTGCTGCGCCTGTTGCGCAGCCGGATCCGGCAATGCGCGCGCCAGCCACTCCTGTACCCGGGCCACATTGCTGGTCTGTCGGCCGGACAGTCGCTGTGCGATCTGCGCCAGAAACACGGCACCTACGCCGCGCCGCTGCAGCAGCCCGAGCAGTTGGTCGAGCGCATGCAGGGAGAAGGTCTCGATCCGATCGCTGCACAGGTTGCCCGCCTCGCGCGCCGCCTTCTGCGCGGCCACGCGCTCGGCCAGGCGGCGCAGGTTCTCGACCAGCACCACGCGCAGGGTGGTGGGCAAGGCCCACATCTCGCCGAGGTTCAGCTCCCGGGTCTCCTGATACGCGCTCAGGAACTGCTGCAGCAGTTCCTCGTCGAACGCGCCGTCGGTGTGGGCGACGAACGCCCATGCCACGCCGTAGACCCGCGGCAGTCCGGCGAGCGGCTCGTCGAGCAGTATCGGCAGCGCGCGGAAGTAGCTGCGCGGCAGGCCGCATCTCATTTCCTTGAGCTGCGCCTCGATCAGGTGAAAATTGTCGAGCAGCCATTCCACGGCGGGGCTGATGTCGTAGCCGGTGGCCGCCTGGAGACCGAGATAGTGATGCGCCTGGCGCAGGATTCGGATGTTCTCCTTCAGGCGCGGGAAGAAGTTCGGCGCGCCGGCGCGTGCGCGGGCCGCCCGATGCGTTTCACCCAGGCTGCGGCCATGCTGCGCAAAGCGCAGCGGCCCGAAGATCTCGGAGCGGATCGGCGGTTGCACCGGTCTGTAGCCGCCATCGAGAATGGCGCATAGCGCCTGCGGCGCTTCTGGCAGCAGGCGCGCTACTTCAGCTCGGGCCATCGGCTAGGGCAGCAGCGCCAACAGCAGACTCATCACGGTCAGGGTCGTGACGAGCCGAGCGCTGACGAACACGTTCATCGACTCGGCAGCGCAGCGCAGCCACGCCCAGTGTCCCGAGCGGGCCGAACAATGCTGCAGGTGTTCGCCGAGATGACATACATCCATCGCACACGTTTCCGCCGCGTCGCTGAACGACGCGGTGCTCCAGACTGGAGTGGCGATCAGGTTGGTCTTCATGCGCTGCTCCGGTCGCGCAGCCAGAACGCTGGCGCGCTATTTGAAGGGATCCGCCAGGCGCGCGGGCGCCCGTGCGGCCGTTATCTGCGCCAGCAGACGGCCGTCCCGGTGCGCCGCTGCCAGTCGCTTGCAATGACCGGCGCGCGCCAGATCCAACGCTACTGTTTGCGGGGGGAAGTCCTGGCCATGGAGGCCAGCAAGGCCATCACCACTGCCCCAGCCGCAGCCGCGATCAGCAAGGACCTTACCGGCTCTTCGCGTACCCGGCTGCGCGTGCCATCGGCCACGCGATGGGCAGCATCGCTCAGTTGACTGCTTCGCTCGCGCACTGCGTCCATGCCATCATGGACCACTGCGCTGGCGCATCCGGCAGCGCGCTCGACCACCGGGGCCGCACGCTCGCGAAGGTCATGCGCCGTTCCTGCAATGTCATCGAGGGCTTCGTTGGCAATACGCTGGGTCGAGCGGATCGCCTGGTCGGCTGCGACAAGGGACCGGTCGACAAGGTTGCTCGGCGAGAGAGGGGCTTTACCATCGATCATGATGTTTCCTTGGTGGAGTTGAGGAACAGATGCGCAGGAAAGGCTGCGCGGGAACGGCTGCGCGCGAACAATGGCTGGGTCAGCCTCTGGGGAACATGCCGAGCACGAAGCTGGCTACAGCCAGCACGGCGAAGAGGATGAACAGGATCTTGGCGATGCCCACCGCGCCAGCGGCGATGTTGCCAAACCCGAACAGCGCGGCGACCAGCGCGATGACGAAGAAGACGACGGCGTAGTGCAGCATGGTGCGGCTCCTGGGTGGTGGTGGAATTGCGGTGCGTCCGCTACTACGAACCCAGTCTGAGCCGCGGCCTGGTACGGTGGCGATAGGCCTCGATACCGCCGCCCTGTGAGCCGATTCAGCGACGTCGTGTAGGACGGCACCGACAGCGGCCGCCGTTCACGCCGCGCCGCATGTCGATTTCGGGAGACGAACCTGTATCAACGTTCCCTGCCCGACGGCCGACTTGAGGACGAGCGTGCCGCCGTTGGCCTCGACTCGAAAACGCATGCCCATCAGGCCGTAGGCCGACCTGCGTTGCACGGCCGCGTCGAAACCGACGCCGTCGTCGCGAACCGACGCTTCGACTTCCTCCGCCGTGGCCGAGAGCGTGATCCACACCTGGCTCGCCATGGCATGTTTGCCGATGTTGGTGAGGGCTTCCTGCACCACGCGGTAGATCACCAGTTCGGCGCTTGCCTCGAGCTTCACGGCCTGCAGCTGGCAATGCACCTGGAGGTTGGAGGACTCGGAAAACTCCCTGGCGAGGATTTCCAGCGTCGCCGGCAGGCCCAGGTTGCTCAAGGTCGAGGGGCGCAGGTCCTCGATGATGCGCCGGCCCAGGGCGATGCTGCTGTTGAGCGTGCCTACCAGGTGGGACAGGCGCTCCAGCGCCTCGGGCGCGCTGCCGGCCATGCGCGACCTGATGCGCGCTGCATCCAGCTTGGCCGAGGTGAGCAGCGCACCCAGCTCGTCGTGCAGGTTGCG
>CANGXU010000102.1 GCA_947457885.1 Betaproteobacteria bacterium
GAGAACGGACAGGTCGTTCCCGAATACAAGGTCATCATTTTTTCGTTCTCCTCCGCCGGTCTCGAGCCGGCGGGAGTGGGTTCCGGGGTGCTGGAAAGCACCGTCAGGTGAAGCTCAGTGCTTGATGTCCCGCCAGAACTCGAGCTTCAGCAGATACACGAATACGAGGAGGATCGAGAGGAAGAACATGACGATGATGCCGATGCGGGTGCTCTTCACCTTCCACGGCTCGCCCATGTACACCAGGTAGTTCACCAGGTCGCCGACTGCGCGGTCGTACTCGACCGCGGTCATCAGCCCCGGCTCGCCGGCGACGATGCTCTTCACCTGCACCGCGTGTCCATGCGACTGCTTCTCTTCGACCTTCAGCTGGGGCGCGCCCTGCAGTTGCCAGAGCGGATGCGGCATGCCGATGTTCGGATAGGCGAGGTTGTTCCATCCGAGCGCGCGCGACTCGTCGACGTAGTACGACTTGAGCAGCGTGTAGATGTAGTTGGGCCGCTTCGAGCGGGCGATGACCGTCATGTCGGGCGGCGCCTTGCCCATCCACTCGGCCGCGTCCGCAGGCCGCATCGCGATGGTCATCGGCGAGCCCACCTTGTCGGTTCCGAACAGCAGGTATTCCTTGATCTGCTCTTCGGTCAACCCGAGGTCGGTCAGGCGGTTGAAGCGCATGTAGTTCGCGCTGTGGCAACCCATGCAGTAGTTCACGAACAGCTGCGCCCCGCGCTGGAGCGACACCGCGTCCTGCAGGTTGACGGGCGCGCGCTGCAGCGGGAAGTTGCTGCCCGCTGCGACGGCCTGGGTCGGCACCGCCGTGGCGAACACCGCGAACATTGCGCCGAGGCTGAAGAGGGCTGCGAACGCCCGGTTTCTGGTCATGGCCGTCTTCATCATGTCAACCGCTCGGGTTCAGGTTTGCATTTGTCGATCCGGCTGTACCACGGCATCGCCAGGAAGAACGCGAAGTAGGCGATGGTGAGGACGCGCGAGACGATCGTCGCAACCTCGATTCCGCCGATGATCGGCAGGATCTCCGGCATCTTGCCCCAGACGTCGGTCGTGGCCACGCCCAGGTACCCCAGCACCAGGAAGCTGACAACGAAGATCGCCAGCGCGGAGCGGAAGATCGGACCCTTGTAACGGATCGACTTCACCGGGCTGCGGTCGAGCCAGGGCAGGAAGAACAGGATGATCACGCCCGCACCCATCACCGCGACACCCGCGAACTGCGAACCGAACATCGCAGGCACCGCGCGCAGCATCGCGTAGAACGGCGTGAAGTACCAGACCGGGGCGATGTGCGCCGGGGTCTGCAGCGGATCGGCCGGCAGGAAGTTGTTGTACTCGAGGAAGTAGCCGCCCATCTCCGGACCGAAGAAGAGGATCGCGAAGAACACCATGAAGAAGACGACGATGCCGATCAGGTCCTTCACGATGTAGTACGGGAAGAACGGGATGCCGTCGACCGGCTTGCCGGTGACCGGATCCTTGTTCTTCTTGATCTCGATGCCGTCGGGGTTGTTCGAACCCACTTCGTGCAGCGCGACCAGATGCAGGAACACCAGCCCGACCAGCACCAGCGGCAGCGCGATCACGTGCAGCGCGAAGAACCGGTTCAGGGTTGCGTCGGACACCAGGAAGTCACCGCGGATCCAGACCGACAGTTCGGGCCCGATGAACGGCACGGAGGAGAACAGGTTCACGATCACCTGCGCGCCCCAGTAGGACATCTGGCCCCAGGGCAGCAGGTAGCCCATGAACGCCTCGGCCATCAGGGCGAGGTAGATCATGCAGCCGAAGATCCACAGCAGTTCGCGCGGCTTGCGATACGACCCGTACAGCAGCGCGCGCATCATGTGCAGGTACACCACGACGAAGAACATCGAGGCGCCGGTCGAGTGCATGTAGCGGATGAACCAGCCGCCCGACACATCACGCATGATGTATTCGACCGAGCCGAACGCAGTCAGCGCGTCTGGCTTGTAGTTCATCGTGAGGAAGATGCCGGTGACGATCTGCAGCACCAGCACGATCATCGCCAGTGAACCGAAGTAGTACCAGAAGTTGAAGTTCTTCGGAGCGTAGTACTCCGACATGTGGTACTTCCAGGTCGATACCAGCGGGAACCGCTCGTCGACCCAATCAACCAGCCCTTGCCCGGCTGCAACGATTCGACTCATGACCCTCATGCCCCCTTGCTGTCGTCGCCGATACGCAGGCGAGTGTCGTTCAAGTATTTGTACGGCGGCACCACCAGGTTGGTCGGTGCGGGCATCCCGGCGAACACCCGTCCGGCGAGGTCGAACACCGAACCATGGCAGGGACAGTAGAAGCCTCCTGCCCAGCCTTCGGCCGGTGCCAGCCGGTCGGTAGGAGAACAGCCGAGGTGGGTGCAGATGCCGAGCAGCACGAGCATCTCGGGCTTGATCGAGCGCGTCGCGTTCGCGGCATAGTCGGGCTGCTGCGGCGCCTTCGACTCGGGATCGGCCAGCTTCGGCTTGACGGCGTCGAGAGTGGCCAGCATCTCGGGCGTGCGGCGCACCACCCAGACCGGCTGACCGCGCCATTCGGCACGCAGCAGCATGCCGGGTTCGATCGCGCTGACATCGACGTCGACCGGGGCGCCGGCGGCTTTCGCCCGCTCGCTCGGGAACCAGCTTGCGAGAAACGGAGCCGCCGCCGCCGCCGCACCTGCTGCACCGACGGCCGAGGTGGCCGCGAGCAGGAGCTTGCGCCGCTGGGGCATTTCAGCGCCAGGTGCTGCTGGCGTGAAGGATCCGCCGCTTGTGTTGCCAACCACGGGCGCGGTCATCGAGGGTGACTTGCTCATGCCATTCTAGCCTTTGCCGGAACCATAACCACGGGATTGTACCGAATCGGATGCGAGACCTGAAGCCTCGGATGCGTTCGCCGGGTGGTCGCAGCGCGTCTCCGGCGCTTTTCGACAACCGCGATGGTGACCGAAAGCGGCGAAACCGGTGGATCAGGCAGGGTTGTCGATGTCGATGAAGCGGTGATCCAGCCCGTGCTCGCGGGCCAGATGTTCGCCAACGGCCTGCACCCCGTAGCGCTCGGTGGCATGGTGACCGGCGCAGACCAGGGCGATTCCGCACTCCCTGGCCACGTGCACCGTCTGCTCGGAGACTTCCCCGGTGATGAAGACATCGGCGTGCGGCCACGCGTCCTCGATGTAGCGCTGGCCGCCGCCGGTACACCATGCCGCGCGGCGCAGCGGCATGGCGGGATCACCGATGACCAGCGGCTCGCGCCCCAGCGCCAGCGCGACCTTGCGCACGAATGCCGCCAGGGTTGTCGTGCCCGTCAGGGGCGACGGCAGATCTCCCACCGCGAGCAGGCCGGCCCGATCGAGCGAACCGGTACGTTCGATCCCCAGTTGCACGCCGAGCCGGCTGTTGTTGCCGAGCGTCGGATGCACGTCGAGCGGCAGGTGGAAGGCAAACAGGTTCAGATCGGCACCGATCAGGCGCGCGACCCGCGACCGGCGGTAGCCCGTGAGGCGCCCGCTGTCGCCCTTCCAGAACAGACCGTGATGCACCAGCAGCGCATCGGCGCCGGCGTCTACGGCGGCATCGATCAGCGCCTGCGAGGCGGTCACCCCGGTCACCAGCCGGCGTACCTGCACGCGTCCTTCCACCTGCAGCCCGTTCGGGCAGTAGTCGTCGACCGCCGCGGGCGGCAGCAGCTGATCGAGGTAGTCGCTGAGATCCTGTCTGTCCATCGTCTCGTCGGGGATGCGGTGCGGAACCGGATCGGCAGCACGCGCCGGACGTACGGGCCCGATGCACGCATCGATGGGTCCGATGGTAGCCTTGATAGCGGAGTCGGGCGACATCTGTCCGGCGATTTCGGGAACCTCGGCATGCGCAGGTTGTGGCTGCTGTTTGCACAGGCGGTGACAGTCACCCTCGGGGTGTGGTTCGTCGCGGCCCTGCTCCGCCCCGATCTGATGCCGGCGGCCCTGCAGCCCTGGCGCTCGATGCCCGACCCGCAGGCCGTGCCCGCCGGGGGCGCTGCAGCGACGGCCGCCGTCGCAGCGGCGAACCCGGCGCCTGCGCTGCCGGCAACCGGCTCCTATTCCGAAGCCGCCGCGCGTTCGATGCCATCGGTGGTGAACATCTACACGACCGCCCGTGTATCGCCGCGCGAGCGCAACCCGGCGCTCGACGATCCCTTCTTCCAGTTCTTCTTCGGCGACCGCGCACCCGGCGGCCGCGGCCGCGGCGAGGGCGAGCAGCGCCAGCGCCCCGCCAGCCTGGGCTCCGGGGTGATCGTCAACGCAGGGGGCTTCATCGTCACCAATGCGCATGTCGTAGACGCCGCCGCGCAGATCGAGGTGGCGTTGTCCGACGGGCGCCGCGCGGCGGCGACCGTGGTCGGCTCGGATCCGGATACCGACCTCGCGGTGATCAAGGTCGACCTCGGCAACCTGCCGGCCATCCGCATCGGCGACACCTCGAAGGTACGGGTCGGGGATGTCGTGCTCGCGATCGGCAATCCGTTCGGGGTCGGGCAGACGGTGACGATGGGCATCGTCAGTGCGCTGGGACGCAGCCAGCTCGGCGTCAGCGCGTTCGAGAACTTCGTGCAGACCGATGCAGCGATCAATCCCGGCAACTCGGGCGGCGCGCTGATCGACAGCCAGGGTAACCTGATCGGCATCAACACCGTGATCTTCTCGCGCAGCGGCGGCTCGCAGGGCATCGGCTTCGCGATTCCCGCCGAGACGGTGCGCGAGGTGATGGACCAGCTGATCGCCTCCGGCCGGGTGGTGCGCGGATGGCTCGGTGTCGAGACTCAGGATCTCACCCGTACCCTGGCCGAGTCGTTCGGCATCGGGCCGGCCGGCGGGGCGCTGATCGCGGGTGTCGTGCGCGGTGGCCCGGCCGAAGACGGCGGGATGCGCCCGGGCGACGTGGTGGTCGCGATCGAAGGCAGGCCGATCGGCGACTCGAGTGCCCTGCTCAACGCCGTCGCGGCGCTGAAGCCGGGCAGCAGTGCGGCGGTCGCACTGGTGCGCGAGCGCAGGGAAATGAAGGTGACTGTGAAGGTGGGCACGCGGCCGGCACGCCGGCGCGGCTGAGTCAGTCGGCCGGCGCGATCCCGCAGAGGTTGAGGATCGTCGCGGCGTACACCTTCGTCGCCGCCAGCAGGTCGTCGATCTTCATCGCCCGGTCGCGAGCGCCGCTGAACGGTTCCATCTGCCGCGGCGGGCCATAGCAGACCGACGGGATGCCGACCTCGTTGAACACGTTCACGTCGCGCCACATGCTGGTCTCGGCCGCCGGCGGCGTCGGGGTCGCCGTGCCGAACAGGTTGCGATGGGCGGCCTCGATGGCGGCCACCAGCGGCTCGGCACCCCTGGCGACATGGCCGCGCGAGTACTGGTACACCGACACCTTCGCCTCGACGCCGAGCTGCGCGGCGACCTGCGCGATCTCGCGCCGTACCAGCTCCGGGTTCTTGCCCGGCACGATACGCACGTCGACATGGATGTCGCACCAGCCCAGCGCCTCGGATCCGCTGACCTTCACCACCTGCGCGCGCGGCACGAACTGCCCGCCCGGGAACGGCTGGGTTTCCCGCTCGGTATAGGCGATCGCCCATTGCTCGATCGCGATCACCAGATGCGCCGCCTTCACGAATGCGTTGGAGGCTGGCCCGAGCGTAGCCGGACGTTCATGGCGCGGCGTGTATACGCGCTTGCCGGGCACATGCACCTTGATCGACGCCTCTCCGCACTCGGCCTTGATGATGCCGAAACCCGACGTCTCGCCCACCAATGCGAAATCCGCGGTGATGCCGCGGTCGACCAGCCAGCGCGAACCGAAGCCCTCGCCGGGATAGTCGATGCCCTGCAGGTCGCCGACCGACGGGCGCCCGGTCTCGAAGGCCACGCCCGCAAGGTAGCAGTCGCCGCGCAGCTGCAGGCCCATGCGGCGGATGGCACGCAGGGCGATCATGAATGCGCACAACTGACCCTTGTCGTTGATGACACCCTTGCCGATGATCAGCTCGCCATCGACCCACGCACCCTCGATGCGTCGGTCGGCCTCGGTCGCATCGGCCGACAGGGCAGGACCGGTGTCGAGGTGGGCATCGACGATCAGGCTGGTGCCGTCGCCGCTGCCCGGCAGGTGCCCGACCACGTTCGCGCTGCGCTCGGTGATCGGCTGCAGCCAGGCTTCGATGCCGTGCCTGGACAGCCACTCGCGCACATACTCCGCACCCGGCCGCTCCTGGGCATGCGGCGTCGCCATGTTGCCCAGCGCCAGGCATAGTCCGACCAGGTCGTCGCGGTCGCTGTCGATCGACGCCAGCAGCTTGCGGTGGATTTCGGTGCTGTCGCTGTCGCCGTCGCCGACGACCCTGCTGTTTCTGCCAGCCATGCTCGACCCTCCCCGGTCGGTATGCCCGCGCCCGGACCCGGCGCGGCGCGCTATTCTGCCTTGATGCCGGCCGCGCGGATCACCTTCTCCCAGCGCGCGACCTCCATGTCGATGTAGGCCGCGAACTCCTTCGGCGAACTGCCGATCGCCTCGAAGCCGCCGGTGGCCATGCGCTCCTTCATGTCGGGTTGCGCATAGATCTTCTGCAGGTCCGCGTAGAACTTGTTGATGATCGGCTGCGGCGTGCCCGCGGGCATCAGCAGTCCGGCCCAGGTCGATGCCTCGAAGCCGCGCACTCCGGCCTCATCCATCGTCGGCAGGTTGGGCATCGTCTGCGACCGTTTCGCCGAGGCGATCGCCAGCACGTTGATGCGCCCGGTGTTCACGTGCGGCAGCACCGCCGGCAGGTTGCCGAAGATCATCGAGATCTGGCCGCCCAGCAGGTCGGTGACGGCGGGACCGCCACCCTTGTACGGGATATGGGTGATGTCGACTTTCGCGAGCAGCTTGAACAGTTCCGCCGCCAGGTGGGTCGAGCCGCCGACGCCGCCCGAACCGTAATTGATCTGCCCAGGCCGCGAACGCAGCAGCGCGATCAGTTCCTTAACGCTCTTCGCGGGCACGCTCGGATGCACCGCAAGCACGTTCGGGGACTCGGCGACGTTCGACACGGGCGCGAAGTCGGACAGCTTGTAGGGCACCTTGCGAAACAGACTGAAGTTGGCCGGGAAGGCCGAAGTCGCCATCAGCATCGTGTAGCCGTCGGGCGCGGCGCGTGCGACCACCTCGGCGCCGATCATCGTCGAGCCGCCGGGGCGGTTCTCGACCAGCACGGTATGACCCCAGATCTCGCCCAGCTTGGTGCCGACCAGGCGCGAGATGGCATCGGTCGAGCCACCGCCAGCAATCGGCACGATCATGCGTACCGGCTTGACCGGCCAGGCCTGCGCGAACGACAGGGTCGACGCAGAGAGGCAGGCCACGGCCAGCAGGCAGGTTGCGGTGTGCGGCTCGGGACGTCGGACGATACGAGACATCTTGAGGCTCCTTGCGGGGATCGTACAGAGACACGAAGCAATAGGCAGGCCACCTGTCGAGCACGCGTCTTGATCGCCCCGGCCCCCTGTACGCATCGTAGCGCCGATCCGCGCACCGGGTCATCCCCCTGGCTGCGCCTTCGCGCCGTACGCGCCTCGTGCGTCACGGATCGCCTGCAGCGCTGGCGGCAGCGGCGTGAGGGTGCCCTCGGTCGCCCAGCGCCGCTCGGTGGCCAGCAGTTCCATTCGGTACAACCGATCGTCGGTTGAAGGATGGGTGCGCATGAACACCGGCACCGATTCCGACGCCCCGCCGGCTGCGGACGACCGGCGCTGCATTTCCTGGAAGAACGCGCCGGCACCGGCAACATGCCCGTACCGCTGCGCCACCGCAGCCAGCGCATCGGCATCGGCGCGCGCCTCCTGAGAGCGACTGAAGCTGAGCACGGTCAGGTTGCCGGCGCTGCCGACCATCCAGTCGGCGACAGCGGAGCCGGCGCCCGCCGACAGGGCCGACATCACCACTGCCAGCGCCATTCCCCGGCCCAGACTGCGCACTGGATCGCGGTGACGGATATGCGCGATCTCGTGCGCGAGCACCATCGCCAGTGCGTTTTCGCTGTCGATCGCCTCGACCAACCCACGGTAGATCGTGATGTTGCCGCCCACGGTGGCCGAGGCATTGGCCACCGGCAGCGCGCCGTAGTGCACCTTCAGTGTCATGCCCGATGGAAGTCCCTGCGGACCGACCAGCGAGTCGGCCAGCTTCTGCAACGTCGCCTCCGGCTCGGCCGCGGGGTCTACCGGCTTGACGAAACGCGCGGCCACCGCCTGCTCGGCCGAGAACGGCAGCCACGCGGCGATGGCCTGGGCGAACAGCATCAGCACGAGCGCGCAGGCGAAGAAAACAGCACCCAGGCCAGCAACCATCACGAAGAACGACAGCACCGGACGCGACTCGCCGACGTTTATCGTTTCCTGCGGCAGCCGAGGATTGCTCCAGGTGCTCACGCGAGCGGGCGCAGCGCCGTCCCGTAGGCGAGCAGTTCGACCGCGCCGACGCCACTACCGGGCACCTGTACCGTCTGGAACTTCACGTTGACGATCATCGACGCGCCTTTACGCATCGCGGCATGCTTCATGCGCAGCACCGACTCGCGCCGCGCGCGGTCGAGCAGGCTCTCGTACGAGCGCACGCGTCCGCCGAAGATGCTGTAGAGGCCGGCGGCCACCGCCTTGAAGTAGTCCTGCGACACGACGACGCTGCCGCAGACCAGCGTCGCCTGGAATGGCTGCGACACCGTCGGCGGGAAGCGGTTGCTGAACACGGTCACGCGCTCGAACAGCTTCTCGCGCTTGCGGATCGATCGATAGTGCGCCTTCTCGGCGATACGGCCGGCGACATAGCCGACCAGCAGCAGGACCGCGAAGACGATCAGTTCGGCAAATGGGAGGAGACTCTGCATCCCTGCCGCCTACTCGACCACCACAGCGGTACCGTAGGCGAACAGTTCCGCCGCACCCTGGGTGATCGAGGAAGTGGAGAATCGCACGTTAAGCACCGCGTTCGCCCCCGCGGCCTGCGCCTGGCGCACCATGCGCTCTGTGGCCTCCTCGCGCGCCTCGTTCAGCAGTTCGGTATAGCCCGTCAGTTCGCCACCGACGATGTTCTTCAGGCTGGCGAGGAAATCGCGCCCGACATGCTTCGCGCGCACGGTACTGCCCTGCACGAGACCCAGATGGCGCACCACCCGCTTGCCGGGAATGACTTCGATGTTGGTCAGGATCATCTTCGCTCCGTAACGTATGCCGACGTGATCGACGCTGCTGCCGCTCCTCAGGACTCTTTGCCCGCGCCGGCCGCGTCCGATTGCGCCGCTTCGGCGGCAGCCTGGGCGTCCGCCTCGGCACGCGAAGGCGAGAGCCCGGTGAAGCGCGCGATCTGCAGGCCGAGTTCGTACAGCAGGCACAGCGGGATCGCGAGCAGCAGTTGCGAGATGACGTCCGGCGGCGTGACGACAGCCGCGACCACGAACGCGCCCACGATCACGTACGGCCGGGCCTGCTTCAACTGGTCGATGGTGGCCACGCCGAAGCGCACCAGCAGTACCACGACGATCGGCACCTCGAACGTGAGCCCGAAGGCCAGGAACATGCCCATGACGAAGGACAGGTAGTTCTCGATGTCGGGAGCCACCGCCACCGACTCCGGAGCGAAGCCGGCAATGAAGCGGAAGATGAAGCCGAACACGACGAAGTAGCAGTAGGTCATGCCGAGGAAGAACATCCCGACGCTCGAGGCGAGCACCGGCAGGGCAAGGCGCTTCTCGTGCTGGTAGAGCCCCGGCGCGACGAACGCCCAGACCTGGTAGAGCACGTAGGGCAGCGCGAGCAGGAAGGCGACGAACAGCGTGACCTTCAGCGGCACCATGAACGGCGAGATGACGCCGGTGGCGAGCAGCTTGGTGCCGACCGGCAGCGCCGTCATCAGCGGCAGCGACACCGCATCGAAGATCTGCTTCATGAACGGCGACAGTACGACGAACACCAGCAGCACCGAACCGGCCGCGCGCACGACCCGCTGCCGGAGTTCCACGAGATGCGACATGAAGCTCTCGGCGGGCGGCGAATCTTCCGTGCCTGCGTCCGCCTGCGGATCGTTGCCGGGGGTGGTCGACATCGGTCAGGCCCCCGGCATGACGGCGCGGGCCGGCACGTCCGCGGGCGGCGGGACCTCGGGCCAACGGCGCGCGCCGGACAGTGGTACCGCAGCGCTGGCCATCGCGATCGAGGCAGTGGCCATGCAGCGCGCGGTACCCGCAAGGCTGGACATCGCGCCGGCCACCGTCGGCTCGATCCACTCCTGGCTCGCGTCTGCCGACGGCACGGACAGTTCGACCAGCGCAGGCTGGGGCATCGGCGTCACTTCATCGCCGGGCAGCGGCATCCCGGCCGGCAGTTCCGCGCGTGGCAGCGACGCACCGTGCGCTTCGCCGCGCGCCAGCGCTTCCAGGTCACTGGCCGTGGTACGCGCGTCGGTCTCGAACGAGTTGAACGAAGACTGCACGGAACCCGCAGTCTCTTCGACCGTCTGCCGGAACTTGCGCAGTTCTTCGAGTTCCATCTCGCGCGTGATGTCGGACTTCACGTCGGCGACATAACGCTGCATGCGGCCGATCAGGTGGCCGACGGTCTTGGCGACCTTGGGCAGGCGCTCCGGGCCGAGCACGACCAGCGCGACGACCGCGATCACCATCATTTCAGAGAAGCCGAGGTCGAGCATGGCCGGAGACGCCTATGCCGCCGCGTCGGCGGTGCCGCGCATCGGCGCCGGGCGCGTACGGATCAAACCTTGCTTTCGGACTTGCTCTTGACCTCGCCCTCGATCGTCTGCCCCGAGATCTGCTGCGACGGGGTACCGGGGGCGGTGCCGGTGGCGGGCTTGTCGTCTTCGGTCTTCATGCCTTCCTTGAAGCCCTTGATCGCGCTGCCCATGTCCTTGCCGAGGTTGCCGAGTTTCTTGGTGCCGAACACCAGCACGACGACCAACAGGACGATCAACCAGTGCCAGATGCTGAACGAACCCATGACGATGCTCCTTGTCGGTCGAGCGGCGCGCGGGCCGCCGGCGGCGTGATCCGGGATTGAAAATGAGGGACTGCAAAAACCTGATGTGATGCTGGATGCGGGCCAATCCCGCAGCCGATCATCCGGCGTTCCTGGCCTTCTTCTCGTCGTGGCCCGACACACCCTCGCGCCGTGCCAGTTCATCGAGTACATCGCCAGGGCGCAGGCCATGGAAGGCAAGCAGCACCATGCCGTGGAACCAGAGGTCGGCCATCTCTCTGATCAGGTGCAGTTTATCACCGTCCTTCGACGCCATTAGCGTCTCGGCCGACTCCTCCGCCAGCTTCTTGAGGATGGCGTCTTCGCCCTTGTGGAACAGGCTGGCCACGTACGAGCTGCCCGGATCGGCCAGCTTGCGCGACTCCAGCGTGTCCGCCAGTCTTTCGAGGATGGGTTGGTGTTCCATGGTGTCAGTCGGTACGGCCGTAGATTTCGCCCGGCGTGCGCAGCACCGGATCGGTGGTGACCCAGCCGCCGGCCTCGAGCCGACGGTAGAAGCAGCTCGCACGACCCGTGTGACAGGCGATGCCGCCGACCTGATCGATCAGCAGCAGGATGACGTCTTCATCGCAATCGAGGCGGATCTCTGCCACCTTCTGCAGGTGGCCAGACTCCTCGCCCTTGCGCCACAGTTTGCCACGCGAACGCGACCAGTAATGAGCAAAACCGGTCTGACGGGTGAGCGCAAGCGCCTCCCGGTTCATCCAGGCGAACATCAGTATGCGGCCGCCGGAGGCGTCCTGCGCGATCGCCGGGATCAGCCCGGCTGCGTCGAAGGCGACCTCGTCGAGCCACGCATCGGCGCCCATGCTAGAGCCTTACCTCGACGCCGGCCGCAGCCATCGCCCGCTTGACCTCGCCGACCGTATGGTCTCCGTAGTGGAAGATGCTGGCGGCCAGCACCGCATCCGCATGGCCGAGCGTCACGCCCTCGACCATGTCGCCGATCGACCCGACGCCACCGCTGGCGATGATCGGGATCGACAGGGTGTCGGAGAACGCGCGGGTGAGCGCGAGGTCGAAGCCGACCCGCGTGCCGTCGCGGTCCATGCTGGTCAGCAGGATCTCGCCCGCGCCGTTGGCCTGCATCCGCTGCCCCCACTCGAGGGCGTCGAGGCCGGTCGCGCGCCGCCCGCCGTGGGTGAATACCTCCCAGCGCGGCGCGTCGTCCGGGGTGCCCGGGACCCGCTTCGCGTCCACCGCCACGACGATGCACTGCGACCCGTAGCGGCCAGCCGCTTCGCGCACGAACTCCGGCGACTGAACGGCAGCGGTGTTGATGCTGACCTTGTCGGCGCCGGCGTTGAGCAGCGAACGCACGTCGGCGACCGTGCGCACGCCGCCGCCGACGGTGAGCGGGATGAAGACCTGCGCGGCCACGGCTTCCACCATCGACAGCAGCGTGCTGCGTTCATCGCTGCTCGCCGTGATGTCCAGGAAGGTGAGTTCGTCCGCGCCCTGCTCGTCGTAGCGGCGCGCGACCTCGACCGGGTCGCCGGCATCGCGCAGGTCGACGAAATTCACCCCCTTGACCACCCGGCCGCCGGCGACGTCCAGGCACGGGATGATGCGCTTGGCCAGCATCGCTCAGGCGTCCGGTACGGGCGGCGACAGCGTGTCGGCCAGACGCTGGGCCTCGCCGAAGTCGATCGTGCCTTCATAGATCGCGCGGCCGGTGATCGCGGCCGGGATGCCCTCGGCCTCGACGTGGCAGAGTTGCCGCACGTCGTCGAGGTTGGTCAGGCCACCGCTGGCGATCACCGGGATGGTCAGTTGCCGGGCCAGCCGGACTGTCGCCTCGATATTGATGCCGCTGAGCATGCCGTCGCGGCCGATGTCGGTGTAGATCACCGCCTCCACGCCGTAATCCTGGAACTTCCTGGCCAGGTCGCCGACCTCGTGCCCGGTCATCTTCGACCAGCCGTCGACGGCCACCTTGCCGTCCCTGGCATCGAGCCCGACGATGATGTGGCCGGGAAACGCGCCGCAGGCGTCATGCAGGAAGCCGGGCGTCTTCACAGCGGCCGTGCCGACGATCACGTAAGAGACGCCGTCGTCGAGGTAGCGTTCGATCGTGTCGAGGTCGCGGATGCCACCGCCGAGCTGGATCGGGATCCGATCGCCGACCGCCTTGACGATGTCCTTGATCGCCGGTTCGTTCTTCGGCTTGCCGGCGACCGCGCCGTTCAGGTCGACGATGTGCAGGCGGCGCGCGCCCTGGTCGAGCCACTGCTTCGCCATGTCGCCCGGCTGGTCGGA
>CANGXU010000103.1 GCA_947457885.1 Betaproteobacteria bacterium
ACCACCACGCTCATCGATTTCGTGCGCTGGACCCACGGCAATACCCTGCCACAGGCGATCGCGCGCCGCGACCAGGACTGGGTCGGCAAGTGCTACTGCGACTACAGCTACCACCTGATGGTCGAGGGGCAACTGCCGCCCGAACTGTTCGGTCAGATCGCCGAGGCGATCCGCGCCGGCTACCCGACGATCAAGATCTTCACGACCGACATCACGCCCAGCCGCAAGGGGCGAATGGTCGACTTCGGCGACATCTGGGAGGTGTTCCAGGTGGTCGCAAAGGAAGGCGGCATGTGCGTGATGCATGGCGAGGACAACGATATCGTCATGCACATGTACGAGAAGCTTATCCGCGAGGGGCGCACCCACTTCCGCTACCTGCCCGAGGTCCACAACACGCTGTCCGAGGACCTCTCGTTCCGGCGCGTGATCCGTCTCGCCGAAAGCGTGCCGGGCAAGGCTGCGATCTATTTCATGCACGTGAGTGCGGCCACAGGCGTCGAGGCGATCCGCGAGGCACGCGCGAAGGGCAGCCCGGTGTACGGCGAAACCCTGCACCAGTACATGATGTTCAACGCCGACGACTACCTGCGCCCGAACGGCCAGATGTACCACACGTATCCGTCGCTGAAGTCGCAGGCCGACCAGCAGGCCCTCTGGAGCGGCGCGCAGGACGGTTCCCTTCAGACCGTGGCCACCGACGAGCTTTGCTGTTCGCTGGCGACCAAGGTGCAGGGCAGCCGCTTCGACGACACCACCGGCGGCAACTCCGGCGTCGAACCCCGCCTGGCGGTGATGTACACCGAAATGGTCGGCAAGCGCGGCTGGTCGCTCGAGAAGTTCGTCGACCTCACGTCGACCAATGCCGCGAAGTTGATGGGCCTGTATCCACGCAAGGGGGCGCTGGCACCCGGCAGCGATGCGGACATCGCCGTGCTCGACCCTGCGCTGCGCCGGACGGTACGCGCCGAGTTCCTGCACGAATCGGACTACACGCCGTGGGAAGGGCACGAGGTCCATGCCTGGCCGGTGCTGACCGTCGCGCGTGGCAAGGTGGTCGTGGAGGAGGGGCGCTTCACCGCGGAACTCGGCGATGGCCGATTCCTCGCGCGCAGGCTTGATCCGTCCCTGCTGGCCGGGGCCGGGCTGCACGGCACTCGCTGAGACGGCGGCGCGTCCGGCACCATGACGACGGTACAACTCGAGGCGCTGCTGCGTGCCAGCCTCGAACTCTGGCAGGTCGAAGCGGTGCTCAAATTGATACCGCACGACGACCGGCCGCCGGCGCATGGCCCGTCTGCACCGCTGCGAGCCTGGCTGTCGTTGCCGGACGGCAGGTCCCTCGGCGTGGCCGAGGCAGCGCCCGACGACGAGCCGTTCCGCTGGTGGCTACTGTGGCAGGCGCCCGGGGCGGCGCTCGACGCGCCCGCCGCGAGGCGAAAGCCGTGCGCCTCGACGCTCGGGCTGCTGCGCAGCCTGCGCGAAGCGCTCGGCGTGCCGGCGGTGGCAAAGGTGAGGGTGGGCACGGGGGCGGGTATCGGTGGCGACATCGACGCGGCTTCCGGGGCGGGAGCGTTGCCGTGACCGTCACCGCAGCGGCGACGCCGGTTTCGGTGATCACCGGCTTCCTCGGCAGCGGCAAGACGACCCTGCTGCGCCATCTGCTGCGTGATCCGGCCATGGGTCGTACCGCAGTGATAATCAACGAGTTCGGTGAGATCGGCATCGACCACGACCTGATCGAATCGAGCGACGAGAATTTCATCGAGCTGACCACCGGCTGCCTGTGCTGCAAGGTACGCAGCGATCTGGTGATGACCCTGCGCGATATGGCCCGGCGGCGGTCCGCCGGTGAACTGCCGGGGTTCGAACGGGTACTGATCGAGACGTCGGGACTCGCGGATCCAGCCGCCATCCTGCAGGCACTGATGGTCGATCCGGAGCTCGCAGGGCTCTACGTGCTGGGCGAGGTAATTACCACCGTCGATTCGCTGCTCGGCCTCGCGACCCTCGACCACCACCGGCAGTCTGCGCGGCAGGTCGCGGTGGCCGACCGGATCCTCCTTACCAAGGCCGACCTGGCTGCGCCATCGCCGGCACTGGATGCGCGACTGCATCGGCTGAACCCGGGCGCCCGGCGGTTGCCGGTGGCGCACGGGGCCATCGGGGCGTCGACGCTGTTCAACGAGCCTGGCAGGGGTGGCGGCTCGCTCGCCGGCTACCTGCCCGTCGAGGGTGGCGCCCGGGCCTCGATCGCCTGGCTGGCCGCGACCGACCCTGCCGCCGTCCACGATCCGCGCATCGCCTCGTGGTGCCTGCTGCGCGAGCGGCCGCTGCATGCGCTGACGCTCGCCCTGTTCCTCGAAGGGCTGATGGAACACTGCGGCGACCGGCTGCTGCGCGTCAAGGGCCTCATCGGCGTGGTGGAACGACCGGAGGGGCCGGCCGTGCTGCACGGCGTGCAGCATGTGTTCCATCCGCCGCAGTGGCTCGACCGCTGGCCTTCGGACGATCGGCGCACGCGCATCGTGTTCATCGGTGAGGCGATCCCCACGCAGTGGATCTCGACGCTGCTCGAGGTACTGGACGACGATGTCGCCCGCGAGCAGGCCCGCCACGCGGCTGCGGCCGGCTGAAGCCCGGTCAGCGTGCGCCGCAGGTCCTGATCACCGAGTACAGCTCGTCGATGTCGTGCCATTCGTGGGCGCGGTCGATCGCCGCCTCGAGCCGTGCCACGCCGTCGTTCGACAGCACGAGCCCGGCGAGCTCACGGAACTTCGCGCGCAGCGCCGACTCCGGGTGCGGATTCTGGAAGTCGCCGCGCGCGCTCTCGATGACATGGGTGCTGCTGCGCCCGTCGGTCAGCGTCAGCGTGACACGCGCCGGCTTCAGGCGGGGCACCTGCGCGCTGAACGCAGGATCCTCGCGGATGAACACCTTCCGGCGCAGTGCCGCGAACGACGGATCGCCGACCTTGTCTGCCGTGAACGCCTGGTAGCTCGCATGCCCGAGCAGCACCAGCGCGGCGGCGGCATGCGGCAGCGAGTACTTGGACGCGAAGTAGTTCGCCGGCGCCGGATCGTTCATCACCGCAGCGAATGCATAGGTCTCGACATCGATGCGCTCGACCTGGTCCGGCGTCGGTGCGAGTGCCGACAGCGCGGCCTCCAGGGCATCGAGCGCCGAGTAGATCGGATTGCAGCAGGCGCGAAGCCGGAAATGGTTGCGCGTGATCTCCCATCGCGAGCCCAGTTCTTCGGTCACCGGGGCCGGGTCGAACCCGTCGCCGACCAGTTGGGCAAGGGCTTCTTCGACCGCATCCGCGCGTCCGGTGAAGCCGGCGGCCACCAGGTCGCCCACCAGCGCGCCGTTGAAGCCGCTCATGCCGCCGGCGACGTTCAGCGCCGTGGCACCGGCGACGGTATGGGAATAGGAGGGCACGAGAACGAGCGGCGCGCCGATACGCAGCGCAGATGCGATGCCGGCGGCGTCGAAGCCGCGCAGCCGTGCGCCTGCCGCGATCGCGCCCAGCATCGCGGTCTGGCCGTTCTGGTGCGCGCGCGGGCGTGCGACCAGGCCCGCCCCCAGGCGAACCCCGATGTCGTAACCGAGGACCAGCGCGGTCAGGAGTTCGGTGCCGGGCGAGCGCATGCGCTCGCCCACCGCCAGCACCGCGGGAAGCACCTGCACCCCGGCCTGGCAGGACACGAATCGATGCCCTTCGCACAGTTCGACCGAGCGCCCGGCGATACCGTTGAGCAGTGCGGCGGTACGCAGGTCAGCGCGGACCGGCGGCGTACAGACCAGTGTCGCGCCGCAGTCGGCCGTCCCGTGCACCCGCAGGGCATCGCGCAGCCGGATCACTTCTGGCTGCAGCGAGCCTGCCAGCATCACCCCGATGGTGTCCAGGAGCACGAGGTGCGCCTGGTGCCTGACAGCGGCGGGCAAGTCGTCCCAGCAGGTACGCGCGGCGTGGGCTGCCAGCAGGTCTACGGTCGCGCTCATGCTCAGTCCACCTTGATCTTTGCCTCTTTTACCAGGCGGGCCCACATGGCGATCTCGCCGCGCACGAGCTTCTCGAGCTGTGCAGGCGTACCGCCAACCGGCACCGCGCCTTCGCTCAGGAAGCGCTCACGGAACTCCGGCACCTTCATCGCGCGGGCGACCTCCGCCTGGATGCGGCCGACGATGTCGGTAGAAGTGCCCGCCGGTGCGAACAGCGCAAACCAGCCCTGCGCCTCGTAGCCCTTGAGCCCCTGTTCGCCGACGGTCTGCACGTTCGGAAGCGCGGGCGAGCGCTCCGCGGTGGTCATCGCAACGGCGCGCAGCTTTCCGGCGCGGATCTGTGCCATCACCGTCTCGATGGTGGCGAACATGACCTGCGTCTCGCCGGTGAGCACGCCGGTCATCGCCTGGCCGCCGCCCTTGTAAGGCACCTGGGTCAACCGTGTCTGGGTGACCGACATGAACGATTCTCCGGCGAGGTGGATCAGGCTGCCTGGCCCGGCAGTCGAGTAGAGCAGTTCGCCCGGCTTGGCCTTCGCCAGCCGGACCAGGTCGAGGACCGTCTTCACCGGCAGGGATGGGTGTGCGACGACGACCAGCGGCACGGTGGTGACCACCGAGATCGGCGCGAAATCCTTCACCGGGTCGTAGCCGAGTTTCGGGTAAAGCGCCGCCGCAGCGCTGAAGGCCGCGGAGGACAGCAGCAGCGTGTAGCCATCGGCGGGGGCGCGGGCGACGAACTCGATGCCGACCGTGCTGCCGGCACCGGGCCGGTTCTCGACCACCATGATACCGAGCGTCTCGCTCAGTCGCTGTGCGACCAGCCGGCCGAAGATGTCGGCGCCGCCGCCGGGGGCGAACGGCACGACCAGCCGGATCGGTTTTTCAGGGTACTTCTGCGCGTGGGCGACCGACAGCCCGGGGCCCGGGAGGGCGCCGGCAAAGACGGTGATTGCAATGGCCAACAGCAGGCGGTGCCATATCGGCGATATCGGCGTGGGCTCGGACAAGATCGGTCTCCTGGAAGTGCGGCGCGCCACGCCGCGTGCGGTGGCCCACGATACCACTTCGGAATCCATGCGCTGTCCGCCATGTGCCGATCGGCACCGAGGATCCCCGACAGCCACGGGGCCTGTCGGCGCTTCGAATGGCTACTCGCGCGGCCGCCTTGCCCCGAGTTGCAGAAGCAGGTATCCGCCGAGCATTCCGCCCAGGTGCGCGAAGTGCGCGACGCCGGCCTGCGAGCCGGTCACACCCAGCACCAGTTCGAGCGCTGCGTACAGCGACACGAACAGCCACGCGGGCATCGGAATCGGCGGGAACAGCAGCATCAGTTTCCGGTACGGGAAGAACAGGCCGTACGCGAGCAGCAAGCCGAACACACCGCCGGAGGCGCCCACGGTCGGGTAGGGCGTCGCGCTGACATAGGCGACCAGCAACTGCAGCAGCGCCGCCGACACCACGCACCCGAGGTAGTACTGCAGGAAGCGGCGGCTGCCGAGCACCCGTTCCACGTCCCGGCCGAACATCCACAGGGCCAGCATGTTCACACCCAGGTGCACGATGCCACCGTGCAGGAAGCTGTAGGACACCAGCTGCCAGAGCATGAAGTGCGGCTGCGTGTCCAGACCGGGCGGCCAGAGCCCGAACCAGTAGAGCAGGAAATCACCGTAGAAGGTCTGCGCACAGAACCCAGCGATGTTGAGAAACAACAGTGTACGGACCATGGACGGATACCTTAACGCAGACCGTCGTGGGTGGTACAGGACGCCGCGCCGTGCGGCACGTTCACACCCGCATCAGGCGCTGCTTCTGGCGCTCCCATTCCCGGTCTTTCTCGCTGGCGCGCTTGTCGTGCTGTTTCTTGCCCTTGGCCAACCCGACCGCGAGCTTCACCCGTCCGCGTGTCAGGTGCAGGTCGAGCGGCACCAGGGTGTAGCCGGCCCGTTCGACCTTGCCGACCAGGGTGGCGATTTCCTCGGCATGCAACAACAACTTGCGGGTGCGCGTCGGGTCCGGCGAGACATGGGTCGACGCCGAGGTCAGCGGGCTGATATGGCAGCCGATCAGGAACACCTCGCCGTTGCGGACCACCACGTAGGCTTCCTTCAGCTGCGACCGACCGGCACGGATCGCCTTCACTTCCCAGCCCATCAGGGCGAGGCCGGCCTCATAGCGTTCTTCGATGAAGTAGTCGTGGGAGGCTTTGCGGTTTTCTGCCAGGCGCATGTCAGTTCCGGAAGTGTTGCGGCGCGGAAATCGAGGTCGGAGGCTGTCCGGAAGCCGCTCCAGGCACCGGAATGGCGCCCGGGGATGCACGGGGCACATCAAAAGGGGGTGAGAAAATCGCGGAAACCCGTTATTCTACGAGCTTTTGCGCGGCATACCCCGCGCTTCTTGATGTTGCAGCATGACATCCACGGTCGCACCAACACAGTGCGGGTCGTTGCGCGAAAGAAACAGCACGCGAACGGGCAGGCGCAAGGCCGGGTCCGAGGCGCGCCGGGGCGTGATCAGGACGCGCAACAGTTGGCGTGCTGGATCGGCATTTACAAGTCACGGATCGGCTAGATGGCATTGGTTGAAAAGTCGGTCCTCGTTCAGTTCACACCGGAACAGATGTTCAGGCTGGTCGACCAGGTGGAGGATTACCCGGCGTTCCTGCCCTGGTGTGGTGGCAGTTCGGTCGCTGACCGTGGTGCAGCAAAGCTCCGCGCGACCGTGGTAATCGACTACCACCGGGTTCGGCAGAGTTTCACGACGGAAAACACCCGGGTCGAACCGGAGTCGATCGACGTGAAGCTTGTCGAAGGGCCGTTTCGGCAACTTGAGGGGTCCTGGCGATTCAAGGCCCTGGGTCAGGCGGCTTGCAAGATCGAGTTCCGTCTCCATTATGAATTTGCGAGTCGGATCCTTGAGAAGTTGCTTTCACCGGTGTTCAATCACATAGCGAACACCTTCGTCGATGCGTTCGTGAAGCGGGCCGAACAGGTCTACGGTAAACAATGAGTGATTTTCGAGTTGAAGTGGTTTATGCGCTGCCGCAACGGCAGACCCTCATCGCCCTGACGGTCGACGAGGGAACGACTGTCGCGCAGGCGATACGGCGGTCCGGCCTGCTCGAACAGCACCCGGATCTCGATCCGAAGACGGCGCAGGTCGGTGTGTGGGGCAGGGCAGTCGAACTGGATCACCGTCTTCGCGATCGCGACCGGGTCGAGATACATCGGCCGATCACCGCCGACGTGAAGGAAGTGCGCCGCGAGCGAGTACAGTCGAGCCGAGCATCGGCCGCCAGCGGCAAACGTACGGGTGCGGCACGCCGACGGGCCTGAAGCGACGAATATGTCCCAATCGGCGCGCGGAACAAGTTTCCGTCTGTTGGTGCGCCGCGTCTGGGATGCCTGTCAGCCTGGCCGATTGGCTGGCGTACCTGCCGGCGCGGGCGGCTTGCACCACGAATCGGCGGATCGTCGTGCATCGGCAAGTTCGACCTCCCGTTCCTTCTCGTCGAGGAAGATCCGTTCGCCGGTCTTCGGATCCAGCCGGGTCGCCCGGCCGCCGGCCTGCAGGTTGCGCACGTAGGCCTGGGCCTGCTCGCATCGCTGCGCGCGCTCCTTCGCCTCCGCCTCCGCCTTCTCCTGTTTCACCCGGTTCTCTTCTCGCTCGATCTGGCGCTTGCTGAACTCGAGCGACTTCTCATTGAGTGTCTGCGCCTTGCGCTCGTCACCCTTGGGCAGCGGCGCGCTGGTGCTCGTGCTCGCGGCGCTGGAACTCGCCGGGCGCCCGCCCTTGACCTTCAGATCCTTCACCACGCCCTCCGGGGGGCGGTCGGAGATCTGGCGCCTGCCCTGTTCGTCCGTCCAAGTGTAGATCTGGCTCAGGACCGGCGGCGTGCCGCCGACCAGCAGCGAGATAGACAACGTCGCAGCGATGACAGCCTTGATGCGTGACATGATTGCTCCCGGAAGGCGGCCATCCATGGCGGACAGTCGCAGGTGCCACGTTCGTGGGCAGGCAGTGCAGTAACGGAACCGCGAAAAAACTACGCGCAGGCGGCAGGAAGCTTACGCGGAAAGGGGCGCGAGCATACAAGTCGCCTGAACACAAGACAATAATGGCAGCGGCCGCTGCGGTCAAACCGTTGCAGCGAGCCGTTTCCACGGCCGCGACCGGCAATTGTCGGCGCCGGTGGCCGAGTCGTATACTCGCGGCTTTGGAAGGGTTTATGGCATGCCTGTCGTACAACGCGCGCTAACCTTCGATGATGTCTCGCTGCTGCCTGCCCATTCCACGGTCCTGCCCAGGGAAGTCAGCCTCTCGACGCAGTTGACCCGCAGGATCCGCCTCAACGTGCCGGTCCTCTCGGCGGCGATGGATACGGTGACTGAGGCTCGCCTTGCGATCGCATTGGCCCAGGCCGGCGGAATCGGCATCCTGCACAAGAACATGTCGCCGCGCGACCAGGCGCTGCAGGTGACCAAGGTCAAGCGGTTCGAGTCCGGGGTGGTAAAGGACCCTATCACGATCCCGCCCGACATGACGGTGGGGGAGGTGATGGCACTCACGCGCCAGCACAAGATCTCCGGCCTGCCCGTGGTCGATGGCAGCCGCGTGGTCGGGATCGTCACCAACCGAGATCTGCGGTTCGAGACCCGGCTCGATCAACCGGTGCGCAACATCATGACCCCGCGCGACCGCCTGGTCACCGTGCGTGAAGGCGCCGGGCGCGAAGAGGCGAAAGCCCTGATGCACCAGCACCGGCTCGAGCGCGTGCTGGTGGTCGACGACAAGTTCAACCTGCGCGGCCTGATCACGGTGAAGGACATCACCAAGTCGGTCGAGCATCCACTCGCCAGCAAGGACGTCCAGGATCGGCTGCAGGTCGGTGCCGCGATCGGCGTCGGCGACGGCACCCGCGAACGGGCGGCGATGCTGGTCGACGCCGGCGTCGACGTGATCATCGTCGATACCGCGCACGGCCATGCCCAGGGCGTGCTCGACACCGTACGCTGGGTGAAGTCCACGTTCCCGAACGTCGAGGTGGTGGGCGGCAACGTCGCCACCGCAGCCGGCGCGCTCGCGCTCGCCGAAGCCGGGGCCGACGCGGTCAAGGTCGGCATCGGCCCCGGGTCGATCTGCACCACGCGCATCGTCGCCGGTGTCGGCGTGCCGCAGATCACCGCCATCATGAACGTGTCAGAGGCCCTGCGTCCGCTCGGCATTCCGCTGATCGGCGACGGCGGGATCCGCTACTCCGGCGATATCGCGAAGGCACTGGCCGCCGGGGCGAACGCCGTGATGCTCGGCGGCCTGTTCGCGGGCACGGACGAAGCGCCCGGCGAGATCGAGCTCTACCAGGGCCGTTCGTACAAGTCGTACCGGGGTATGGGTTCGCTCGGTGCCATGCAACAGGGCTCCAGCGACCGCTACTTCCAGGACGTCGAGGATGGCATCGAGAAACTGGTGCCCGAGGGCGTCGAAGGCCGCGTGCCCTATAAGGGCAGCGCGCTGGTGGTGATTCACCAGCTGATGGGCGGCCTGCGCGCCAGCATGGGCTACCTCGGCTGCGAGACGATCGACGAGATCCACCGCAAGGCGCAGTTTGTCGAGATCACCGCAGCCGGCGTGCGCGAGTCGCATGTGCATGACGTCACCATCACCAAGGAAGCGCCGAACTACCGTGTGGAATGATGTTTCGAACGACGTCTCGAGCGCCCCCGGCGCTGGCGGGGCACGATGACAGCCGCGAGCCATGACTGCATCCTGATCCTCGACTTCGGGTCTCAGGTAACCCAGCTGATCGCACGCCGCGTGCGAGAGGCGAACGTTTACTGCGAAGTACATCCATGCGACCTGCCCGCGGCGGAGATCCGCAGGATCGCGCCCAAAGGCGTGATCCTGTCCGGCAGCCACATGTCGGCCTACGAAGAGTCGACCGACCGCGCACCGCAGGCGGTGTTCGACCTCGGCGTGCCGGTGCTGGGCATCTGCTACGGCATGCAGACGATGGCGCAGCAACTGGGCGGCAAGGTCGAGAGCGGCGCGAACCGCGAGTTCGGCTTCGCCGAAGTGCGCGCGCGCGGCCACACATGGCTGCTCGACGGCATCGAGGATACACGCAACGCCGAAGGGCACGGCCTGCTCAAGGTCTGGATGAGCCACGGCGACAAGGTCACCGAACTGCCGCCCGGCTTCAAGCTCATGGCCTCGACCGACAGCTGCCCGATCGCCGGCATGGCCGACGAGGCACGCAACTTCTACGGCGTACAGTTCCACCCCGAGGTGACGCATACGCTGCAGGGCGCGCGCATTCTCGAGCGTTTCGTGATCGACATCTGCGAATGCGCGCCCGACTGGGTGATGAGCGACTACGTCGCCGAGGCGAGCGAAAAGGTGAAGGCCCAGGTGGGCAGCGAAGAGGTGATCCTCGGCCTGTCCGGCGGCGTCGATTCGGCGGTGGCGGCGGCCCTCATCCACAAGGCGATCGGCGACCGCCTGACCTGCATCTTCGTCGACACCGGGCTGCTGCGGCTTGGCGAGGGCGACCAGGTGATGGAGACGCTGAACCGGCACCTCGGCGTGAAGGTGATCCGCATCGACGCCGGCCCGCGCTTCCTCGGGGCGCTGGAAGGCTGCGCCGACCCGGAGGCCAAGCGCAAGATCATCGGCCGCGAGTTCGTGCATGTGTTTCAGGAAGAGGCCGCGAAGCTTCCGAACGCGAAGTGGCTGGCGCAGGGCACGATCTATCCGGATGTGATCGAGTCGGCTGGTGCGAAGACGAAGAAGGCAACGACCATCAAGAGCCATCACAACGTCGGTGGCCTGCCCGATACGCTGCACCTGAAGCTGCTCGAGCCACTGCGCGAACTGTTCAAGGACGAGGTGCGCGAGCTCGGCCTCGCACTCGGGCTGCCGCGCGAGATGGTCTTCCGACATCCGTTCCCGGGGCCAGGGCTGGGTGTGCGCATCCTGGGCGAGGTGAAGCCAGAGTACGCCGAGCTGTTGCGCCGTGCCGATGCGATCTTCATCGACGAATTGCGCAAGACGTCACACGAAGGGCGCACCTGGTACGACCTGACCAGCCAGGCCTTCGCGGTGTTCCTGCCGGTGAAGGCTGTAGGTGTGATGGGCGACGGACGCACCTACGAGTACGTGGTGGCGCTGCGCGCCGTGCAGACACAGGACTTCATGACCGCGCACTGGGCGCACCTGCCGCACGAACTGCTCGGGCGGGTTTCCAATCGCATCATCAATGAAGTGCGCGGAATCAACCGGGTGGTTTACGACATCTCCGGGAAGCCGCCGGCGACGATCGAGTGGGAGTGATTCGGCGTCTTTCGGGGACTATCGAAGACAGTCGAGAAACTGTCTTAAGTTGTTGATCTGTATGGCTATAAGTCTGTCGAGATCTATCGGGGACTATCGGGGGGATGAGGTTCAGATTGACGGTAGTTCTGGCGGTAGATCCTGAGTGGCTAGGGTCCCCGAAATTTCTACCGTCACACCGGATCAAGTCGTGACGGTATAGAAAAGACAAGAAATGTCATGTGGGACAGCCACTTAGCGTCGATGTAGCCGCTTCTTTCGGCTGACGGTAGAATTCTCCGCCAAGGAGGGATCGCCGATGCTGTCAGATGGCACGCTACGAGGACTGAAGCCGCAGGCTTCGCTCTACAAGGTCGCCGACCGTGACGGGCTCTACGTGGTCGTCACCCCGCGCGGCACCATCAGCTTCCGGATGGACTACCGCCTGAACGGGCGGCGCGAGACGCTCACCATCGGTCGCTACGGCACGAAGGACGGGATCTCCCTTCTGATGGCTCGGGAGCGCTGCATGGAGGCGCGCAAGGCCATTGCCCAGGGCATCTCGCCCGCCCAGGAAAAGCAGCGCGAGAAGAGCCGCCAGGCCGAGGCCCAGACCTTCGGCGAATACACCAAGCGCTGGCTGGCCGAGCACCGCATGGCGGACAGCACCAAGGCCATGCGCAAGACGGTCATCGACCGGGACATCCTGCCGGTCTTCCAGAACCGCCGCATGGCCGAGATCGGGCCCGAGGACCTGCGCGCCCTGTGCGCCAAGATCAAGGGGCGCGGTGCGCCGGCCACGGCCGTCATCGCCCGCGAGATCGTCAAGCTCGTGTTCGCCTACGCGGCCATGCACGGCGAGAAGGCGCCGAACCCTGCCGACGAGGTCGGGCCTTCCTCGATCGCGACCTTCGTGCCGAAAGATAGGGCACTGTCGCCCTCCGAGATCCGGCTGATGCACCGCCTGCTGGAGACGACAGCAACGCTGCCGACCATTCGCCTGGCCCTGCGCCTCGTGCTGCTGACCCTGGTACGCAAGAGCGAACTGATCGAGGCGACCTGGGACGAGGTGGACTTCGAGAACGCGGTCTGGTCGATCCCGAAGTCGCGGATGAAGACGGGCAAGCCGCACAACGTCTACCTGTCGCAGCAGGCACTGGACATCTTCATCGCGCTGCACACCTGTGCCGCCGGGTCGAAGTTCGTCCTGCCGTCGCGCTATGACGCCGATCGCTGCATGTCGAAGGCCACGCTCAACCGCGTCACCCAGGTGATCGCCGAGAAGGCCAAGGAGTCGAACCTGCCGCTGGAGCCGTTCACCGTGCACGACCTGCGGCGTACGGGGTCGACCATCCTGAACGAGCTTGGCTTCAACGGTGACTGGATCGAGAAATGCCTCGCCCACGAGGACGGCCGGTCATCGCGGGGGGTCTACAACAAGGCTGAGTACGCCGAGCAGCGGCGCCACATGCTGCAGGAATGGGCGGACATGATCGATGCCTGGGTGGCGGGGGAGAGCCATACGCCGACGCTGTTGCCGCCGAGCATGAAGGTGGTGACGACGGCGGCGCCGGTGTGATGGGGCGAGGACGTTCGCGGTGGATGAGCGTTGATCGCAGTGGGACTACCGATACGCCCGAGTGACAGCCGCAGTCTGAGTGCGAGCGGTCGGAGTGGGCAGCCCCGATGACGGCGCCCGCCGATACCAAATACTGGCCGACGTACGCTTAGAGAAATGCGCTTGGCCGAATGCCCGCCCACGGGTCGGACAGGGCGAGAGATGCCTGAAGATGCAAGACATCGATGTCGGGCTGGCGCATAGCCGAGTGCGCGGAAACTTGGCGTCCTCCTTGTTCATTGAGGCAACTACTTGATGGTCGAGTTTCTAGCTGACCATTCCGAAAACGATCGGTGAATGTGGCTGTGAGCGTCCCATATCCGCTGCCTTGCGGGGG
>CANGXU010000104.1 GCA_947457885.1 Betaproteobacteria bacterium
TCGCTGACCACGACGCTGTAGGTGGCGACCTTCTCAGCCGGTCTCGGCGGCGGTACCAGGCCGGAAACGCGCACCGGTGGCGGCAGGTCACCGACCGGTGCCGTCTCGCGCGCGGCGGTCAGGTGCCCTTCGGACTGGGGCAGGGCAGGAGCGACCTTGACTGGCGAGCCGCAACCGGCCAGCAGCATCGCCGCCGCAAGCGTCGAGACCAGGCATGGCACGACCCTCGCGTCGGCGATCGGTTGCCGCTGGGTGTCGGTCGGCGCGTTCATCGGCGGATCCTCTGGAGTGACGGCATCCGGCCGGTGGACTTTGCGCTGGCGGATGGCGTACCGGGACGTACGGAGACCGACGTCCTGACTTCAAGATTACAGCTAATCCTGCTATTTTTCAATGATTTGCTTCCATAAACTAGAAAGCTTGTCAAGAGCCTGTCGCGGCGACTTCATCGCGGATACCTTGAACCTTGCGCAGGCGGGGCGAGAACGCTCGGAGCGCTTCGGGCAGGGTTGCCATGGCGGCCTGAGCCTCGCTCCGGCTGGCGAAATCCCCATAGAACACCGTGAGCAGCGGGCGTTCGCCGCTGAGGGTACGGATCACGAACAGACGCTCCGGTCTGACCTGTCTGGACAGGTTTCGCAACTGCCAGTCGAGCTGTTCCTCGCTGCGCGAGCCCATCAGCTGGATCGTCACCCTGGACGGGTCGGACGTGCTGAGCCATTCGCCTGTCGCCGAAAGCCGGGTCGCCAGCACGCTGCTCGAAGTCTGGACAGCGGCCGGTGGGGCGGGGGCAGCGTGTGCCTCGGGCGCCGCAGCCGTGGCGGTTGCTTCGGTTGTCCGGCGCGCCCCGGGCGCTGCAGGCGGCGGCGCAGAGGGCGTACTCCGTGCGTCTGGCGCCGGCGCAGTTTCCTGGTTGGACGAGGGCGCGATCGCCAGCGCAGGTGGGTGCTGCGCCGCCAACAACAGCCAGGCAGCCGCTGCCAGTACCAGTACCAGCATCACTGCGAGGCCTGCTGCAACCATCGCCCATCCCCTGCCGGTTCCGCGCCTGTCGCTGCCCTGCGCGAATTCGCTGTCGCGGATCGCGGCGCTTGCATGCCTTGGCGCGACCGAATGGGTGGATTCGGAAAATGCCGCGAGCAATGTCTTGTCGCCGAGCAGGTTCACGCGCCGGGTCAGGCCCGCCGATGCACGGGCGATGCGCGCCACCACGGCCGGCCCGAACACGTCCGGCCCCTTGTACCCCGCGGTACGCAGGCGGAAGTCGAGGTACAGCCCGATCTCGGCGGCCGACAGTGGCGCCAGCGTGAAGCTGTGGCTGATGCGCTCGCGCAGTTGCCGGATCTCGGGTTTTCGCAGCAGGGTATCGAGCTCCGGTTGTCCGAAGAGAACGATCTGCAGCAGCTTGTGCCGGTCGGTCTCGAGGTTCGACAGCAACCTGATCTCCTCGAGCGTGGCGATCGGCATGCTCTGCGATTCTTCGACGAACAGCACCACCTGCCGGTTCGATGCATGGCAGTCGAGCAGGAAGGCGGTGAGCCGCTGCATCGCCTCGAGCCGCCCGGAACCCGCCGGCATCGGCAGCTCGACCTCGTGGGCGATCGCGTGGAGGATCTCGTCAGGGGAAACGCTCGGGTTGGCGAGATAGATGCCGAGCACGTTGTCGGGCAGCCGCGCCTGCAGCATCCGGCAGAGCATCGTCTTGCCGCTGCCGACTTCGCCGGTCACCTTGACGATGCCTTCGCCCTGGCCGATCGCGTACAGCAGTGCATCGAGGATGGCGCCGCGGTTGCCGCCCGCGAAGAAGAAGTCGGTGTTCGGCGTGATCCGGAAGGGCGCTTCGCGGAGCCCGAAGAAATCGTGGTACATCAGTCGTCCCCGCGCTCGCTCGCCTGCATCCGGCTGTACAGCGTGGTTCGACGCAGCCCGAGCAGGCGCGCGGCCTGCGCGAGGTTGCCGCGACTCATGAACAGCGCGGCCTGTATGTAGCTCTGCTCCCATTCGCGAAGCAACCGGTCCAGGTCGACCTGTCGCGCGCTCGCGAGGTGCCGCCTGGCCGCCTCGATCGAGCCGGCCTCGCCCGGCGTTCCGGGCATGCCCGACAGTGCTGGCGGGCCGGACGATTCGTCCGCCACGGCCCCGACGTCCATTTCCGCCAGCAACTGCGCCGGGTTCACGCGCTGCCCGGGATACTTGGTTGCCAGGCGGATCACGATGTTGCGCAACTCGCGCACGTTGCCGGGAAAACCGTACTCGAGCCAGATGCGCCGGCTGTCATCGTCGAGAGAGAACGATGCCCGACCGGCGGTGCCGGCAGATGCTGCATGGAGCGACTGGAAATGCTCGAGCAGCCTGAGCCGGTCGTCTTCCAGGTCGCGCAGCGGCGGCACGGTGATCGCGAACACCGAAAGGCGATGGTACAGATCACCCCGGAAACGCCCGGCGCGCACTTCCTGGCGCAGGTCGCGGTTGGTCGCCGCGATCACCCGCGCATTGGAATGCCGGCTGGTGGTCTCGCCGACGCGCTGGAACTCGCCGTTCTCGAGCACCCGCAGGAGCTTCGACTGCAGTTCGAGCGGCAGTTCGCCAATCTCATCGAGGAACAGCGTCGAATCGGTCGCTTCCTCGAAATAGCCGGCGCGGGGACCGGTGGCGCCGGTAAAGGCCCCTCGCGCGTGGCCGAACAGGGTGGGCTCGACCAGCGTCGGCGCGATCGCGGCACAGTTGAGCGCGATCAGCGGCCGCGCGCAATGGCCGCTGCGCGCATGCAACGCATGCGCGACCCGTTCCTTGCCGCTGCCGGACTCGCCTTCGATCAGGACCGGGAACGGGGCGGCTGCGTACTGCTCGATCTGCTGGCGCAGGCGCACGATCGCCGGGCTGGCGCCGACGATCGTGCGTTCGGAGTCTCCTGTGGGCTCCGGTGCCGTAACATGGCTGACCTGTGCAAGCAGGGCACGCAGCCGGTCGGGCGGGCAGGGTTTGGACACGAACTCCATCGCGCCGATCGCCCGCGCATGCCGTGCATTGGCCTCGTCGTTCTGCCCGGACAGCACGATGATCTTCATGGATGGCGAGGCGGCCAGCAACTCGGTGATCAGACGGAAGCCTTCGTCGGGGCGGTGTGGCGACGGCGGCAGGCCGAGGTCTACCAGCGCCAGGCCGGGTATGCGCTCGATCTGGCGCAGCAGGGCGTGCACCTGCGGACGCGAAGCGGCGACGATCACTTCGTATTCGCCGCCGAGCGAGTAATCGAGCGTGTCGGTGATCAGCGGGTCGTCGTCGACGATCAGCAGGTCGGGCTTGCGGCTGGCGGGAGCCATCGGTTTCGGGGGCGGTAGGGTCATCGCGCCGTTATCGTCTCATGCGGCGGTGGCGTCGATGCACTCGAGAAAAGCCTGTTCGAGAACTGTTGTACCGGAGCGCGCGCACAGTTGCGCCGGCGTGCCGGCAAAGGCGACACGCCCGCCGTGGATCACCGCCAGCCGGTCGCACAGTGCCGCAACGTCTTCCAGGGCGTGTGAACTGAACAGCAGCGCGCCACCGTCTGCCCGCAGGTGTCCGAGCGCCGCGCGGACCCGCGACCGCGCCAGCGGGTCCAGCCCGCTCATCGGTTCGTCGAGCACGGTCAGCGGACGGCGCGCGAGCAGGCAGGCCGCCAGACCGAGCTTCTGCAGCATCCCCTTGCTGAAGGTGCGTGCGGGGCGGTCGAGCGCCTCGGGATCGAAATCGAGGTCGCGCAACCGTTCGAGGGCAGCCGCCTCGTCGTGTACCGCGCCGCGCAGGGACGCGTGGTAGCGCAGGTAGTCGCGCCCGGTGAGGTAGTAAGGCGGCGAGAACCGCTCCGGCAGCCAGGCGATCCTGCTGCGGGCCTCGGCATGGGTGCTCGGCACCCCGAACACACGGATCGTGCCGCTGTCGGCGCGGCAGTAGTCGAGCATGCAGCGCAGCAGCGTCGTCTTTCCGGCTCCGTTCACGCCGACCAGCGCGACGCTCTCGCCGACGTTCACGGCGAACGACACATCGGCCGCGGCACGCCTGCTGCCGAACTGCCGGTTCACGCCGGAAAACTCGACCGCTGCGGGATGCATCGCGAGTGTTGTCGAACCAGTAACTCACCGGTAAGGTGCGAGGGGATAGAATAGCGGTTTTCTACTTCCATCCCGCGCGTGTCCCCGGACAACTTCGTAGAAATCTCAGGCCTGCAGTTCGGCTACGGTCGTCGGAGCATACTGAAGGGGCTAGACCTTCGCGTGCCACGGGGGCAGGTCGTGTCCATCATGGGCGGCAGCGGCTGCGGCAAGACCACGCTGCTGCGGCTGATCGGTGGTGCGCTGCGCCCGTCTCAGGGTTCCGTGGTCGTCGATGGCGAGTCGGTGGGCGCGCTCGGCCGCGACGGGCTCTATCGCCTGCGGCGCAAGATGGGCATGCTTTTCCAGTTCGGCGCGCTGTTCACCGACCTGTCGGTATTCGACAACGTCGCGTTCCCGATGCGCGAGCGCACTGCGCTGCCCGAGCCGATCGTGCGCGACCTGGTGCTGATGAAGCTGCACGCGGTCGGCCTGCGCGGCGCGGCGAAGCTGATGCCGGCGGAGTTGTCCGGAGGCATGGCTCGGCGGGTCGCGCTGGCGCGCGCTGTGGCGCTCGACCCTGAACTGATCATGTACGACGAACCGTTCACCGGCCTCGACCCGATCTCGCTGGCGGTGATCAGCAATCTGATCCGGACGTTGAACGACGCACTCGGGGCCACCTCGATCGTGGTCACGCACGACGTGCGCGAGTCGATGAAGATCCTCGATTACTGCTATCTGATGGCCGAAGGTCAGATCGTCGCGCAGGGCACGCCTGCCGAGATGCTGGCATCGGACAAGCCCTACGCACGGCAATTCTTCCGCGGCGAGATCGACGGCGCAGTGCCGTTCCATTATCCGGGTGCCGACTACCGCACCGAACTCAGGCTTGGCAATCGTGATCGATAAGGGCTGGCTCACCGTCGGCGGAATCGGTCGCTGGGCGATCGACACCTTTCTGCGCCTGGGCTTCGCGGCGCGCTTCCTCGGCCTGACGCTGCTCAATTCCGGCGTCTGCCTGCGCCGGCCTCGGCTGGTGGTGCGCGAGGTCTACTTCTCCGGCGTGTTGTCACTGGTGATCATCCTGGTGTCCGGCCTGTTCGTCGGGATGGTGCTCGGTCTGCAGGGCTACCAGACGCTCAAGACCTATGGCTCGGAATCGGCGCTCGGCGTGCTGGTCGCGCTGTCGCTGCTGCGCGAACTGGGCCCGGTGATCACCGCGCTTCTGTTCGCGAGCCGCGCCGGATCCGCGGTCACGGCCGAGATCGGCCTGATGAAGGCGACGGAACAGCTGCGTGCGATGGAGATGATGGCGGTCGATCCGATCGCCCGGGTCGTCGCGCCGCGCTTCTGGGCGGGCGTGATCTCGACGCCGCTGCTGACCGCGATGTTCACCGCCATGGGCATCTATGGCGGCTACCTGGTCGGTGTCGTGCTGCTGGGCGTCGACGAGGGCTCGTTCTGGTCGCAGATGCAGAACTCGGTCGATTTCCGCGAGGACGTCGTCAACGGCCTGCTGAAGAGCCTGGCCTTCGGGTTCGCGATCTCGTGGATTGCGGTGTTCGAAGGGTATGATGCCCCGCCCACCGCCGAGGGAGTGTCCGGCGCCACGACCCGCACCGTGGTGACGTCGGCCCTTACCATCCTGTTTCTCGATTACATCCTTACTTCGCTCATGTTCCGGGGGCTCTGATGGAACGTTCTTCGCTCGACGTCTGGGTCGGCATCTTCGTCGTCGGCGGCATGGTGGCGCTGCTGATCCTCGCGCTCAAGGTAGGCAATGCCGGTGACCTCCTGCGCGCCGGGCCGACCTACACACTGACGGCCAGTTTCGAGAACATCGGTGGCCTGAAGCCGAAGGCACCGGTGCGCAGCGCCGGTGTCGTCGTCGGTCGGGTGGTGACGATCGACTACGATCCCGAGACGTTCAACGCGGTGGTCACCCTCAGCATCGCGAAACGGTTCGACAGGTTTCCGAAAGACACTTTCGCGAGCATCTACACGTCCGGCCTGCTCGGCGAGCAGTATGTCGGCCTGGCTCCGGGCGGCGACGAGAAGGTGCTCGCCAACGGAGACCGGATCTCGAAGACGCAGAAGGCCGTGGTGCTCGAAGACCTGATCGGGCAGTTCATGACGAGCCGTGCAGGCGAACCGGCTGCCAAGTGACGCGCCTTCGGGCCCGCCATGGCCCTTCGCGGTCGTCCGGTCCCGGTACGGCCGTGGCCGCAGCTGCGCGGGCATGCCACCCTCGCGGTGCGACGGCGCCGTAAGCACCTGTCCTTTCCCTGCACCCACCCTCCGATGAGTGAATCCATGAGACTGTCCTGCTGTGTTCCGTCGTTGCTTAGTCCGTTCGCCCCGACCCTTGCGATGCTCTGCCTTCTGCTTGCTGCCCCGGCAGTACACGCCCAGGATATCGGGCCTGATCAGCTGGTCAGGACGACCACGGACAAGATCATCGAGATCGTCAAGAGCGACAAGGCCATCCAGTCCGGCGACATCAAGCGCATCCTCGAAGTGGCCGAGACGCATGCGTCGCCCCATTTCGATTTCGTGCGCATGACCCGCCTCGCGATGGGGGCGAACTGGAAGCAGGCCAATCCGTCCCAGCAGGAAGAACTGGTGCGCCAGTTCCGCACGCTGCTGCTGCGTACCTACGCGGTGGCGCTGAAGGAATACCGCAACCAGACGATCGATGTCCGGCCGCTCAAGATCCCCGCCGGCTCGACCGACGTGCAGGTGAAGACCGTTGTGAACCAGCCCGGTGCACAGGCTATCCCGATCGACTACGACATGGAGCGTACGCCCCAGGGCTGGAAAGTCTATGACGTGACCATCGGTGGTGTGAGCCTGGTGGTGAACTTCCGCTCGAGCTTCGACGCCGAGATCCGCAAGTCCGGCGTCGACGGGCTGGTCAAGTCGATTTCCGAGCGCAATCGCAGCGCGTCCATCGAGGTCGCGAAGAAGTGAGCAGCCCCGCAGTCCTGCGCGCCGACGGCAGCGGCCGCTTCAGGGTCGACGGTGCGATCACCATCGAGTCGGCGCCTGTGGTGCTCGCGTCCGGCTCGGCACTGCTGGCCACCGCGGGTAACGCGACGGTCGAGGTCGACCTCGCCGGCCTCACCGACTTCGACTCCGCGGCGATCGGGGTCCTCTTCGAGTGGCAGCGCCGGTCGGCGGATGGTGGGGCCGGCATCCGCTACTCGAACCCACCGCCGAAGCTGGCCACGCTGGCTGCTCTGTACGGTGTAGATGCGTTGTTGCTGGCGCCCGCTCATGTCTGAGGCGGCGCCGCGCGTCGCCGCCGCGCGGAGCCGTCGATGAGCGCAGCCATTGCCATCGAAGGGCTGTCCAAGCGCTACGGATCGCTGCAGGCGCTCGATGGGGTCGACCTGCGGATCGAGCCGGGCGAGTTCTTCGGGCTCCTCGGGCCGAACGGCGCCGGCAAGACCACGCTGATCAGCGTGCTGGCAGGCCTTGCCCGCGCAAGCGAAGGGCGGGCGTCGGTCATGGGCCACGACGTGGTCGACGATTACCGGGCGGCGCGGCGTCATCTCGGGGTGGTTCCCCAGGAACTGGTGTTCGACCCGTTCTTCACGGTGCGCGAGACCCTGCGCATTCAGTCGGGTTACTTCGGCCTGCGCCGGAACGACGCATGGATCGACGAGCTGCTCGACAGCCTCGACCTCACCAGCAAGGCCGACACGAACATGCGCGCGCTGTCGGGCGGCATGAAGCGGCGCGTGCTGGTGGCGCAGGCACTGGTGCACAAGCCGCCGGTGGTGGTACTCGACGAGCCGACGGCAGGCGTCGATGTCGCACTCCGCCAGGGCTTGTGGGCGTTCATCGGACGCCTGAACCGTGCAGGGCATACCATCGTGCTGACTACCCATTACCTGGAAGAGGCCGAGGCCCTGTGCAACCGGATCGCCATGCTGAAGCAGGGCCGTGTCGTTGCCCTGGACACCACGGCGAACCTGCTGCGGGTCGCGCGCAACGCGCAGAAGACCGTCCGGTTACGGCTGTCCGGCAGTACCCTCCCGGTGGCACTGGCCGCGAGGCAACCGGTGCGTGACGGCGATGCAGTGACGATTCCCCTCGGCAACTATGCCGAACTGGAGCAGATCCTCGCCGAAGTGCGCCAGTCCGGCGAGTCGGTACTCGAACTGGACGTGGTCCAGCCCGACCTGCAGGATGTGTTCATGCAGGTGATGACCCGGCACTGAACGCCCGCCGATGAGCGCGGTTGCACCGGGCCCGGCCACGCAAAAAGCGTCTGCGCGAAACGTCTGCCGGGGCCCGAGGGCGGGCAGGGGTGTAAAATCCGTCCCCGATCAGCGCCGGGCCACCGGCGGCGAACCTGCGGCGTCCAGAGACGCCGCCCACACTGCTGGCGGCTGCCTCCTTGTCCGAACACCTGCTCCCGATCGCCGTCCCGGCCACCGACATCCGTGGCGGCTTTGTCACGCTCCTCTACAAGGAGACGCTGCGCTTCTGGAAGGTGAGCATGCAGACGGTGTTCGCCCCGGTGGTGACGACCGTGCTCTACCTGATGATCTTCGCCCATGTGCTGGCGAACCATGTCGAGGTATTCCCGGGCGTGGCATACAGTTCGTTCCTGGTGCCCGGACTGGCGATGATGGCCGCGCTGCAGAACGCGTTCGCCAACACGTCGTCCTCGATGATCCAGTCGAAGATGACCGGCAACCTGGTTTTCATCCTGCTGCCGCCGCTGTCGCCCGCCGAGATCGTCGGCGCCTACGTCCTGGCATCGATGCTGCGCGGCTTCCTGTGCGGCACGGCCGTGCTTCTGGTCGGTGCCTGGTTTGCGCCGCTGCCCGTCGCGCATCCTCTCGCGGTCGTCGTGTTCGCCATGCTCGGTTCGGCGTCTCTCGGTGCCCTCGGCCTGGTGGCCGGCATCTATTCCGACAAGGTCGACCAGCTGTCGGCGTTCCAGCACTTCGTGGTGGTACCGCTCACCTTCCTCGCCGGTGTGTTCTATTCGGTGCAGACCCTGCCGCCGGTCTGGCAGGCCGCCTCGCACCTTAACCCGGTGTTCTACATGGTGGACGGCTTTCGCTGGGGCTTCTTCGGGGCTGCCGACGTCTCGCCCTGGCTGTCGCTCGCGGTGGTCGCTGCCTGCGTGGCGGTGGTCAACGGCTGGGCGATGCTGCTGCTCAAGAGCGGCTACAAGCTGCGTCACTGACTTCACGGACGATCCATGGACAAGCTGGTCATCGAAGGCGGCGCGAGGCTCGCCGGAGAAGTCGAGGTCTCGGGCGCGAAGAACTCCGCGCTGCCGGTGCTGTGCGCGGCCATCCTGTCGGCCGAACCGCTGACCGTCACCAACGTTCCGCAGCTGCAGGACGTGGCGACCACGGCGAAGCTGCTGTCGACGATGGGCGCCACCGTCGAGCGCCCCGAAGACCACACGATGGTGCTCGACTGCGCGAAGCTCGACCGGCTCGAGGCGCCGTACGAACTGGTGCGCACCATGCGCGCGTCGATCCTCGTGCTCGGCCCGATGGTCGCGCGCTTCGGCCGTGCGCGCGTCTCGCTGCCTGGCGGCTGCGCGATCGGGCAGCGGCCGGTCGATCTGCATATCAAGGGCCTGCAGGCACTCGGCGCCGAGATCTCGATCGAGCACGGCTACCTCGAAGCGCGGGTGGAGCGCCCGGGCGGCAGCAGGCGCTTGCGCGGCGTGCCGATCTTCATGGATCTGGTGTCGGTCACCGGCACCGAGAATCTCATGATGGCGGCTGCGCTGGCCGAGGGTACGACGGTGATCCAGAACGCCGCGCGCGAGCCGGAAGTGGCGGAACTCGCGCACTGCCTGAACGCGATGGGCGCGCGCATCAGCGGCGCCGGCGAGAGCGAAATCACGATCGAGGGCGTCGAGCAGCTGCATCGGGCATCCTGGCGCATCATGCCCGACCGGATCGAGGCCGGAACCTTCCTCGCTGCGGCGGCGGCGACCCGTGGCAGCATCGTCCTGCGCGGGGCCAACCCCGCGCACCTGACGGCGGTGCTCGACAAGCTGCGCGAGGCTGGCGCGCGCATCGATGCCGGCACCGATGCCATCGCACTGGAGATGCCGGAGCGCGCGCGCGCGGTGAACCTGCGCACCGCACCGTACCCCGGCTTCGCGACCGACATGCAGGCGCAGCTGATGGCCCTCGACTGCGTTGCCGAGGGTACCTCGACCATCGTCGAGACGATCTTCGAGAACCGGTTCATGCATGCACTCGAGATGAAGCGCATGGGTGCGCAGATCGAGATCGACGGCAACACGGCGATCGTCCAGGGCGTGCCGGCACTCGATGGTGCGGCGGTGATGGCTACCGACCTGCGCGCATCGGCGAGCCTGATCATCGCTGCGCTGGCAGCCAGGGGCGAGACGGTGATCGACCGCATCTACCACCTCGACCGCGGCTATGAGGCGATCGAGCGGAAGCTGTCCGGCCTGGGCGCCAAGATCCGCCGCGCACGCTGACTCCGACCTCCACCGACCCGCATCCGTACCGGAACCGCTGAATTGACCTCCGCACCGATCATCACCATCGCGCTGTCCAAGGGGCGTATCTACGACGACACGCTGCCACTGCTCGCGCAGGCCGGGCTGGTGCCTGCGATCGATCCCGAACGCTCGCGCAAGCTGATCATCCCCACCAACCGTCCCGACGTCAGGCTGGTGATCGTGCGCGCGACCGACGTGCCGACCTACGTGCAGTTCGGCGGCGCAGACGTCGGCGTCGCGGGCAAGGACGTGCTCGACGAACACGGCGGCAGCGGCCTGTACCAGCCGGTCGACCTCGACATCGCCCGCTGCCGGATGGTGGTCGCCGCACGCTCCGATTTCGACTATGCCGCCGCGGTCGCGCAGCGGCGCCGCCTGCGCGCAGCGACCAAGTTCGAACGCACCGCGCGCGAGCATTTCGCGGCCAAGGGGCTGCATGTCGACCTGATCAAGCTGTACGGTTCGATGGAACTCGCGCCGCTGACCGGCCTCGCCGACGTGATCGTCGACCTGGTCGATACCGGCAACACGCTGAAGGCGAACAACCTGGTCGCAGTCGAGGAGATTTCCCTGGTGAGTGCGAGGCTGATCGTCAATCCGGCTGCGCTACGGCTCAAGCGCGAGGTGCTGCGGCCGCTGATCGACACCGTGTCGCTGGCTGCCGCCGCTTCGCGCGCGCGCCGGCTGGAGGCCTCCCATGGCTGAGCGCACGACTGCCGCTGCCGGGTCGCGCAGCGCCGCCGGGGCATCGCTGGTACGCACCCTCGACAGCAGTGCCCGCGGTTTCGACGCCGCGCTGGCTGCGCTGACCGCTTTCGATGCGTCGTCCGATCCCGCGATCGAGTCGGCCGTCGCGACGATCGTCGGCGACGTGCGGCGAGACGGCGACCGCGCGCTCGTCGCGTATACGCGACGTTTCGACCGCATGACGGTGCGCAACGCGGGCGCGCTCGAGGTCTCCCGGGCCGAACTGACGGCTGCCTGGAAGGCGCTCGGTGCCATCGAGCGGCGTGCGCTCCAGGCTGCGCACACGCGCATCCGCGACTACCATGAGCGGCAAGTGGCCGGGTCGTGGCAGTTCACCGACGAGCATGGGTCCAGGCTCGGGCAACTGGTGCGCCCGCTCGACCGGGCCGGGCTGTACGTGCCCGGCGGCAAGGCCGCGTACCCGTCCTCGCTGCTGATGAACGCGGTGCCGGCGAAGGTGGCCGGCGTGCGTGAGGTGGTGATGGTCGTGCCGACGCCCGGCGGCGAACGCAACACTCTGGTGCTGGCGGCGGCCAGGCTCGCGGGCGTCGACCGCGCGTTCACGATCGGCGGCGCGCAGGCGGTGGCGGCGCTGGCCTACGGCACCGCGACGGTGCCCTCGGTCGACAAGATCACCGGCCCGGGCAACGCCTATGTCGCGGCGGCGAAGCGCCGCGTGTTCGGCACCGTCGGCATCGACATGATCGCCGGTCCGTCCGAGATCCTGGTCATCGCCGACGATTCGGCCAACCCCGACTGGATCGCGATGGACCTGTTCTCTCAGGCCGAACACGACGAGATGGCGCAGTCCATCCTGCTCACCCCGAGCCTGCGCCTGCTGACCGCGGTGCAGTCCGCGATCGCCCGGCTGCTTCCTGGCATGGCCCGGCGCGAGGTGATCGCCAAGTCGCTCGCCTCGCGCGGCGCGCTGGTGCGCGTGAAGAGCCTTGCTGAAGCCTGCGCGATCGCCGACCGCATCGCGCCCGAGCACCTCGAACTCTCGGTGCGCGATCCGCGGCCGCTGGTCGAGCGCATCCGCCATGCAGGCGCGATCTTCGTCGGCCACTACACGTCCGAGACGCTGGGCGACTACTGCGCCGGCTCCAACCACGTGCTGCCGACCGCACGCACCGCGCGCTTCTCCTCGCCGCTGGGCGTGTACGACTTCCAGAAGCGCACCAGCGTGATCGAGGTCACGCCGCGCGGGGCCGATGCGCTGGGCGGCATCGCGAGCGTGCTCGCGCGCGCGGAAGGGCTCGAAGCACATGCACGCGCGGCCGAGTTCCGGTTGAAGCCCAAGCGCCGGGGGACGGCATGAGCGAAGCCAACGGCGCGGCGACGCCGCAGTCGCTGATCCGCGAGGAACTGCTCGCGTTGTCGGCCTATCACGTGCCCGCTTCGGCCGGCATGGTGAAGCTCGATGCGATGGAGAATCCGTACCCGTTGCCGGAAGACCTCGCGGCAGGTCTCGGCGTGCTGCTCGGCACGGCACCGGTGAACCGCTATCCCGAGGCCGATGCGCGCGCGCTGAAGGCGGCAATCCGCCGCGCGCTCGATGTGCCGCCCGGTTGCGACATCCTGCTGGGTAACGGCTCCGACGAGATCATCCAGTTGCTGGCGATGGCCGTGGCGAAGCCCGGCGCGGTGCTTGCCTCGGTCGAGCCGACGTTCGTCATGTTCCGGATGATCGCGACCTTCACCGGGCTGCGCTACGCATCATGCCCGCTGCGCCCCGATTTCTCGCTCGACATGGACGCGGTGCTGCGCATGCTCGAGGCCGAGCGTCCGGCACTGATGTTCCTGGCCACGCCGAACAACCCGACCGGCAACACCTTTGCGCGCGCCGACATCGAGCGCATCGCCGCCGCCACGCCCGGGCTGCTGGTGGTGGACGAGGCCTACTACGCGTTCGGCGACGACAGCCA
>CANGXU010000105.1 GCA_947457885.1 Betaproteobacteria bacterium
CAGGCGGCAGTGCCGCGTGCTGGCCGAACGCTGGCCGGCGTCGGTGAAGGGGCATCTCGACGTGCCCGGATGCCACCACCTGTCGGTGGCCGAAGCGCTCGCGCAACCGGGCAATGTGCTGTTCGAGTCGGTACGCGACTTCGTGCTGCGCGAGCGCTGAGCCGCCGCGGGTTCACGCTCGCGCCCGAGGCACGCGCTGCGCAGGGCTCGATCGCCTTGCTGGCCCCGGCGGGGCGCACTCGACAATTCCGGCTGCATCCATCTGGGGCAATATACGCGGCACTGCCACCCACAACCCTGCACAGGAGAGTCCCCATGGGAGCCGCCCGCCACCCGATGCCGCCCGAAGTGAAGGATCTCTCGCTCGAGCAGGTCATGGACCAGTACGTCGCGCTCTATTCCGAGCGGGTCCCCGACTGGTATGCGTTCGAGGATGCGAAGATCGAGGGATGGAAGCGGGCACAGCACCGCTTCATCGGCGCCGGCGCCTCCGGCAAGCATGGCGATCCGGACGTGATCCCGGCGCGCGGCTTCACGCTCACCATCATGTTCGTGAACCCCGGCCAGGGCAACGCCGCCCATACCCATGAGTCGGAGGAGTGCTTCTTCGTGCTCAAGGGCTTCCTCGACGTGTTCCTCGAGGACGAGACCGGGCGCCAGGTGTGGAAGCGCCTCGGCCCCTGGGATTGCGTGTCCTGCCCGCCGGGCGTGATCCATGGCTACGAGAACCGCAGCCTCGAGCCGGTCTACTTCCAGGTGATGCACGGCCGGGCGAAGCCCGAGACCATGGGCTACGCCGATGCCTCGCTGTACGACAAGCGCGACGAGCACCTGAAGGCTGCACCCACCTCGGCGGTCGACAAGCCGATCTGACGCACGCGGCAGGTTGCCCCCTTGCGCCACACCCCCTGGATCGAATACAGTCCACCCATGTCTCCGCGCGCTGCACATTGGTTCTTTTTCGGCTTCTTTCTGCCCCTGGCGGAAGGAATCGATCGGCGCTGCTGAAACACACCGAACCCGATACCAACCGCCAGGCCAACGCCTGGCGGTTTTTTTTCGCCGGGTCGATGGCCGGCATCCACCCCGCCTGATGGAGAAGCAGCATGCCGCACAAGACCGATGACGTCCGCATCAAGGAAATCAAGGAACTCGCGCCGCCCTCGCACGTGGTGCGGGAGTTCCCCATCGACGAAAAGGTGTCCGACCTGGTGTTCGACACGCGCGCGAAGATCCACCGGATCGTGCACGGCATGGACGACCGGCTGGTGGTGATCATCGGCCCGTGCTCGATCCACGACCCGCGCGCGGCGCTGGAGTACGTCGAGCGGCTCGCCCCGGAGCGCAAGCGGCTGGCTGGCGAACTCGAGATCGTGATGCGCGTCTACTTCGAGAAGCCGCGCACGACCGTCGGCTGGAAGGGCCTGATAAACGATCCGCAACTCGACGGCAGCTTCCAGATCAATCAGGGGCTGCGCATCGCGCGCGAGATGCTGCTCGAGATCAACCGGCGCGGCGTGCCCGCCGGCTGCGAGTTCCTCGACATGATCACCCCGCAGTACATTGCAGACACGGTGAGCTGGGGCGCGATCGGTGCGCGCACCACGGAAAGCCAGTCGCACCGTGAGCTGGCCTCTGGCCTGTCCTGCCCGGTGGGCTTCAAGAACGGCACCGACGGCACGGTGAAGATCGCGGTCGATGCGATCAAGGCCGCCGAGCGGCCGCATCATTTCCTTTCGGTGACCAAGGCCGGGCATTCGGCGATCGTGTCCACCACCGGCAACGAGGATTGCCACATCATCCTGCGCGGGGGCAAGGCACCGAACTACGACGCCGCGAGCGTCGATGCCGCGTGCGTCGAGCTCGCGAAGTCCGGGCTGGCACAGCGCCTGATGATCGACACGAGCCACAGCAACAGCTCGAAGAAGCACGAGAATCAGATCCTGGTCGCGCAGGACATCGCGGGGCAGATCGCCGGCGGCAGCGACCGCATCATCGGCGTGATGATCGAAAGCCACCTGGTCGCCGGCCGCCAGGACCTGGTGCCCGGCAAGCCGTTGACGTACGGCCAGTCGATCACCGATGCCTGCATTGCTTGGGAGGACACCGTGCCGGTACTCGACGCGCTAGCCGCCGCAGTGAAGGAACGGCGATCGAAGGCGGCGAACTATACCGGCAAGTAAGCGTCGGCGGCCGGCGCGCGGGACGGCGGCAGCGCCGCCCCGCTCCGGTCGGGCTTCACTCAGGCTTGATGTTGTTCTCGCGGATCAGCCGGGTCCAGCGTGCGAGTTCGCTCTTGAGCAGTGCGGTCACCTGGTCGGGTGGCGTGCCGAGCGCCTCCGCGCCCTCCTTGGTCAGGCGTTCGCGCATTTCCGGGGACTGCATCGCCTTGACCGCCAGCTGGTTGAGCGGATTGACGATCGACGCCGGCGTGTTCGCAGGCGCCATCAGCACGAACCATCCGCTGAACTCGAAGCCGGGCAGCCCGGACTCGGCCATCGTGGGTACCTCTGGCGCCAGCGGCACGCGCTTGATGCTGGTCACCGCGATCGAGCGCAGGCGCTTGGATTCGACGTGCGGCAGCACCGCCACCAGGCTGATGAAACTCATGTCGACCTCACCGCCAAGCACCGCGGTCAGGGCCGGACCGCCGCCCTTGTAGGGCACGTGCACGATGTCCGCCTTCGTCAACTGCTTCATGGACTCGGCGGGAATGTGCGGGTTGGACCCGCTGCCCGATGACGAGAAGGTCATCCGGCCCGGCTTCGCCTTCGCGAGCGCGATCAGTTCTTTCAGGTTGCGCGCCGGCACCGACGGGTGGACCACCAGCATCGCCGGGGAGGTCGCCACCAGCGACACCGGCGCGAAATCGCGGATCGGGTCGTAGGGGACCTTGCCCATCAGAGGTACGTTGACCACGAATGGCAGCGTGTTGAGCAGCAGCGTCGTGCCGTCGGCCGCCGCGCGCGCGACATACTCGGTACCGATCACGCCGGTTGCCCCGGAGCGGTTCTCGACCAGGAAGTTCTGGCCGGCCAGTTCGGTCATGCGCGCGGCGAGCAGGCGCGCGATCACGTCGACGCTGCCACCGGGCGGGAACGGCACGACGATGCGGATCGTCTTGCCGCCGGCGACCGGCTGGGCGGACGCCGAAGAAGAGACGGCAAGGCCGATCGCGGCGAGCATCGCAACGACGACGGGAGATGCAGCCGCGCGCGGTCGCGTCACGGACGACGGAATGGATCGGGTCACGACACCTCCTGGGATTGACCGGCACGGCGGCTGGCGACCTGGCATGCAGAATCGCAGGTCAGCGCACGTTCGCACAAAATGGTCGGGCGGCGAGCTTACCGCGAAGCGTGCCGCGGGTCGTGTCCGTCCGGGGACGCTTCAGTCGTTGCCGACGAGGCGCATCACCTCCTGCGCGGCCGCGGCGGTGTCGTCCCGGATCGCCCGTTCGGCCGCTGCCGCATCGCCGCTGCGGATCGCCGCCACCAGGTCGCGCAGGCCGCCGATCGCCTGCATCGAACGCGCGCTCGAACGGTCGGCATGCGACAGGCCGACCGCGCGCCAGCGCCAGATGCGGGCATGCAGCCCGCCGAGCATCGAGGACAGCACGTCACTTCGCGCACCGTCGAACAGCGCGGCATAGAAGCCGTTCTTCGCGGCCAGGATGCCGTCGGCGGCGCCAGTCGCATAGGCGCCCTCGACGTCGCGCAGCGCTGCGGCGAGGCGGTCCATTGCCTCCGGCGGCGCCCGCTCGATGAACAGCCGTGCCGCCAGCGCCTCGAGCGAGGCGCGGATGCGGTAGAGATCGACCGCCTCGGCCTGCGACAGAGCCCGCACTACCGGGCCCTTGTTGGGCACCGTCTCGACCAGGCCCTCGGACTCGAGCTGGCGCAGCGCCTCGCGGATCACGGTACGCGACACGCCGACCCGGTCGATCAGCTCCCGTTCGGTCAGCCGCTGGCCCGGCGCGAGGTCGCCGGCGATCACCGCTGCGCGCAGCCTGTCGACGACCTGCTGGCGCAGCGGTGCCGCGAGCGCCCTTACCGCCAGCGGCGCGGGCGAAGCAGGTACGGCGGCGGGATCGGCGGGCTGGTCCATGGCAGGCACAGTGTACTTGCGGCGCGGCAGTCTGCACGCAGAGGCGTGCGCGGTGCGCACGACCGTAATACGGTATTATGAAATCACTCGCACGATCAATCCAAAGGAGCGTTTCAAGATGAGCGAACCCATCAAAGTCGGCATCGTCGGCCTCGGCCGCTGGGCCAAGGTGCTCACCCGCGCGGCCCGCGCGTCGACCAGTATCCGCATCGTCACCGGCTACAGCCGTTCGCAGGAAAAGCGCGATGCCTTCCAGGCCGAATTCGCCGACACCGGGTTCAAGTCCGCCACCTCGATGGAAGCCATGCTCGCAGACCCATCGATCAAGGGCGTGATCATCACTGTCCCGAACGAGCAGCACCTGCCGGTTGCCGAGCAGATCGCGAAGGCCGGCAAACATATCTACACCGAGAAGCCGATCGCGGCCGAACTGTCGGACGGCCTGAAGATCGAGGCCCTGCAGAAGCAGTACGGCGTGACCGTGACCGTCGGCCATTCCGCCCGGCTGCTGGCCGGCGTGCGCATGATGAAGGAGAAGATCGATGCTGGCGAACTCGGCCGCGTCGGCTTCATCGAAGCCAACTTCTCGAACGAGCGCGCGCTCGAACTGACGCCGCAGACCTGGCGCTGGTACAAGGACAAGGCCCCCGGCGGCCCGCTGTCGCAGCTCGCGGTGCACATGTTCGACATCGTCCACCTGCTGGGCGGCGACGTGTCGCAGGTGTCGTCGATCGCCTCGAAGCTGTCTCCGGTCGGCGCGGAAGTCGACGACCAGTCGATGTCGCTGGTCAAGTTCGGCAACGGCACGGTCGCCTACGTCGGCACCTGCTGGACTTCCCCGGGCATCTTCTCGGTGCGCGTGTTCGGCTCCAAGGGGCTGATGCACTATGAGGTCGACTTCGGCACCTGGGACACGCCTTCGAACCTGCACAAGACCTCGGCGCTGTACATCCAGCGTGGCAAGGACTGCTACGGCAAGCGCGAAGACCTCACGATCCCGGCGAGCGACATGTTCCGCGACGAGCTGGAGCAGTTCGCGCAGAGCTGCGTCACCGGCACCGTGCCGATGCTCTCGGCACACAACGGCAACATCGCCATCGCGATGATGAACGCCGCGCTGAAGTCGATCGACCGCAACGGTGCACTGGTGGCGGTCGACGAAGTGATGGAAGCAGCTCGCAAGGCCTGACCCGACAAAGGACACAGACATGCTCCCCACCCGATACTTCATCGACCTGACACAGCCAGAGATCGCCGCACAGCTGAAGCACAACCCGCTGGTGATCCTGCCCGCGGGCAGCGTCGAACAGCACGGCCCGCACCTGCCCACCGGCACCGACATCTACGCGTCGAACGTGATCGGCAATGCCGTCGCCGAGCGCATGGACGGCCTGGTGCTGCCCGGTGGCCCGCTCGGCGTGACCCCGATGCACATGCCGTTCGAAGGCACGATCACGCTGTCGCCGGAGACCTACCAGCGCGTGGTGGTCGAGACCTGCGAGTCGACCGCCCGCCACGGCGCGCGCGACCTGCTCATCCTCAACTGGCACGAGGGCAACATCCCGTCGCTCGCACTGGCCTCCGAGAAGCTGCACCGAGAGCACAACATGAACGTGGTCGTGGTGCAGGCTTGCTACGTCGCAGCCGAACTGTACGGCCACGATTGCGGCGGCCTCACCCATGGCGGCGAGATCGAGGCACTGGCGGTGCTTGCCTATCGCCCCGACCTGGTCCACCTCGACCGGATCGACTATTCCTCCGACCATTCGCAGGGCCGCAAGTGGGACAAGCTGCGCCGTACCCATGCGTTCCAGCCGGTGCTGCGCGACATCAAGACCATCGCCCCTACCGGCTGGTACGGTGCGCCGGAGCACGCGACCGTCGACAAGGGCCTGAAGATGCTGTCGGACATCGCCGACGCGATCGCCAGGGAAGCCAGCGAGCTGTTCCGCATGCTGGCCGAGGCCCAGGGCGGCACCGCCGAGATCAAGCAGCTCAAGCTGGCCAGCTGAGCAAAGGAGGCCCCTGACATGGCACGCGTATTCACCCAGGCCGGCGCGAAGTCGATGGGGCTTCCCGGCCGCAAGTCGATCGAGATCGCCTCGCAATCGATGGGCACCGACAACGTCACCCTCCGCTACGTCGAGATCCCGGTCGCCCAGCCGGGCGCCGGTCCGCGCAAGCCGCACCGGCACGACGGCTTCGAAGAAGTGATCCACGTGCTCGATGGCAACGGTTGCACCGAGGCCGACAGCGGCAGCTATCCGATCACCGCCGGAGACACCATCGTGCTGCCGTCCGGCGAATGGCATGCGACACGCAACACCGGCGACACTACGCTGAAGCTGCTCTGCTTCTTCCCGGTCGGCGACATCACCGCCCGCACCTCCAACGGCTGAAAAGAAAACCGATGCCCATCGACATCCTGTGCCTGCGCCCCGAGTCCGACTTCACCCGGGTCGGCGTCGCCATTCCCCCCGGCCCGTCGATCGCCTTCCGCGCGCCCGATGCGGCCGACGTGCCCGAACTGATGAAGGAAGCACGGGTGCTGGTGATCCCGGCGGTCGGGCCGAAGCTGGCGCCAGCGCTGTTCGAACCGGCGACAGCGCTGAAGCTGGTGCAGATCACCGGTGCCGGCGTCGACCGGCTCGACCAGCCGACGCTCACCCGCCTGGGGATTCCGGTCTGCAACGTACCCGGTGGCAGCAATGGCGCGCTCGCCGAGTATGCGGTCGGCCATGCACTGGCGCTGCTAAGGCGGTTCAGCTGGGCCGATGCCGAGGTGAAGCGGGGCAACTACGTGCCGTTCCGCAACCGGATGGTCGCGGACAACCTTTCAGGCCTCGACGGCATGCAGGTCGGCATCGTCGGCATGGGCACGATCGGCATCGCCGTGGCAAGGGCATTCGCGGCGTTCGGGGCGCAGATCGCGTTCTTCGATCCCGCACCCCGCGACCCGGCTGCGGTGGCGCAGCTCGGCGCGACGTCGATGGCGCTCGAGGCACTGTTGTCGAGCAGCGATGTGGTGTCCCTGCACGTGCCGCTGCTGCCGCAGACGACCAACCTGATCGGCGCACCGCAGCTCGCGCTGATGAAGCCCTCGGCAGTGCTGCTCAACGCGTCGCGTGGCGGCATCGTCGACGAGGCAGCGCTGGCGACAGCCCTGACCGAAGGCCGACTGTTCGGTGCCGCCGTCGATGTCTACTCGACCGAACCGCTGCCGCAGGACAACCCGCTGCTGTCCCTCGATGGCGAAGGCGCGTCACGGCTGCTGCTCACGCCGCACATCGCCGGCGTGAGTCGCCAGGCATCGGCAACCCTGTTCAAGGTCGCGCTCGAGAATGCGATGCGCGCGCTGGCCGGCGAGACGGCATTGCATCGAGTGTACTGAGGTCGACGGCTACCCGAGTTTCATGCGAGCGCCGTGCGGTTCGGCTTGATCGTGGCTTCGGAAGCGGTGCCGGCTCGCCGGCCACGGCGACGGCGACGGCCCCCCTGCGATGCTGGCACCAGCGCGTTGGAGTACGACCCGCGCCGCGAGCAGCAGCGGAGTGCGGACCCACCATGATGGAAGACACGACTACGGGCGCGCAGCGAACCGCCCGGAAAAGAACCACCCGGTACCCGCAACACGCGCGCCCGGCCCGGCGGGAGACCGGCTGGCAGCAGGGCCACCGATGAACGAACGGTCGGATGTGCCGGTGGCGCAGTCGCCGATCGACCGGCTGCCCTGGGTGGGCACCACGATCTTCTCCGTGATGTCGGCGCTGGCCGCAAGACACGGGGCGATCAACCTCGGCCAGGGATTCCCCGACTTCGACTGCGACCCGGCGCTGCACCTGGCGGTGGTGGAAGCCATGCGTGCCGGCCACAACCAGTACGCGCCGATGCCGGGAGTGCTGCCGCTGCGCGAGCGGATCGCATCGAAGACGGCGGCGTTGTACGGACACCACTACGATGCGGACCGGGAAATCACGGTCACTGCCGGGGCGACCCAGGCGATCATGGCGGCGATCCTCGCTCTGGCCGGCCCGGGCGACGAGGTGATCGTGCTCGAACCATGCTACGACTCGTACCAGCCCTCCATCGACCTCGCCGGGGCGAGCGCGGTTCGCGTGCCGCTCGACGCTGCGCGCAACTACGCGGTCGACTGGGACCGGGTGCACGCGGCGATCACCCCGCGCACCCGCCTGCTGATCGTCAACTTTCCGCACAACCCCACCGGGCAGGTGCTGGACGCGGCTGACCTCGCCGCGCTCGAGGACATCGTCGCGCGCAGCGGCATCACCGTGCTGTCCGACGAGGTCTACGAGCACATCCTGTTCGACGGCCGTTCGCACCAGGGCGTCGCGCGTTCCCCGCTGCTCGCCTCGCGCAGCGTGCTCGTGTCCAGCTTCGGCAAGACCTTCCATGCCACCGGCTGGAAGATCGGCTACGTGTGCGCGCCGGCCGCGTTGAGCGCGATGATCCGCAAGGTGCACCAGTTCATGGTGTTCTCGGTATCGACGCCGATGCAGCATGCGCTTGCGTCCTACCTCGAAGACCCGAAACCGTACCTCGACCTGCCGGCGTTCTACCAGCGCAAGCGCGACCGCTTCCTTGCCGCGCTGGCCGGTTCGCGCTTCCGCCTGCTGCCGTCGCGCGGAACCTATTTCGTTCTGGCGGACTATTCGGAGATCAGCCGCGAACCGGAAGACGTGTTCGTGCGATGGCTGATCGAACGCCATGGCGTCGCGGCGATCCCGGTCTGCGCGTTCTACCGCGAGGCCTTCGACAACCGCGTGGTACGGTTCTGCTTTGCCAAGCGGGACGAGACGCTCGATGCGGCGTCCGGCAAGCTGGCCGCGATCTGATGGAGGCCGGTTACATGCACGTCGAACACGAGGGAGATCGCAGCGCTGGCCGGCGGCGGGTACTGCTCGCGATGCTGCCGCTGCTGTCGTTGTTGTCCACCGCGGCAGGCGCGCAGGCACCCGCGCCTGCGGTGCCGCAGGTTCCGCAGGTTCCGCAGGTGATCGCCACCGGCGCTGGCGAAGTGCAGGCGTCGCCCGACCTGGCGGTGATCCGCCTTGCAGTCGAGACCACCGGCACCGAGGCGGCACGCGCCGGGCAGGACAACGCGGTACGCATGTCTTCGCTGCGCCAGGCGCTCGAGATGGCTGGCATCCCGGCACAGGACATCGCGACCACCGGCTACAGCATCCGCAGCGAACCGCGCGGGCAGGAACGGCCGCCAAAGGAGCGCGGGTCCGGCTTCGTTGCGCGCAACGGCATCCGGGTCACCGTGCGGGCGCTCGACCGGGTGGGAGCCACGATCGATGCCGCGCTCGCCGGCGGCGCCAACCAGGTCGACGACGTGGCCTTCCGGCTCGCCGACGACCGCACGCTGCGGCAGAAGGCACTGGCACTCGCAGTGGAACGGGCGCGATCGCAGGCGCAGGCGATGGCCACCGCCGCGGGCGGGAAGCTCGGCCCGCTGATCGAACTGTCCTCGCTGGCCGGACGCGGCGAAGGGCCACAGATGTTCGCAGCGCGCGCTGCGGGAACGCCGATCGGTCCCGGCGACATCGTCTTGGTCGAGCAGGTGGTCGCCCGCTGGCGCTTCATCCCCGAGGGGCCGTGAAGCCTGCACCCGCGCGCATCGACGTCGCCAGCCGCGCGGCGATCCGCTGATCCGCAAGCGCCAGCCCGCTGCAGGCGGCCGGGGCACGGCGTTGGAATCACCACGGCATGGGATTACCATCGCCCCACGATAACGAAGCAGCAGACATGGAGGGGGTTCGATGGACAAGGTGGTCGCGTCGCCGCAGGAGGCACTTGCAGACATGGAAGACGGGGCGACGGTGGCCATCGGCGGCTTCAGCGTCGGCCACCGGTTCGCGCTCAGCCTGATCACGGCGCTTCGCGACAAGGGCACCAGGGACCTCTGCGTGGTCTGCAACTCGATGGGCGCCGCTGGTGAACTGCGCGGCCAGATCCTTGCCGAAAACGGCCAGGTCCGCAAGCTGATCGCCGCCTTCACCGTGCGCCCGGGCATGCCGGCTTCCTCCGAGGAGCAGATCCGCGCCGGCAAGATGGACGTCGAACTGGTCCCGCAGGGCACGCTGGTCGAGCGCTGCCGTGCCGGCGGCGCCGACATCCCTGCATTCTTCTCGGCCACCTGCGTGGGCACCGACATCGCGGCGGGCAAGGAATCGCGCGTGATCGACGGTCGCACCTACGTGCTCGAAACAGCCATCAAGGTCGACTACGCGCTGCTGCGCGCCTGGCGCGCCGACCGCGCGGGCAATGTCCAGTTCCGTGGTGGCAGCCAGAACCTGAATCCGGCATTCGCCAAGGCCGCGCGCATCGCGATCGTCGAAGTCGACGAGATCGTCGAAGTGGGCGATATCCCGCCGGAACTCATCAACCTGCCCGGCATCTTCATCGCCCGCGTGGTGAAGAGCACCAACCCGTTCGATGCGAAGCAGACGCCGCAGTCGAAGAAGCGTCCCGCAGACCAGCCGCGCATGTACAACGGCAAGCCCGCGCTGACCCGCGCCGGTATCACGAAGCGCGCAGCCCGGCTGGTACGCGAAGGCAGCTACGTCAACCTGGGCGTCGGCATCCCGACGATGGTCTCGAACTACCTCGAGGGGCGCGATGTCGTGCTGCACGCGGAAAACGGCGTGCTCGGCTACGGCCGCATGGTGTCGGGCGACCGGGTCGACCCCGACATGTACAACGCCAGCGGCCAGTACGTCGAACTGGTGCCAGGCGCATCGTTCTTCGATTCGGTCACCTCCTTCGAGATGGCGCGCAGCGGGCGCATAGACACCGTCATCCTGGGCGCCTACGAGGTCGACGCGACCGGCAGCGTAGCCAACTGGAGCACCGAGAACGCACGCCTGGGTGGCATCGGCGGCGCGATGGACCTGATCTCCGGCGGCAGCGAACTGATCATCGTGATGGAGCACTGCGACAGCAAGGAACGGCCGAAGCTGAAGAAGCAGTGCCGCTTCCCGCTCACCGGCCAGCGCTGCGTCGACTGGGTGGTCACCGACCTTGCACTGCTGCGCTGGAACGACGGCGACAGCCGCTTCGAACTGCTGGAGACCGCACCCGGCTTCTCGGTGGAAGAGGTGGTGGCACTGACGGAAATGCCGGTTTTCCCGGTGGCTGCGGTTGGCACGATGGCCTGAGCAGACGGCTGCATTGTTGACCGGATGGAAATACTCAATGGCTTTATCGCTGCTTCCTTCCGGCACGGTGCATGCCTAGAATGCAAGCCTTGTCGGGAACCGATGCCGGCACTGGCCACACGCACGCGGTCGCACCCGGAACCGGCATGGCCCGTGCATCGATCGACGGCATGCAACCAGGAGGAAAGCGCATGAGGTTCGGGCTGTTCGGCGGCGGCAAGGTGGGGAGCGCCAATCCCCTGGGCGACAGCTACGGCTATCGCGATTTCATCCGCTACATCTGCGATGCCGAGGAACTGGGCTTCGAGAGCGCATTCCTGGTCGAGCACCATTTCACCGGGGTAGGGCAGCTGTCCGCTTCGCTCAATCTGCTGTCGTACATCGCGGCGAAGACCAGCCGCATCCGCCTGGGTACCGCGGTGGTCGTGCTGCCGTGGCACAACCCGGTGCTGCTGGCCGAACAGATCGCAACCCTCGACGTGCTGTGCGAAGGACGCTTCGACATGGGGGTCGGCCGCGGCTACCGCAAGGAAGAGTTCCAGGCGTTCTGCATCCCGATGTCCGAGGCGCAGGAGCGCTACAACGAGTGCTTCGAGCTGCTGCTGAAATCGCTGTCGAGCCGCGAGCGCTTCTCGCATCATGGCAAGTACTGGAACTTCGAGAGCATCGTCGTCGAACCGGCACCCATCCAGCAGCCGCATCCGCCGGTCTGGATGGCGGCCGGCCGGCCCGAAGGCATCGCCTACGTCGCCGGGCAAGGCCACAACGTGCTGCTCGACCAGATCGGCTCGGTAAGCGACACGATCGAACGCGTGCAGGTTTTCCTGAAGGCACAGGCTGCAGCCGGCATCGTCCCCGACGCCATGCGCTGCGGCGTCACCCGAGCGCTGCATATCGTCAACAGCGAAGCCGAGCGCCGACAGGCCTATGCCCGTCGCATAGAAACGCTGAAGAAGATCGGCGAACTGGCGAAGAAGCCGCTGAACCTGGAACCGGCCACCTTCGCCGACGCCGGCATCGCCAGCGACGACGCGGCGCTGATCGGCACCCCCGAGGAGATCGGCGAGCGGCTGCAGAAGCTTGCCGACGGAGGCGTCGAGTACGTGCTGCTGACCAATGCGACGGCCAGCCGAGAGTCGCTGGTGACCTTTTCCGAGAAGATCATGCCGCACGTGCGCAGCCGTGCTCCGGCAGTCGCGCTCGCAGCCGCCTGACCCGTACCGAACGAGGAACATCGATGAGCAGCAACGTCGGCACGCCCGCCTTCCGGGAAGGCTTCGTCCAGACCAATGGCCACGGCCGCATGCATTACCTCGAGGCAGGCAGCGGCACGCCGCTGGTGCTGATCCATACCAACGGCGGATCGGCCCACCAGTATGCCGGCGTGATGCCGGCGCTTGCGCGCCAGTTCCGCGTGATCGCCTGGGACATGCCGGGCCACGGCGATTCCGACCCGGTCACGCGGCACTACTCGATCGCCGACTACTGCGCGGCGCTGGCAGCCTTCATGGACGGCCTGTGCATCCCGGCTGCGCATGTATCCGGGTGCTCCTGCGGCGGCACGATCACCATCGGCTTCGCTGCCAGCCATGCCGCGCGCACGCTGTCGGCGGTGATCGTCGAGACGCCGTTCAGGACGTTCGACGAATGGGGCGCGCGCTGGGCGCATACCGAAGCGAACTTCTGCATTCCGACCCAGGGCATCGATGAGGTACGCAACCGGGTCGCGCGCGTCGACGGCGCCCTGCTCACGCGCTGGAACATCGACCGCAACAAGGCTGGCGGCAAGCTGATGATCGACGTGATGTGGGCGATGCGCGGCTTCGACGCCCAGGCCGGGCTGGCCGCGATCACCCGGCCGGCGATGG
>CANGXU010000106.1 GCA_947457885.1 Betaproteobacteria bacterium
CCAGCACGCCGATCGCATTCACCATGGTGGTGTGCGAGTCGGTGCCGACGGCGGAGTCGGGATAGTAGATGCCGTCCTTCTCCCAGACGCCGCGCGACAGGTACTCGAGGTTCACCTGGTGGCAGATGCCGTTGCCCGGCGGCACGACACGGATACCGGAGAAGGCCTGCTTGGCCCATTTCAGGAACGTGTAGCGCTCGCCGTTGCGCTCGAACTCGATCTCCATGTTACGGCGCAGCGCATCGGTCGAGTTGTGCACGTCGACTACGATCGAATGGTCGACGACCAGGTCAACCGGCACCAGCGGCTCGATGCGGGCGGGGTCGAAGTTCTGCCGCTTCGCCTCGGCACGCATCGCCGCGAAGTCATTGAGCGCGGGGAAGCCCGCCATGTCCTGGAGCATGATCCGCGCGACGACGAACGGCAGTTCGGTCGTGCGCGCTCCGTTGGGCTGCCAGCCGGCCAGCGCCTTCACCACGTCGGGGGAGATGCGCTGGCCGTCGCAGTTGCGCAGCACCGACTCGAGCACCACGCGCAGGCTGACCGGCAGGCGCGAGGTCTTGCCGAACCCCTGCTCTTCCAGCGCCTTCAGGGAATACATCCTGCCGCTGCGGCCGGACTTCAGTTTGAATTCGCGCAGGGTGTTCAGCGGATCATGGGCCATGCTGGCTTCCTCTCAGAGGCTTGTGCGTAAACGGAACTGTCCCGGGATGACGCGGACGCTCGCGGAACGGCGGTCCTGGAACGGCAGGAAACCGGCGACCGGCGCCGCAGTCGACGAAACACCGCGATCGGGATCGAGCGGCGTCGTACAGCCTTCGATTTTTGCACATTTCGCAGCCATGCGCGCCTCTGCCGGCGCAGGCGGACCGAGCCCCCGGCGCAGCCTCCGGGCGGGCAGGCCTGAATCAGCCGATCGCTGCGGCCACGAACAGGCCGACCATGCAGAAGAAGGCTGCGGACCAGACCAGCGAGCGCGCCGTCGGGCGGTCGGCGACGTACAGCACCGCGTACAGGACCCGCAGCGCAACGAAGGCGACGGCAAGGATGTCCACCCAATCCTGCCGGGCCTGCGCGAGGTGGGCGATAATGACCGCTGCAGCAAACGGCGGAAACGCCTCGAAATGGTTCAGGTGGGCCCAGTAGGCCCGCAGTCGGGCGCCTTCCGCCGCCGCGAGTTGCGCCCGTGGCGAGGCGTTGTCGTAGTCCGGCCGGTACTTTGCCACCGCCACCGTCAGATAGGGCAACATCGCACACGCAAGGATCATCCAGTAGGCAAGGGTCACCGTATCATTCCTTTTCGCTTCACCAGGGCAGGCCATTCGATTCGGCCGCTCGAGTCGTTACACACGCCAGAGCCAGATCGCGATCATGACAGACAAAATCCGGAAGACCGATGACGAGTGGCGCGCCCAGTTGAGTGCCGAGCAGTACGAGGTCACGCGCAGGCACGGCACCGAGCGCGCGTTCACGGGTGCCTACTGGGATGTGAAGGATGCCGGCACCTACCGCTGCGTCTGTTGCGGCAACCCGTTGTTCGACGCATCGACCAAGTACGACTCGGGCACCGGCTGGCCGAGTTTCTGGCGGCCGATGGCACCCGATGCAGTCGCCACTGCGGACGACAACAGCTGGTTCAGCCGCCGCACGGAAGTGCTTTGCGCGCGCTGCGACGCGCATCTGGGCCACGTGTTCGAGGACGGACCGGCACCTACCGGCCTGCGCTACTGCATGAATTCGGCGGCGCTGAAGCTGGACAAGGCAGGGTCTGAATGATGCGGGTACGCCTCAAGGCCGCTGCACGGGAGATCATCGCAGCGTTCGATCGTTCGGGCATCCGGCCCGGAAGCGCGGTCACGCCGGCCATGCTGGTCGATGCAATCGATGTGTTCGTCGACGACTGCGAACGGATCGACCGCGAGTACGGGCCTACCGCCGAAGTACTGGCCGAAGACGTCAGCGGCATCGCAGACCAGATCTTCGATTGCCTGCACGACCTGGGCGTCTGGGCCGACCGCCTCGACCTGCGCAATGCGCGCATCGCCGTGATCGACATCTCGCTCGAAGCCGCCCAATGGTGCATGCGCCATCGCGGCCAGTTGCGCCAGATCGGCCCGGTCGTCGCAGCGCTCGCCAACCGTGCCAACATCGCGGGCAGCCTCGATGCATGCATCGCGCTGTCGGACGCCTACGAGGCCGTGATCGCCAACGTGGCGACCCGGTTGCAGGCGGACCACACCTCGACCGACCCGCTGCGCCCCTGGCGCCAGCTGCTGATCAACGCAGCCGTCATCTCGACCCGCTCACGCGATCTGCGCAAGATGGAGCGCGCGTACCGACGACTGGAAGCCCACCTGCCTTCGGAATGCCCGGCGTTCTTCCAGCAGGCGGTGCACCAGGTGGCCGGGCTCGGCTTCTCGCCCGAGGCGCGGGCGATGGTGCAGTCGCGGAATGCGAAGTGGACATCCCGTGCCCGAGCCTAGACAATCCAGGTCATGAAGTGGCTGTTCGACCTGTTCCCGGTCATCCTTTTCTTCGTGGCCTACAAGCTGGCCGGGCTCTATACCGCCACGGCGGTGGCGATTGCGGCCACCTTCGTGCAGATCGGGTGGCTCCGGCTGCGCAGCCGCGCGGTCGAGCCGGCGCTCTGGCTCAGCCTCGGCGTGATCGTGGTGTTCGGCGGCGCGACTCTGCTGCTGCATGACGAAATGTTCATCAAGTGGAAGCCCACCGTGCTGTACCTGATGTTCACGGTCGGGCTGGTCGTCGCCCATGCCTGCTTCGGGCGCAACCCGATGCGCGCGCTGATGGGCCGGCAGATCACCCTGCCTGACGGGGTGTGGCGCGGGCTGAACTACGCATGGGCGGCGTTCTTCGCAATGCTCGCGGTGGTGAATATCCTGGTCGCGCAGAACTTTTCCACCGATGCGTGGGTGAATTTCAAGCTGTTCGGGGTCACGGCGCTGATGCTAGTGTTCGTGTTCGCGCAGGCCCTGGTGCTGTCGCGCTACGCCGAGGCCGCGGACGATACCGACGGGAAATCGCCGTGAATCCCGCGAGCCTGACCGACGAGATGCGCATACGCCTCGGCGTCCTCGCCCCGTCATCGATCGCAATCGACGACGAGAGCGCCCTGCATGCCGGGCATGCCGGTGCGGCATCCGGCGGCGGGCACTTCCGCCTCGCGCTGACCAGTGCGGCTTTTGCCGGACACACTACCGTCGCCCGCCATCGGATGGTCTATGCAGCGCTCGGCGACCTGATGCGCGGACGCATCCACGCGCTGGCGATCCAGGCCCGGGCACCGGGCGAACCTGGCGCAGCCTGACATGGACAGTCGGGACAACCATTCATCCAAGGGAGCAATCGCATGAAAAGCCTCGCCCTGCAACGTACGGTCTCGCTCGCGGTGTTCGCCGCGGCAGGGCTGATGATCAGTACCGGCGCGTTTTCGCAGGTCTCGAAGGGGCCGGGTACCCCGGGGAACGTGGCGCGCGTCAACGGCGTCGCGGTCCCGCAGAGCCGGATCGACATGCTCATGAAGCAGCAGACCCAGCGCGGAGCCCCCGACACGCCCGAGATGCGCGCACGGGTTCGCGACGAACTGGTGAGCATGGAAGCAGTGAGCCAGGAGGCGGCCAAGCGCGGCTTCGACAAGAACCCCGACGTGCTGGTGCAGCTCGAACTGGCGCGACAGAACATCCTGGCCCAGGCCTACATTGCCGATTACATCGCGAAGAATCCGATCAGCGAAGCCTCGATGAAGGCCGAGTACGAGAAGATCCGTTCGGCGATGGGTGACCGCGAGTACCGGGTACGCCACATCCTGCTCAAGACCGAAGCCGAAGCGAAGGAGATCATGGCAGCGATCGCAGCCAAGCGGACCACTTTCGAGAAAGCCGCGGCCGAGCGGTCCGAGGATGCAGGTTCCAAGGGCCGCGGCGGCGAACTCGACTGGACGCCGCCCGCGAACCTGGTCAAGCCGTTCGCCGACGCGATGGTCAAGCTGAAGAAGGGCCAGACTGCACCGGCGCCGGTGCAATCGCAGTTCGGCTGGCACATCATCCGCCTCGATGACGAGCGGCCGCTGACCGCCCCGCCCTACGACGAGGTCAAGCAGCAGCTGCAGCAGCGGTTCCAGCAGCAGGCAATCGAAAAGGCGATCGGCGAAGTGCGCGCGAAAGCGAAGATCGAGTAGCGACACAGAGGCTGCGTACCCGGCTCGATGCGACGGCCGGGCGCACCCACCGGCGTGGGTCGCTCAGCCGACCCAGCGCCGGGCGTTGCGGAACATTCTGAGCCACGGGCTGTCTTCGCCCCACGCACGCGGATGCCATGACAGCTGCACCGTGCGGAAGACGCGCTCCGGATGCGGCATCAGGATGCTGAAGCGGCCGTCTTCGCTGGCAAGCCCGGTGATGCCGCCGGGTGCCCCGTTGGGATTGTGCGGGTAACGCTCGGTCGGTGCGCCCGACGGGTCGACGTAACGCAGCGTGACCAGCGGCTCGGCTGCCTTCATCGACCTCGGCGAGGAGAACAGCGGAAACCCCTCGCCATGCGACACCACGACCGGCAGGCGGCTGCCCGCCATCCCGTCGAAGAACAGCGACCGGGTGGGCATTACTTCGACCATTACCAGCCGCGCTTCGAACTGCTCGGACCGGTTGCGCACGAACCGCGGCCAGTGCGCCGCGCCGGGAATCAGGTCAGCCAGGCCACTCATCATCTGGCAGCCGTTGCACACCCCGAGCCCGAAACTGTCGCTGCGCGCGAAGAAGGCGCTGAACGCGTCGAAGGCCCGGGCGTTGAAGCGGATCGACTTCGCCCAGCCCTCGCCCGCGCCGAGCACGTCGCCGTAGGAGAAACCGCCGCACGCCGCGATGCCTGAAAAGGCATCCAGCGTGACGCGTCCTTCGAGTACGTCGCTCATGTGCACGTCGACCGCCGTGAAGCCGGCACGATCGAAGGCAGCCGCCATCTCGTTCTGGCCATTGACGCCCTGCTCGCGCAGGATCGCCACCCTCGGCCTGACCCCGGCATGGACCCGCGGCGCAGCCAGCGTGTCCTGCGGATCGAATGCGACATGCGCATGCAGGCCCGGCTCTGCCGCGTCGCAGGCACTCGCATGGGCGGCATCGGCGCACTCGGGATTGTCGCGCAGGCGCGCGAGCAGCCAGCTGGTCTCGGACCACGACCGGCGCAGCGCCGCGCGCGGTTCATCGAGCAGCACCTGCCCGCCGGCGCGCAGGCGCAGCCGGTCGACGGCACCGGGCTGGCCGATCGGGAAGACGCAGCCGCCGAGGCCGTGCGCTTCGAACACCGCGACGACCCGGGCGACGTCGCCGGCCCTCACCTGCAGCACCGCACCCAGTTCCTCGTTGAACAACCAGGCCATGACCGCCGCCGTGGTCGTCGCGGGCAGCATCGCCCCGGGATCCAGGTCGACACCCACCCCGCCGGCAAACATCATCTCGGCGACCGTCGCCAGCAGGCCGCCATCGGAGCGGTCATGGTAGGCAAGCAGCAGCGCCTGCCTGCGCAGCACCTGGATGGCATCGAAGAAGCCGGCCAGGTCCTGAGCCCGATCGAGATCCGGCACCTCGTCGCCGAACATCGAATGCACCTGCGCCAGCGCCGAGCCACCGAGCCGGGCGCGCCCACGCCCGAGGTCGACCAGCAGCAGCCGGCTATCCCCCGCGTCGGTGCGCAGCTCGGGCGTCGATGCGCCACGCACGTCGTGCACCGGCGCGAACGCCGACACTACGAGCGATACCGGCGAGGTGACGGCACACGCTGCATCCGCGGCGGCAGGATCGCGCCACACGGTCTTCATCGACAGGGAATCCTTGCCCACCGGGATCGACAGACCGAGCGCCGGACACAGTTCCATCGCCACCGCATGCACGGTGTCGAACAGGGCCGCGTCTTCACCGGGATGGCCAGCCGCGGCCATCCAGTTGCCAGACAGCTTCACCTGGCCGAGCGCCTCGATCGGCGCGGCGGCGATGTTGGTGATCGCCTCGCCGACCGCCATGCGGCCGGAGGCCGGCGCATCGACCAGCGCCAGCGGCGTGCGCTCGCCGATCGACATCGCCTCCCCGGTGAAACCGGTGAAGGCGGACAAGGTGATCGCACAATCAGCGACCGGGACCTGCCAGGGGCCGACCATCTGGTCGCGCGCGGTGAGGCCACCCACGCTGCGGTCGCCGATGGTGACCAGGAAGGACTTGTCAGCCACCGCCGGCAGCCGCAGGACCATATGCACTGCCTCGCGCAGGTCCACCCCGGAAAGGTCGAGCGGCGGCGCGTGCCGCAGGACGCGCTTCACGTCGCGCAACATCTTCGGTGGCTTTCCGAGCAGCACGTCCATCGGCATGTCGACCGGCCGGTTGCCGAACTTCGGATCGACGACCACGAGCTGGCCTTCGGCGGTGGCCGTGCCGACCACCGAGAACGGGCAGCGCTCGCGCCCGGCGATCGAGCGGAACAGATCGAGCCGTGCCGGATCGAGCGCGAGCACATAGCGCTCCTGCGACTCGTTGCTCCAGATCTGCATCGGCGACATGCCGCGTGTCTCGACCGGAACCGCGCGCAGGTCGAAGCGAGCTCCGAGCCCGGCACCATGGGCGAGTTCGGGCAGCGCGTTGGAGAGCCCGCCGGCACCGACGTCGTGTATGGAGAGGATCGGATTGCCGTCGCCCAGGGCCCAGCAGCGGTCGATGACCTCCTGCGCGCGGCGCTGCATCTCGGGATTGCCGCGCTGTACGGAATCGAAGTCGAGATCGGCGGTGTTGTGCCCGGTATCCATGCTGGACGCCGCGCCGCCACCCATGCCGATCAGCATGCCCGGGCCGCCGAGCTGTACCAGCGGTGCGCCGGCTGGCACCGGCGCCTTCTGCGTGCCGCCCGCGGGGATGCTGCCCAGGCCGCCGGCCAGCATGATCGGCTTGTGGTAGCCGCGCCGTTCGCCGTCGAAGGTGACCTCGAACGAACGGAAGTAGCCGCACAGGTTCGGGCGGCCGAACTCGTTGTTGAAGGCGGCCGCGCCGATCGGGCCGTCGAGCATGATGCGGCAGGCGTCGTCGATGCGGCCGGGCTTTCCGTAGACCGTACCGTCGGGCTGCAGTTCCCAGGGACGCAGGTTGCCAGGCAGGTTCAGGTTCGACACGCTGAAGCCGCACAGCCCGGCCTTGGCCCGCGCGCCCCGGCCAGTCGCCGCTTCGTCGCGGATCTCGCCGCCGGCACCGGTCGCCGCACCGGCGAACGGCGAGATCGCCGTCGGATGGTTGTGCGTCTCCACCTTCATCAGGATATGGGTGCGCTCGCTTCGCCACGCATAGGTGTGCGGCAGTGCATCCGATGCCGCCGGGCCGGCACCGGGCGCCGGCACCGGCAGCAGCCGCCCGGTATCGAAACCTTCGATCACCGACGCGTTGTCGACATAGGCGACCACGGTACCGGTCGGGCTCACCGCGTGGGTGTGGCGAATCATCCCGAACAGCGTCTCACTGCGCGGCACGCCGTCGACGACCCAGTTCGCATTGAAGATCTTGTGCCGGCAATGCTCGGAGTTCGCCTGCGCGAACATCATCAGCTCGACGTCGGTCGGATTGCGCCCGAGCCGCCCGAACGCCGCGACCAGGTAGTCGATTTCGTCGGCCGACAGCGCCAGGCCCAGTTCGCGGTTCGCCGCATCGAGGGCGGCATGCCCGTCCCCGGACAGGTCGATCGTCGACAGCGGCGCATCGGAGAGGTCGTCGAACAACCGGTCGGCTGCGTCCAGCGAATCGAGTACCGACTCGGTCATGCGGTCGTGGACCCGTGCCGCGACCACCAGGCGCAGGGCTGCATCCGGCGCCAACCCATCGTCGCGCTGCAGGTGCCAGGCACAGCCGCGCTCGATGCGCAGCACGGAGGGCAGGCCGCAATGACGCAGGATGTCGGTCGCCTTCGAAGCCCAGGGCGACAGAGTGCCGAGTCTGGGCACCACCAGCAGGTCGATACGCGCCGAGGGATCGCCCGGCCCTTCGTCGCCGGGCGCCTGAAGCACGGCCTCGAGCCGCTGCTGCTCGTCCGGCGACAGCGGCCGTTCGACGTGCACGAAATGCCAGTAGGTGGCAGCCAGGGACCGGATCGACGGGGCATCGGTCCGCAGGGATTCCAGGAGCTTCTGCAACCGGAATCCGGAAACAGCGCGGCTGCCGCGCAACCGGAGGATCTGCGTCATCGGAGGGTACGTTCGGCGCGGGGGCCCGGAACAAAGCGCAATTATACCGGCCGTCGGCACACGGACGGCGGACTACAATCGGAGGAAAGACACGGATCGCCGATGCCCACTCAACACCCGACCCCGCTCTATACGACTGCCGACCTGCGCCAGGTCGAACGGCTGGCTGCCGCAGCGATCGCGCGCGACGGCGGCATACCGCTGATGGAACGGGCAGGCCGCGCGGCGACCGCTCTGGCGATCGAGATGCTCGGCGACACTGGCGGCCGCGTACTGGTGTTCGCCGGGCCGGGCAACAATGGCGGCGACGCACTGGTGGCCGCGCGCCTGCTGCGCGAAGCCTTCCATCCGGTCGATGTGGTGTTCGACGGCGATGAGCACCGGCTACCGCCGGATGCTGCAGCGGCGCTGGTGGCATGGCGGGCGGCCGGGGGCAGCACGCTCGACGCGCCGCCGTCGGGCGGCCACTGGGCGCTGGTCATCGACGGGCTGTTCGGAATCGGCCTGAAGCGTCCGCCGGGCGGAGTGTTCGCGACGCGCATCGCTGCGATCGCCGCACTGGCGCGGGCCGGCGCCAAGGTCCTCGCCCTGGACCTGCCGAGCGGGCTGGACGCCGATACCGGGCAGGTACACGGTATCGCCGTCGAGGCGACGCGCACCCTCACCTTCCTGGCGCTCAAGCCGGGGCTGCTGACTGCCGAGGGGCCGGACTGCTGCGGTGAACTGACGCTGGCCAGCCTGGATGTCGACGCCACGGCGCTGGCGCCCGCCTCCGGGCACGCCCTGGATGCTCGCCACCTCGCCGGGCTGCGTCCGCCGCGCCGGCGCAACAGCCACAAGGGAAACCATGGCAGCGTCGGCGTGCTCGGGGGCGCGCCAGGGATGGTCGGTGCAGCCCTGCTCGCAGGACGGGCTGCGCTGCTGGCCGGCGCCGGCCGGGTGACCCTCGGCCTGGTCGACGAACAAGGTCCCGCCTGCGATCCGCTTCAGCCCGAACTGATGGTCCGGCGCTGGCATGAACTGCCGCGCATCGAGTCGCTCGGCACGCTGGCGGTCGGACCCGGCCTGGGCGACTTCCCGGAATCGCACGCCGCATTGCGCTGGGCGCTGGCATCGGGGCTGCCGCTGGTGCTCGATGCCGACGCGCTCAACCTCGTCGCGCGTGAGCCCGCGCTGCGCGCTGCGCTCGCCGGACGGGACGCCCCGTCGATACTCACGCCGCATCCGGCCGAGGCTGCCCGGCTGCTGGGGACCGACACCGGCGCGGTGCAGGCCGACCGTATCGGCAGCGCGCTCGCGCTGTCGGCGATGTTCGATGTGGGGGTCGTGCTGAAAGGCAATGGCAGCGTCACTGCATTACCCAGCGGCGTGTGGTTCATCCACCGGACCGGCAACCCCGGCATGGCCAGCGCGGGGATGGGCGATGTACTGACCGGAGTCATCGCCGCGCTGCTGGCGCAGGGACTGCCGCCTTCCGATGCGCTGACCGGTGGGGTCACCGCGCACGGCGCGGCAGGCGACGCCGTTTCGGCCGCGCATGGCGCACCGGCCGGGCTGCCCGGGCTCACGGCATCCGAGGTCGCGCTGCGCACGCGCTCGCTGCTCGGCTGAAGGGCACGACAACGGCCGCACGGCGCAGCAGCACGCGCCGCGCGCAGATCAGTGCAGGGATCAGTGCGCGGTCGACCGGAACTCGGCGTTCAGTGCGTCGACTGCCGATTTCGGCCCTGGCATGTGCGGGTTGATCGCCAGCGCGGCTTCGAACGCGGCCAGCGCCTCCGCCCGGCGTCCGTGGCGCAGGCAAATCTGCGCGAACCCGCAGATGGCGCCGAAATGCCGCGGTTCGAGTTCCAGCGTACGGACAATGTCGGCAACGCTTTCCCGGTCGCGCTCCATCAGGAAGTAGAGCGTCGCGCGCTTGTTCCACGCCTCGACATAATCGTCGCGGTCGGCCAGCAGTGCGTCGAGCAGCCCCTCGGCAGGCTCGAACTCGCGCGCGGCGATATGGCGGATCGCGCGGTCGAGACGCTGTTCGAGTTCGGGCTCATCGTGGGACGTCCACAGCGCCCAGATCGTGTCCTCGGCTTCGCCGGCCACGACCAGGTCCTGGGTCGAGGCAAGCGTGCAGAACAGATCGGCCAGCCGGCGCTCGGCGACGGTGCGCGCTGCCTCTACCGGCGGCCGCGAGACCACCAGCCGCAGGGCGCGATCGAACAGCGCAGACTTCATGGGCGATACCCCGTCACGGCGCGAGTTCGATACCCGACGAGCGGACGACCTTTGCCCACTTCGCCAGTTCGGCCCTGATGAACGCACCGAACTGTTCGGGCGAACTGCCGACCGGGTCGGCGCCGAGCTTAGACAGCGTGTCCCCGACCTCGGGCAGCTTCACCACCCGCGCGACCTCGCGGTACAGCTTCTGGATCGCATCGTTGGGGGTGCCCGATGGCGCGAGAAGGCCGGTCCAGCCCGATGTCGTGATGCCGGCCATGCCCGCCTCGGCGGCGGTCGGCACCTCGGGCAGCACCGGCGAGCGCTGGCTGCCCATCACCGCCACAGCGCGCAGCTTCCCCGACCGGATGTACTGCGTGACCGAAGGCAGCGTGGTGAACATCACCGCGTTGGCGCCCGACAACAGGTCGGTCACCGCGGGCGTCTCGCCCTTGTAGGGCACGTGCAGCATCTTCACGCCATTGAGCTGGCTGAACAGTTCGCCGGACAGGTGGTTCATGTTGGCGACTCCGGCCGAACCGTAGGGCAGTTCGCCCGGCCGCTTGCGTGCCAGCGTCGCGAGGTCCTTCAGCGAGGCCACCGGCAGCGCAGGGTTCACCACGACGACAAAGGTGATGCCGGTCACCTGCGACACCGGGGCGAAGTCGCGCAGCGTGTCGTAGGGCAGCTGCTTGAACACGAGCGGGTTGATCGCTACCGCAGACGGCGGCGCCACGACCAGCGTGTAGCCATCCGGCTTCGCCTTGGCCACTGTTTCCATGCCGATGATGGCGTTGGCACCCGGGCGGTTCTCGATCACCACCGGCTGGCCAAGTCCCTCCTGCATCCGCAGGCCGACCGTGCGGGCAGCGATATCCAGGCTGGCCCCTGCTGCCTGCGGCACCACGATACGCACCGCACGGTTCGGAAACTCCGCCTGTGCCAGCGCGCCGGCAGGCAGCGCCGCGGCGACAAGCAGTGGCAACAGGCGGCGCCACGGAAGCGCCCCGCTGCAGATAAACCTGGTCTTTCCCATCACACCTCCGCGGTCACTTCGATTTCGATCAGTTTTCCCTGGCGAGTATCCACCCATGCATATTCGCAGCCGGCGACCGGATCCGGTACCAGACGGCGGAATGCGTCGCGCAGGTGTTCCATCCGCTGCGACACGTGCAGGAAGAACGACGCCCGCACCACCCGCCGCCATGAGGTGCCGGCCATGGCCAGCGTGTCGCCGATGCGTCCGACCACCACGGGCAACTGCTCCTCGAACGTCGGCAGCACCACGGTGTTGCCGGAAATGAACTGCACCCCTTCACGCACTACGTGACGCGCGACGATCGTGCACGGTTCGTACTCGACCACCTGCTTGCGCGATGCCCGGTCGTTCGGGCGCATCGCCAGCAGGTCGAGCGAAAGGCGCGCCGCCGACGCGAACCGGGATGGACGGATGTGGCTAGAGCTGACCGAGCGGGCATCGCCGGACAGCAGCCGTGCGCGCTCCTCGACCGCCTCGCCCCAGGCATCCATGTCGCGCGCCCACAGGCGCGTGCGCACCGTGTCCGCCAGCGTCAGCCCGTGCGTGCGCAGCCGCTGGTCCATGCGGCCGAGCAGATCCGCCGTCTCGGCGGTCACCGAGCCGCGCGGATCGCCCTCGGCCGAGAGCGCGACGAATTCGTGACCGAGCCATGGCGTGATCGTCTCGTGCATCAGCCAGCCATCCCACCCGCTTGCGCCATGCGGCGCACGATCGCGATGCCTGCGACCGTAGCAGCCAGCGAGCCGCACACATGCAGGGCCACCAGCGCACAGGCCCAACCGAAGTCCTCTCGCTCGAGCAGGCTGACGGTCTCGGCCGAGAAGGTCGAGAACGTGGTGAGGCCACCGAGGAAGCCGGTGACCAGGAACAGGCGGACTTCGGGCGGCCAGCCGGCATTGCGCCCGAGCACTTCCCAGGCGGCACCGATCAGCAGGCCGCCGACGACGTTGGCCGCCAGCGTGCCCAGCGGCAGCGGCTGGAACACCGGGTTCCACAGCAGCGCAAACGCCCAGCGCAGCCAGGCGCCGAGTGCCGCGCCGATGCCCACCGCCAGCAGCCCGGTGGCATTCAACGTGGATCGCCCGGCAGCCAGCGCCCGGCGGCTGCATCGTCGCTGGCACGGGACTCGACCCAGCGCTCGCCTTCGGGCGTGCGCTCCTTCTTCCAGAACGGCGCACGCGTCTTGAGGAAATCCATGATGAACGCACAGGCGGCCAGCGCTTCCTCGCGATGCGCCGACAGCGCAACCACCAGCACGATCTGGTCGGCCGGCCGCATGCAGCCGACCCGGTGCACCACCAGCGCGTCCTGCAGCCGCCACCGGCCGTGCGCCTCGTCGACGATCTGCTGCAGCGACTTCTCGGTCATCCCGGGATAGTGTTCGAGCGTGAGTTCGGTGACCCCGCTGCCATCGTTGAAGTCGCGCATCACGCCGATGAAGCTGGCGACCGCGCCGACGTCGCTGCGCCCCGCGCGCAACGCACGGATCTCGGCGGAGATGTCGAAGTCTTCCGTCTGCACGCGCACCGGCATCGATCAGCCTCCGGTGACCGGCGGGAACACTGCGACCTCGTCGCCGTCGGACAGACGCTGGCCGGCGCCGGCGAGATCCTGGTTCACCGCCATGCGCACCTGTCGCCGGGCGTCGAGTTCGGACGCCCAAGCGCCACCCC
>CANGXU010000107.1 GCA_947457885.1 Betaproteobacteria bacterium
CGTTCCAGTAGTAGCCCAGCGGATTCCACGCAGGCAGGAACGGCTGGGCGTTGCCGCGATCATCGGTGGCACGCGCCAGTACCGTCTGGTAGCCGCTTTTCTCGGGGAAGTAGTCGAGGCTGAAGCGGCGCCAGGAATAGCGATCGCCTCGCCGGTCGAGGGATGCACGCTGCCAGGTCACGCCTTCGTCGAACGACAGATCGACGCGACGGATCGCAGACTCTCCAACCCAGGCACGACCCTCGATCGGCACGACCTGCCCCCGGCGGTACCGGGCGTTCGGGCCGGGGAAGGTGATCATCGACTTGACCGGCCAGTCTTCGGTGCTGAGCGCATCGGCCGGCATCTTTTCGCCCGGGGCGACCGGGATACCCGGGATGCGGTAGCTGTCGTCCATGTAGGTGCCCTTGAACGGCGCGGGCAGCACCTCGATCGCCGTCACCCACTTGATCGACGCGGAGCCCACCCAGCCGGGGACCAGGCTGCGCATCGGCGCGCCGTGCACCGGGGTGAGCGTCTCGCCGTTCATTCCAGTGGCGATCATGGTGTGGCGTTCCATGGCCTTGGCCATCGGAATCGAGCGCACGACCGGCGGGATGGTGGGCAACGGGCCCCGGTCCAGACCCAGGAACGCCACATGCACCGCGCCGTTGCGCACGCCAGCCATGCGCAGGATTTCCGCCAGGCTGACGCCCGTCCATTTCGGACAGCCCATGCCGCCGGTCTCCGACCACGGCGTTCCGCGTGGCGTGGGACGGAAAGCGGTGCGCCCGGCGCCGGCGCACTCGAGCATCGCCTGCTGCTCCCAGACGTTCATCTTGCGCAGATCGTCCAGCGTCAGTGTCAGTTCGCGATCGACCAGCCCGCGCACGGTCAGCACATGCTTCGACGCATCGACCTCGGGCGTATTGAGGTTGTTGCGCACGAACATGCGCCGCGTCGGCGTCACCAGGAAGTTATGGTGCTCGGCGGGTACGCTCGCGGTCAGCGGACGCTCGGAGTGGATCGCCAGCACCGAGTCCTTGCCCGCCATGACCGCGGCGTTCGGGATGCCGGCACCGGCATCGGCGGGCGCCTGGGCCGCTGCCGAGCCGGCAATCGCGCTGCCACCGAGCACCGCGCTCGCCTGCGCGACGCGGGCGAGGAATGCGCGACGGGTAGCGTGCAGGCGCTCGAGGGGTGCACTGGGGCGATGGGGTGTCTGATCCATGGTCGATCCTCCGGGTTGATCGCGGGTCTTGTCGTTACGGGCGAGCCTCACCGGCAAGCCCTGCCGCTGTGTGTTCACTCTACACAAGATCGTGCGGATGCATGCGGTCCGCCGCGAAATTCTACCTTCAACCTCCCTCGACCCGCTGCTGGCGAAACCCTCGATCACGCCGCTGTCATCGGCGCCCGGTGCAGGGATCGACGACCTGCCACTTCAACGTCTATCATCTGACGAAGGTCGAAGAACCCGAATCGCTGTTTCAGGTGACGCTCGCAACGTTCCGAGCGCACGCGAAGGAGGGGAACATGAAGCTCGAATACGCGGTGGCTGCCGTGCTGCTTTCCGTGCTGCTGCCGGGCGCGCCCGCGCCCGCGCACGCCCAGCAGAAGGCCGGCGACTTTCCGACCCGTGCCGTGCGGCTCGTCGTCCCCTACCCGCCCGGCGCATCGAACGACATCGTCGCGCGGCTCCTCGGGCACAAGCTGTCCGAGGCCTGGGGCCAGCAGCTGGTGATCGACAACCGCAGCGGCGCGGGAGGCCTCGTCGGCGCCGAGATCGTCGCGCGGTCCATTCCCGATGGCTACACGCTGCTGATGACCAACCCGGGCTCCAACGCGATCAACTTCGCGCTGCGGGCGAAGACCCCTTACCGCCCGGAGGACTTCGCTTCGGTGACGCTGCTCGGCTGGTCGCCGATCATGTTGCTGACCAGCGCGGCGTTCCCGGCAACGAACATGAACGAGCTGATCGCGATCGCCCGGGCTAAGCCGGGCCAGCTTTCAGGCGGTTCTTCGGGCACGGGCGGCAGCAGCCACCTCGCGCTCGAATTGTTCAAGATGCTCTCGGGCACCGACATCCTGCACGTGCCGTACAAGGGTGCCGCACCCGCGATCGCCGACATGATCGCAGGGCAGGTGGGCCTCATCTTCACCACGCCGGTCACCGCGCAGGGGATGATCCGCGCGGGCAAGATCAAGGCACTCGCCGTCGCGGGCAACCGGCGGCTGGACGTCTTCCCGGACGTGCCGACCACCAGCGAACAGGGGATGAAGGGCTACGACGTCAACATCTGGTTCGGCATCTCCGCGCCCGCGGGCACGCCGCGCCCGGTGATACTGCGGATCGCCCGCGACCTGCACGCGGCCGTCGCGTCCGCCGACGTGAAGGAGCGTTTCGCCGCGCTGGGCCTGGAGCCGCAGGTCAGCACGCCCGAGGCATTCGACCGCATCATCCGCGAGGACATCGAGCGGTGGAGCAAGGTCGTGAAGGCGGCGAAGCTCGCGCCGTGAGTGGCGCCCGCGCGCGGCCATCGTCCACGGTGGTCAACGCCGGTCGAACCCCAGTACGGTCTGCGCGCCCAGCAACCCTTCGGCAAACGTCACGTCGACCTGCGCGGACGATGCATTTCCAAGGCTTTCGTACAGTGCTCCCGTGATGAAGTAGCGGCCAGAGAGCCGCGCGTGCGTGCCGCCATCCGCACGAAGCCAGGCCCAATGGTAGAGATTCCTGCTTTTGCTGGCGTGCGTCACTTCGGTCCGCTCCAGCGTCATGCGGACGGTGTGGTGGTTGCGCTGGACGGATCCGTTGATGCTGGGAAGCACGCCCACCGACCAGACGGGCCATCCCATCAGCCCGGTCAGCGCGCACACCAGTGCGACGAACTGGCGCGCCTTGCGATCTTCGACGCGCCCGACGGCGTGATGCCAGACCGCACAGGCCGTGATCACGGTCGCGAAGAATCCCGCCAGCTTCAAGCCGGACCCGGGCGCCACATCGCGCGGCCATCGATCCCCGACCAGCAACAGCAACCCGAAGGTGAGCAGGATCGGCACTGCAAATGGCAGCACGCTCTTCGCAAGCGCGCCCTGGGCCACCGTGGCGCGAGCCGTCCTGATGTTGGTCCTGGTCATGCTGGCGTTATAGCAATGATTCCCGGTTCCGCCACGCTTCCTGCAACGGAAGGCAACCCGCTGCCCCGAAGGCAGCGTCGTGCCGCGCCTATAATCGAATGAAACCGCCACCCGAGAGCCATAGACCGGAGGACTGCCCGTGCAACCGACGAACCTGATCGTGATCCTGTCCGACGAGCACAACCCGAAGGTCGCGGGTTACGCCGGCCACCCGATCGTGCAGACGCCGAACCTGGATCGTCTCGCAGCCCGCGGCACCCGCTTCAGCAGCGCATACACCAACTGCCCGATCTGCGTGCCGGGCCGGGCCAGCCTCGCCACCGGCCGCCATGTGCACGAGCACCGCTGCTGGGACAACGCGATCGCCTACGAGGGTTCGCCGCCCAGCTGGGGCCATCGCACGATGGCGGCCGGCCACCGCACCGTGTCGATCGGCAAGCTGCACTATCAGGACTCCGATCCGCGCCGCAACGGCTTCGACGAGGAGATCCTGCCGATGCACATCGTCAATGGCGTCGGCGACCTGCTCGGCCTGATCCGCGACGAGCTGCCGAAGCGGGTCGGCGCGATGAAGCTAGGGCCGGAGGCCGGCCCGGGCGAATCCGACTACACCCGCTACGACCGCGACATCGTCACCGCCACGCGCCAGTGGCTGCGCGAGGAAGCACCGAAGCACCGCGACCGTCCGTGGGTGCTCTATGTCGGCATGGTCGCGCCGCACTTCCCGCTGATCGCGCCCCAGGCGTTCTACGACCTGTATCCGCCGGAATCGCTGCCCTGGCCGAAAATGTACGCGAAGGACGAGCGGCCGAAGCATCCGTTCATCGACCGGCAGCGCTGGTCGATGTGCTTCGACGAGGGCTTCACCGGCGACGACATGGTGCGCCGTGCGCTCGCGGCCTACTTCGGCCTGACCAGCTTCCTCGACGACAACATCGGCCAGATCCTGGGCGCGGTCGAGGAACTCGGCCTGTGGTCGAACACCCGCGTGCTCTATTCGTCCGACCATGGCGACAACCTCGGTGCGCGCGGGCTGTGGGGCAAGTCGACGATGTACGAAGAATCGGCCGGCATCCCGATGCTGCTGGCCGGCCCGGGCATCCCGGAAGGCGCGCGCGTCGATGCGCCGGTGTCGCTGGTCGATGTGTTCCAGACCACGCTCGATTCGCTGGGCGTGCCGGCGCATGCGGACGATGCCGACCTGCCCGGGCATTCGCTGATCGCGATGGCCAACGGTGCGCGGCCGGAACGCACGGTGCTGTCCGAGTACCACGCAGCCGCCTCGCCATCCGGTTCGTTCATGATCCGTCATGGACGCTACAAGTACATCCACTACGCGGCGTTCCGCGACTTCGTGCCGCCGCCGATGCTGTTCGACCTCGAGGCCGATCCGGAGGAGACGGTCGACCTGGCCGAAGACCTGGCGCACGCCGGCGTGCGCGCGGAATGCCTGGCCGCCCTGATGAAGATCGTGGACCCGCAAGCGGCCGATGCACTGGCGCGTGCCGACCAGCAGGTCTACATCGACCGGCACGGCGGCCGCGATGCGATCCTCGGGCTGGGTACCTTCCGCTACACGCCGCCGCCCGGCGTCGACCCGCAGTACTTCGCGAAGACGCCCTGAGGATCCGGCCGTGTACAGGCTGACAGCCACACTGGCGCCCCTGCCGGCATCTTTGCTTGCAGTGACACTGCTGGGCAGCGTAACGGCGGACGCTGCGGGCCAGTCCTGGCCGTCGCGCCCCATCCGATTCATCATCAATTCAGCCCCCGGTGGCGCACCCGACATCATCGGCCGCTCGGTCGCGCAGCCGCTGTCGGAACGCATCGGGCAGCAGATCGTGGTGGACAACCGGGCCGGGGCCAGCGGGATCATCGCCGCTGAACTGGTCGCGCGTGCGGCCCCCGATGGCTACACCACGCTGCTCGGCGCGACGACGATCTTCGCGATGCTGCCCGCGATGCGATCGAACCTGCCGTATGACGTCGAGCGCGACTTCGCGCCGGTGAGCCTGCTCGCCTCGGCCGCCAACGTCGTCGTGGTGAACGGTGCGCTGCCGGTGAAGACCGTCGCCGACCTGATCGCCCTCGCCCGGTCGCGGCCGCTGCTCTATGCATCCGCCGGCACCGGGACCCCCGCGCACCTGGCCGGAGAGATGATGAATCTGGCCGCCGGGCTGAAGATGGGCCATGTCCCGTACAAGGGTGCGGGGCCCGCGCTGGCAGACGTGCTGGCCGGGCAGGTACACCTCATCATCACCTCGCCGATCGCCGCCGCGCCGCACCTCGCCGGCGGGCGGGTCCGGCTGATCGCGACCACTGGTGCGACCCGCGACCCGATGCTGCCCGACCTGCCGCCGGTGGCCGACACGCTGCGCGGGTTCGAGATCACCCAGTGGTGGGGCATGGTCGTGCCGGCAAAGACCCCGCGCGGCATCGTCCAGAAGCTCAACGTCGAGATCGGCGAGGTACTGAAGCAGCCCGACCTGCGCGAGCGCCTCACCCAGCAGGGCGCCGTCCTGGAAGGGGGTAGTCCGGAGCGCTTCATGAAGTTCATCGCCGCCGAGCGCACACGCCTGGGCGCGATCATCCGGCAGGCGGGCATCACCCTGCGCGACTGAGGGCCAGCGTCGACGCCGCCGCCACGCCTGCCACTGCTCGCCCTTGCGGCTATCCTCTCGCAGACACTTCCAGACAGCGAAGGCGCCCCATGAAGCTTCCCACCACAGCCAGCCTCCCGGAATGCGTACCGACCCGGGCCTCAGCCCCGCTCTCGTCGGCCTGCGCGGTGGCCTGCGCCGCCCTCGCGCTCGCCAGCGCGGTGCCAGCCTTCGGCCAGCCTTTCCCGTCGCGCCCGGTACGCATGATCGTCGGCTTCCCGCCCGGCGGTGCGACCGACCTGGTCGCGCGCATCCTGCAGCCGAAGCTGCAGGAGTCCTTCGGACAGCAGATGGTGGTCGACAACCGCCCTGGCGCCAACGGCGTGATCTCGCTCGAGATCCTCTCGCGCAGCGATGCCGACGGCCACAGCGTCGCGTTCGGGCATATCGGCAACCTGGTGATCAGCCCGACCCTGCAGAAGGTGCCCTACGACCCGTACAAGAGCTTCGAGCCGATCGGCATGATGGTCACGCTGCAGAACATCATGATCGTGCATCCGTCGGTACAGGCGAAGTCCCTGAAGGACCTGATCGCGCTGGCGAAGGCGAAGCCGGGCACGATCAACTACGCCACCTCCGGCATCGGCAGCCCGGGGCACCTGGCCACCGTGCTGTTCGAGACGATGACCGGCACCGTGCTCAACCACATCCCCTACAAGGGCGGCGGCCCGGCTCTGACCGACCTGATCGGCGGCCAGGTGCCGATGTTCACCGCGGTGATCTCGACCGCCGTGCCGCAGGTGCAGGCGGGAAAGGCGCGGGCGCTGGCGGTCACCGGAGCCCGGCGCAGCGACGCCCTGCCCGATGTGCCCACGGTGGCGGAAGCAGGCGTGCCAGGTTACGAGGCTACCAACTGGTATGGCCTGATCGCGCCGGCACGGACGCCGAAGGCCGCGATCGCCCGGTTCCACAAGGACATGGTCGCCGCGCTCAATTCGGCCGACGTGCGCCAGCAGTTGAAGGACCGTGGCATCGACGCCGCGCCGGGCACGCCGGAGGAATTCACCCGCTTCGTGCGCGACGAAGAGAAGCGCTGGGGCCCGATCATCCGCAAGGGCAAGTTCGAATAGCGCTTGCGGCCTTGCGCCGACCGGCTCCTGCGTCGCGGAGCCTGGTTGGCGCAAGGCGGGCCAACCGTCAGCCCGCGGGCAATGGCGGGAACGCCGGGGGCGACACCCGCCGCTTCGATGCAGCCTCGTAGGACGAGGCGACCTTCAGCAGCACGTCCTCGCGGCCCGGTTCGCAGCGGAACACCAGCGAGAACGGCATGCCGGGCGCCGCGACCTGCCGTGCGTGGTCCGAGCCGACCGTCTCGTAGCGTTTGCGGTCGGCGCTCAGCCGGAACTCCGGGTCGTAGACCGTGGTGACATAGCCCGCCGGCACCAGCATCTCCGTCAGCCCCGCGTTCGGCCCGTTCAGCGACTCCGGGCGCAGGTTCTGCCAGACGCCCGGCTGCCCCGCGCCGCCGATCTTCGCCGGCGGATAGGGCGAGTGCAGCCGCACCAATGCGTCGAGCCGGTTCTCGTACATCACCATCATGTCGACCCGGCGCAGCAGTTCGCGCAGCATGATCCGTTCGTTGATGCCCTGGCGCTGGCCGAGCGGGTTGCGCATGTCGGCCACCTCTTCCCAGTTCGCGAACCAGGCACGCTGGTCGTCGCCCCAGAATTTCGTGCGCGCGTTGAGCGTCGCGAAATCAACAACCGACTCGCTGAAGCCACGTGCCTTCCAGTCGGCGGCACGCCGGGTCAGGTACTGGGTCAGGTGGAAGCGGAAGGCCATCGCCATGTCCTGCTGCTGCACCGTCGGCACGTCGAGGTTCGACGGTGCAGGGATCAGCCCTTCGGCCAGCTTCACGAAGTAGTCGATCGGCTGCATGGAACCCGAGCCGAAGAACTTCCCGGGCTGGAATTCCGTACGCACGATGGCCTCGGCGAATTCCCGGAACAGCGGCAGCCCGTCGGCACCCAGGCGGAACAGCAGGTCGGGCATCAGCACCGGAACCATGCGCGCGAGCGCGCGACGGAAGTCCACCGTCATCTGCTCGCAGTCGGCATCCGGCGTCCACAGCGGATCGCTCGACTCGACCAGCGTCGCGCCCAGGTGGCCGCCGAGCACCGACTTGATCTCGGCGCAGGCGGCCTCGACGATCGGCTGCTCGCTCTTCGAGCCGCGCGGATACACCATCGACTCGCGGATCACGCCCAGCCGCATGCCGGCCAGCGCGCCGGGTGCAACCTCGCACTGCGCATGCTTCGCATAGCCACCGGCCACGATCGACGAGCGCGGCACGGTCGACCATTCGTCGCGCGGGTCGTAGTAGCCGCGCTCGGGATCCTTCAATGCGTCGAGCACCTTTGCGCAGTCGCCGAGCGACCGGCACAGGATGCCGGTACGGTCGACGTAGATGTCCACGCCGATCGCGCCACCGTCGAAGCCGATCATCGACTTGTGTGGCAGGATCAGCGCCACCGAGTTGTGGTTGGACGGCCCGCGGCAGGAGGCCCGCGTTTCCTCGCCCAGGCTCGCCATCACCAGGTTGGCGCCGACCGACACGCCCGAACCGGAGCTCGAACCGAGCGAACCGGAGCGTGTCGTGTCGTACGGATTGGACGGGTTACCGCCCCAGGTGCTGCGCTGGTAGCCGATGGTCGAGGGCAGCACCTTGAGCATCTTGTGCCGTCCACCGGGATCGGCTGCGCGGCCGTTGTACTCGGTGCACACCGCCTTGGCGAAGATGATCGCGCCCTTCGCGCGCAACTGATCGACCAGCACATGGTCGCGCGCCGGCACGTCGATGTCGTAGCGGGTGTCGCCACCGCCGGTGGAACGCATGTCCTTCGTATCGAACGGATCCTTGAAGGAGAAGACCACGCCATACATCGGCATCTTCTCGAGGTCAGGGTTGCTGCCGTACTGCGCGTCGAGTTCCGCCGCACGCTCGAGCGCATCGGGCTGGTGGCGGAACTCGTCGCACATCGGCGGGGCACCGGGCGGCAGCGGCCCGAGCGATGGATGGCGGTCGAAGTCGCCCTTGCAGGTGACCGAACGCTCGCCGCGGATGTTGATCGTCGACAGCGCGTTGACCTGCCCTGCATCCGGGATGCCGGCGACCATGCCGTACTGCTGCGCGACCTCGGGGTCGGAGCCGGTGGCTTCCATCCGGCCGAATTCGATCGGCGGCCCTTCGTACTTGTCGAGGTCGGGCAGCCAGTCGGCGGCCTTCACCGTCTTCGTCGGGAATGCGAGCGGCGATCCGCCGCGCACCGTTCCGGGGGCAGGCGCGACATCGGCACCGTCTTCGGTGATCAGCATGCTGGACACGCCATTGAACGCGCGTACCCGCTTCAGGTAGTGCTCGACCACCTTCACGCAGGTGGTGCGACCATCGCGGATGGCCTGCTGCATCTCGCCGATGGTGGCCTCTTCGAGGCGGAAGGGTTCACTGGCTGCGCTGGATGTGTTCACGGTGCGTCCGCTGTCTTGACTGTGGAAGCGGAAGCTTACCGCCACCGTCGCTCGCGCGCAGCCCGCCGCACCTGGCGCGGGGCCTCGCGCGAAACGCGAGTCCGCCTGCACGGTTGACGCAATGGCGGGTGTGCGACGAAATTTATAGTTGGGCTTTCTGAGCCGCAGATCGTCAACGGGACGGTGCACGTACCGTTATTCGACTCAACACAGGCCATCTGTGTCATCCCAAGGAAAGGAAGAAAAAATGAGCAAGATCGTGACGATGCTGATCGCTGGCCTTTTCGTGGCAGGCAACGCAGTTGCACAAGGCACCCCCGCCCCGTCGGCTCCCGCGAAGAGCCCGGCCGCCGCCACCCCGGCAGCGCCCGCGGCCCCCGCCGCAACGCCGACCACCCCGGCCAAGCCGTCGACCGGTGCGCCGGTTGCCGAGGCGAAGAAGGCCGACGCGAAGGCTGCCGTTACCGAGGCGAAGAAGGCCGTGCCCGAAACCGCCAAGAAGTAACTGCACGGTGGCGGCTGCATCGCGATCCGATGCAGCCGTCGCAGTGCAGGCCCCTGCGCCCCTGCGCAGACGGGCTCACTCGAGCGGACGTACCTGCCTCCAAGCCAGGGACGTCCGCTCTTTCTTCTTTCAGTCCGGCGACGGGCGAACGAACAGCGCTGCTCCGGCCAACCCGAGCAGACCGACCAGCCCGAACGAAGCTACGTAACTCCCGGTCGCCGCGTGTGCCACATAGAACACCGTCGGCCACACCATCACCCCGGCATAGGTGCAGAACATGGTGCCACCGGTAGCCGCGGTGGCCATCCCGGGCGGCGCGCGATGCGCGACTTCGGCGAGGTAAACACCGTTCCATGCGATCGACGAGAGGCCGGCAGCCGCTGACAGTGCGATCACCGCCGCCAGCGGCCACGAAGGCGCCACGCAGGCCAGGCCGAGCGAGGTCATGCCCATCAACAGGCTCACCAGCGCGAGCGTGCGCCGAGGTGCCAGCAGGTTGTCGGCGACCCAGCCCCAGCCGATGCGACCGACCAGGCCACCGATCATCGCGCAGGTCATGGCAAGCCCGGCCGCAGCCAGGCCGAGCCCGGTCTCGGTGAGAAACACCACCAGATAGGTGACGACGCACATCTGGATGCCGGCGAACACGAACGAACCGATCGCCAGTTCACGCAGCCTCGGCAGGCGCCACACCAGCGCGAGCGAACCGAGCGGCGACGTGCTTGCCGAAGGACCGCTACCACGCACGCCTTCATCGAAGTCGCGCTGCAGTGGCTGACAGAGAACCGCGCCTGTGACCGCGGCAGCGGCGAGCGCATACGCAGCCACCTGCCAGTCGAACGCTGCGACCAGCGCCGGGATAGCCAGGCCGCACGCGCCGGCACCGACCGGCACGCCGGTCTGCTTGACCGAGAAACCGAGCGATCGGTAGCGCGCAGGCAGGGTCGAGACCAGGATGATCGCGGAGGACGGGGTGACGGGCCCGTAGCCGAGCCCGAGCAATATCGCCCCGAGTACCACCAGCGGCAGCCAGGCAGTCGCCACCAGAACGATACCCGCGGCGCACATGCCCAGGCACAGCTGGCTCGCGCGCAGCGCACCGAGCGCCGCCACGGGGCGCGCGCTCGACACCGCCGCGATCGCGGCGAAGAGGTAAACGATCGAGGTGAAGATGCCGACGGTCGACGGGTCGACGCCCATCGCTCGGGTCGCCGCAGGGGCCAGCACCGGTGGCGCGAAGATGACCAGCGCGACACCGGCCTGCACGGCGAAGGCAACGCCTACCGCGGTGGGCACACCGATCTTCGACAGCCGTTCCGCGTTGTCCGCCCCGGATGAGCCTGGTGCCTGCGCATCCGCTTTCAGGATGTCCCTCGACGAATCTGGGCCAGCGCGGCACGGCCGAGCAGGCCGTAGGGACTCGACAGCGTCTCGAGGATCTCGAAGTGGTTGTAACCCTCGCCCACCAGCAGTTCCACCGGCTTGCCCGCGGCCTTGACCGCAGCCGCGAAATCGCGCGTCTGGCGCTGGAACTCCGGCGTCTCGAGGGTGCCGTATGCGAGCACCAGCGGTGCATTCAGGTGCTGGAGATGACGCTGCGGGCTCAGCGCCTGCTCCATCTCGTCGGTGAACTTCACGTAGTTGCTGCGCGCCGACAGCCGCGCCGGGTGCAGGTCGTAGAGGCCGCTGCAGCACACGCCGCCCTTGATCACGTCCGCGGGCAGCCCGAACATGCGGGGCCAGTCGGTGGTGAGCAGCACGCCCGCCAGGTGGGCGCCGGAGGAGTGCCCGGACACGTGGATGCGGCCCGGGTCGCCCCCGAAACGCCATGCATTCCGGTGTACCCAGGCGAGCGCGCGCCGCACCTGGTCGGCCATCGGCATCAGGCTGCCGCCAGCATCCTGCACCCACACGAAATCGGGGATCACCATGTGCACGCCCGCCTCGACGAACAGTTCGGTGGCGAAGGCGTAGTCCCGGGCCAGTCCGTTGCGCCAGGCGCCGCCATGGATGAACACCATCACCGGCGCGTTCGCCTGCTTCGCCGGATACACGTCGATGGATTCGATCGCAGTCGGTCCGTACCCGAACCGTTGCGGTGCGCCGAGCCGCTCTCGCACCGCTGCGCTGTTGATCGCGTAGCGTTTGGTGACCAGCGGCTGGTTCGGCGCGTACTGGCTCTGGTCGTAGGCTGCGTCGAGCTGGGCCTGGTCGAGGTCGAGCCAGACCGGCGGGCCGGCGGGTCGGCGTGCCTGGCCAGCCGCCGCCGGTGCCGAGGTCTGTGCCAGCACCGCCGGCGCGGCGAGGGCCGCTGCCGCCCCGGCACCTGTTGCGAGGAAACGCCTGCGTACCGGGGTCGGGACTTTCATCGAAGGGGCTCCTTGGAAAGGGTCGTGCGCGGCAGCACGGGCGCGAAGCGGGATCGATTCTAGAGAAAACCGCCCCCGCGCGACGGCCTGGATCCCTACTGCAGTTCTTCCCAGGCCTTCTGCAGGCGCTTGATCGACACCGGTGCCGGCGTGCGCAGTTCCTGGGCGAACAGCGACACACGGAGCTCCTCGACCTGCCAGCGCAGCGCCTCCGCGCCCGGGTCGGGTTCTCCAGCCGCCTGCCGCTCCTCGAGCCGGCGTTCGATACGCTTCGCCAGGCCGGCAATCGCCTCGGCATGCCGGCGATCGCGGTCCGGGTTGCCCGGATACTTCGCCAGGCGCAGCTCCATCGCCTTCAGGTAGCGTGGCAGGTGGGGCAACTGCTCCCACGGGGTGCCCAGCATGAAGCCCGGACGGACCAGCCGCGACAGCTGCACGCGCATGTCGGCGGCGATGCGCGCGAGCGCCGGTGGCGGCGATGACACCAGCGGCGCGACCTTCGCGTAGGCCTGGCCCACCTGCCCGAGCAGACGGAGCGCGCCATCGGCCACTGCAGGCACCCGTGCGCGCGCGCGGGTGCGCTGCTGCTCGTACTGGGCCTTCGACCGCGGCAGCGGGTCATCGCCGATGAAGGCGCGATCGGCCACCGCCGCGACCACGTCCTCCACCAGCGCATCGGGTGGCGCCAACAAGCGCAACGCGAGCAGCGCCTCCTTCTGGTCGCGCACCCGCTTCTCGAGCATGCGCATCGGCTCCTTCATCTCGATGCGCATCAGCCGCACCACGCCGCGCCGTGTCGATGCAGTGGCCGAAGACTCGGTGTCGAACAGGCGCAGCGCGA
>CANGXU010000108.1 GCA_947457885.1 Betaproteobacteria bacterium
CCATCCGGGCAGCACGCTAGCCTGCTCCTGTGCATCGGTGCACCGGAAGGAGGCGACTGGCACTTCAACGGACTGCACGTTCAGCGGCATGGGTGCCTCGGGAGCGTTGTGATCGAAAGGGCAGGACGTCCGACCGCGGTGGTTGGCCGGTTGCCGAAATACGAAATACGAAACACGAAATACGGAATACGGGATACGGGATACGGCCTGCAATATGGCAAAACCATGTTGCCGAAATTCGATGATCTCGAGCTGACACTTGCCGGTCCTGGTCGTCAACTCCCGTACCGGCCGCATTCGAAGGCACATCCAGTCGATGCTGAAAGGAGTGCGCGGCCTCCAGTCAGTTGCCGAAAACCGATAGCGGGCCATGCAACCCATCGCCTACTTTCTACTTTGCAAGCGTTTCCCTATCCGATCGAACCGAACGAGGAACACCGACCATGGCTTCCGTACGCAAGCTGGCGCGACTGATCGTCGCCGCCACGGCGTTGACATTCACCGCCCCGCTGTTTGCCGCCGACAACGTGCTGCGCGTCTACATCGCACGCCACGGCATCACCGACTGGAACGTCGCCCTGCGGGTGCAGGGGAACACCGACAATTCGCTGAACGAAACTGGCCGCAAGCAGGCCGCTGCGCTGGTGGAGCGCATGCGCGGCGTGCAGCTCGACCATATCTATACCGCTGCCCTGGTGCGCACCCGCCAGACGGCCGAGGGCTTCACCGGCGTGAAGCAGACCGCCATTCCCGGGCTGAACGAGCGCAGCCACGGCAAGTTCGAGGGTATCGTCGACGACCCCAAGAACAACGCCGAGATGTCCGCCGAGTATCGCCGCCGCATCCGCATCGTCGACGATTCGCTCGACGGCGGCGAGTCGCTTGGTGATCAGTGGAAGCGCGTCGGCGCGGCCACCCGGGACATCCTTTCGCGGCACAAGAACGGCGGCAACATCCTGATCGTCGGCCACGGCGGCAGCAATCCGCAGATCATGGCCGAACTGCTCGGCCTGAAGCCGGACGAGGCGCTCAACCGCGTGCGCCAGGCCAACGACGAGGTGTACATGGTCGAGCTGCGGCCCGGTCGCCCGCCGATGATCTGGAAGAACATCACGATGGCGACGCTCGAGGAACTGTAACCCGCCTTCGTTCAGCCACCACCCGCGGGTGGCGACGCTTTTCCCCTGCCCGGCCGACGCGAGCGCCCGCCGGGTCGAAATCGAATACCCAGGCCGGAGATCTTCCATGAGCTACCGATTGGTTTCGTTCGCCCGTCCGCTTACTGTTGCTTCCGCCTTCCTGGCGTCGGTGATGGTCGGCACCCCGCACGCCAGCGCAGCGCAGGCGTTCCCAGCCACCCTCGTGGGCCAGGCGATCCTGCCCGCGGCTTCGTTCACCAGACCGCCGGCCGACGCCCCGGCCTCGATGGCCGTGTCCGGCCGCTACACCCACGCCGACGGCCGCCGCCGCGACCAGATCGGCTCGATCCCGGGCATCTCGTTCCTGTCCGATCCCAAGGCCCCCCGCTTCACCGGCGTAGACACGCCGTTCAAGGGCCAGCCGATCCAGGGCTTCTCCGGCATCAAGTGGATGAAGGACGGCACTGCCTGGGTGACCGGCGACAACGGCTTCGGCACGCGCGCCAACTCCCCCGACGCGATGCTGATGTTCTACCACGTACGCTTCGACTGGAAGACGCACCAGATCGTCATCCTGCGCACGGTGTTCCTGCACGACCCGGACGGCGTCCTTCCGTTCAACATCGTCAACTCGGCGAGCAAGACCCGCTACCTGACCGGCGCCGATCTCGACATCGAGTCGATCCAGATCATCGGAGACAACTTCTGGTTCGGCGACGAGCTCGGTCCGTACCTGATCCGCACCGATCGCAATGGCAAGGTCACCGGCCTGTTCGAGACGGTGATCGACGGCCGCGTCGTGCGCTCGCCCGATCATTTCGCCGTCACCACGCCGAATGTGCCAGGCCAGTTCAACACGGTGGTGCGCCGTTCGCGCGGGTTCGAGGGCATGGCCGCATCGCCGGACGGCCGGTTCCTGTATCCGCTGCTCGAAGGCCCGATCTGGAACGAGGCCACCAAGGGCTGGGAGATGGCCGACGGGCGTGAAGCACTGCGCATCCTCGAGTTCGACGTGCAGAAGGCGGCCTACACCGGCCGCTCCTGGCGCTACCAGCTCGAAGTCAACGGCCATAACATCGGCGACTTCAACATGATCGACGGCAACACCGCGCTGATCGTCGAGCGCGACAACCGGGAAGGCATCCCCGAGCTCGCCTGCAACGGTCCGGCACGTGCCGACTGCTACAACGCACCGGCCCAGTTCAAGCGGGTCTACAAGATCGACCTTGGCGGCACCGCGCCCGAGGGCGTGGTACGCAAGATCGGCTACATCGACCTGCTGAACATTGCCGACCCCGACAAGCGCGCAAGGCAGGGCACGATCGCCGGCCGGTTCACGATGCCGTTCTGGTGCATCGAGAACGTCGACATCGTCGATGCAGATCACATCATCGTCGGCAACGACAACAACCTGACCGTGGGTGCCGGCCGAGAGCCCGGCAGGCACGAGGACAACGAGTTCGTGCTGCTGCGCGTGAGCGAGTTCCTGCGGGCTCTCTGAGCCGATCACGTTCCACGCAGTAGAGGCATGGGCAAGGGCGACTTCGGTCGCCCTTGCTTCTTCCGAAACGATGGGATCACCCCTACCCGCGACCTTCGAATCGCAGTAGATTGCAGATTCGCGCGCCGCGCGACCGCGTTCGACCACGAACCGCGGCCACTCTCGGGGGGGAGACGACAGCATGAGCATGATGACCGACGAAGATCTGGCGCGACTGGCACCGGCGGAATCCTCGCTGTTCGCCTCGCCGATACCCGTGCAGTCCGTTTCCTCCGACGAGTTCATGCCAGCGCCGCAGACCGAGCGCCAGCGCGAGTTCGAGGCCCGCGTGAAGGCCATCGGCACGGAGCTCGCAGAGCACCAGGGCATGACCCGGCGCGCATTCTTCAAGACCTCTGCCGGCATGGCTGCCGCCTTCGTAGCGATGAACGAGACTTTCGGCCCGCTGTACATGGTGAGCCGCGCCGAGGCGGCCACGCCCGAGATGGCCAATGCGCGCGCAGCGGCGCTCAAGGGCCAGTTCATCATGGACATGCACACCCACTTCCTGCGCGACGACACGCGGCTGGAAGGCTTCGTGCGCTCGCGCGAAGCGGTCGGCAAGTCCGGCTGGAACCCGGCCCTCGCCGGCAAGCCGCAGACCATAGAAGACCTGAAGTTCGCGAACTACTTCAAGGAGATTTACCTCGACAGCGACACCAAGGTCGCGCTGATCTCCGGCTCGGGTTCCGAAGACCCGCGCGACTGGTTCCTCACCAACGAGATGAAGGCCGATGCGCGCAGTAACGTGAACAGGCAGAGCGGCACGAAGCGCATGTTCTCGCATGCGATCTTCATGCCGGGCATGCCCGGCTGGCTCGAGAAGGTCGACCACGACCTCGAAGTGCTGAAGCCGGATTCGTTCAAGGGCTACACGGTCGGCGACAACACGAACAAGCACCTGGCGCGCCACCCCTGGCACCTGGACGACGAGAAGCTGATGTACCCGTTCTATGAGAAGTTGGTGAAGGCGAGCAAGACCAACCCGAGCCTGGCCAATGTCTGTGTGCACAAGGGCCTGTTCCCGCCGTCGACGACCAAGGTTTTCCCCGACCTGGTCAAGTACGCCGACGTACGCGACGTGGGCAAGGCCGCGAAGGACTGGCCGCAACTCAACTTCGTGATCTACCACTCCGGGTTCCGCTTCACCGGCGGCGCGCAGAACACCGGCTGGCAGCAGTTCGAGAAGACCGGCCGTATCGACTGGGTGACCGACATCGCCGACATCCCCGCGAAGTACGGTGTGAATAACGTCTATGGCGACCTCGGCCAGATCTTCGCCCAGAGCACGGTGGCCGAGCCGCGGCTGTGCGCGGCGATGCTCGGGCAACTGGTGAAGGGACTGGGCGCCGACCGTATCGTCTGGGGCACCGACGCCGTCTGGACCGGCGCGCCACAGTGGCAGATCGAGGCCCTGCGCCGGCTCGAGATTCCGGAAGATATGCAGAAGATGCATGGCTTCAAGCCGCTCGGTGCACCCGACGGCCCAGTGAAGAATGCAATCTTCGCGGAGAACTCGGCACGCCTGTACCGGTTCACGCAGGGCATGCGTGCCGGGCTGGAGAACGACATCGTCGCGCGTGCAAAACGCATCTACGACGAGCAGGGCGACGGACGTACCAACCTCGCGTACGGCTACGTGAACCGGGGCGCCTGAGCGCCGGACGTGGAACCGGCCCTTGCCGGTTCCACGGAAGTTCTCCCTGCGCCGGCTGCCACCCTCAGTAGCCGCGCGACGGATCCACCGCGTTGAGCGGACTGTCCCCGCGCGCGATGCGGCGCAGGTTCTCGACGATCTGCGCGGCCGCGCTGCGCGGGATCGCGATCGACGCGAGATGCGGGGTGACCAGCACCTGCGGCAGGTCCCACAGCGGATGCGCCGGTGGCAGCGGCTCTTCATGGAACACGTCGAGCGTCGCCTCGGCCAGATGCCCGGAGCGAAGTGCCTGTACCAGAGCCTGTTCATCGACCGTACGGCCACGCCCGGCGTTGACGAACTTCGCACCGCGCGGCAGTTGCGCGAACCGCTCGGCCGTCATCAGATTCTCGGTGTCGGGCGTGAGCGGCAGCAGCATCACGCAGATCTCGCTCTGCGCGAGGAAGGCTGGCAACGCCGCCATTCCAGCGAAGGTCTCCACGCCGGGCAAGACCTTGGGAGAGCGTGACCAGCCGAGCACGCGGAAGCCCTGCCGGACGAACTCGGCGGCCGCGACCGAACCGAGTTGTCCCAGCCCCATCATGCCGACGGTGCACTCGCGCGTCTCGCGCGGATGCACGTAGGCCCAGCGACGCTCGGCGCGCGCGCGCTCGAAGGTGCCGAACTCGCGAAAATGGCGCAGCACACAGGTCAGCAGGAACTGGCCCATCATCCGGCCCATCTCGGGGTCGGAGATGCGGGTGATCGGGATGCCTGGCGGCAGCGTCGTATCACCAACAATGTTGTCCACGCCAGCGCCCAGGGTGATGATCAGCCTGAGGTTCGGGAACTGCCGGTAGAAGCCGGGCGGCGCCTTCCAGGCAAGCACCGCCTCGACCGTTTCGAGCGGCCCGCAGTCGGGCCAGACACGGAACGCCAGGCCGGGATCGGCGGCGCGCAGCGCCTCGCGCCAGTCATCGGCGTTATCGACCTGGCTGTAGAAGACCAGCGTCATGGCCAGGCCTTCGACCGGTCGAGCCGACACTGATCGGCATGACGGTGCCCCGGCTGCGCGCCGAGGCATGCGGTGGACAGACGGTTCATGGCTGAAGAGCTTAGCGGGTCGCCACCGCATGGACAACAGGATCGCCTGGCGCACGCTACGATCGGCCCACCGGACCGGGGCGGCCCGATCGCCGCTAGTTGAACGCCTGCAGCCCCGTCACCGCGCGGCCGAGCACCAGTGCATGGATGTCGCTGGTACCTTCCAGCGTATTGACCGTCTCGAGGTTGAGCAGGTGGCGGATCATATGGTACTCGTCGCTGATGCCGTTGCCGCCATGCATGTCGCGCGCCATGCGTGCGATCTCCAAGGCCTTGCCGGTGGAGTTGCGCTTGATGATCGACACCATCTCCGGCGCGGCGCGGCCTTCGTCGCGCAGACGCGACACCCGCAGCACCGCCTGCAACCCGATCGCGATCTCGCACTGCATGTCGGCGAGCTTCTTCTGCACCAGCTGGTTCGCGGCCAGCGGCCGTCCGAACTGGGTGCGTTCCATCGTGTAGCGGCGCGCCGCATGCCAGCAGAACTCGGCCGCACCCAGTGCGCCCCAGGCGATGCCGAAGCGCGCGTTGTTGAGGCACCCGAACGGCCCCTTCAGGCCGATCGCCCCGGGCAGCAGCTGTTCGTCGGGCACGAACACCTGATCCATCGCGATCTCGCCGGTAGGGCTGGCGCGCACCGAGAACTTGCCTTCGATCTTCCGGGTGGAGAGCCCCTTCATCCCGCGCTCGAGGATGAAGCCGCGGATCGTGCCATCACGCGGCTTTCCGTCGCTTCCGGCACCGCCGTGCGCCTTCGCCCAGACGATCATCAGGTCGGCGATCGGCGCATGGGTGATCCAGATCTTGCTGCCGGCGAGGAGCCAGCCGCCGTCGACCTTGACCGCGCGCGTCCTCATGCTGCCCGGGTCGGAACCATGATCCGGCTCGGTCAGGCCGAAGCAGCCGAGCAGTTCGCCGGTCACCATGCGTGGCAGGTACTTCGCGCGCTGAGCGTCCGATCCGTACGCGTGGATCGGGAACATCGACAACGTGCCCTGCGTGCCGCAGGCCGAACGGAAGGCCGTGTCCACGCGCTCGAGTTCGCGCATCGCGAGCCCGTACGAGACGTAGCTGATGCCGGCACAGCCATGGCCGGTGAGCGTCGCCCCGAGCAGGCCGAGTCCGCCCATCTCGCGCATGATGTCGCGATCGAAGGTCTCGTCGCGGTTCATGTGCAGGATACGCGGCATCAGCCGGTCCTGGGCATAGGCGCGCGCCGCATCGCGGATCGCGCGCTCATCGTTGCTCAACTGGTCGTCGAGCAGGAACGGGTCGTCCCAGGCAAAGTCACCCACGAACTGGCTGGCCACCCCAGGCCTTCCGCCCGCCCCGCTCGCCGCGACGATCAGCCGTCGACGCGTTCCATCACCAGTGCCATGCCCTGGCCGACGCCGATGCACAGGCTGACCAGCGCATAGCGGCCACCGGTGCGCTGCAGCTGGCGCGCAGCCGTCAACGCGATCCGTGCACCGGACGCACCGAGCGGATGGCCGACGGCGATCGCGCCACCGTTCATGTTCACGCGCGAATCCTCGAATGAGGTGCCGAGCCCTTTCAGGCAGGCCAGCACCTGCGCTGCGAAGGCTTCGTTGATCTCGATGACGTCCATGTCCTTCAGCGTCAGGCTGGCACGGGCCAGCGCCTTCTGCGACGAGGGCACCGGACCGAAGCCCATGATGCGCGGCGGCACGCCGGCAGCAGCCGTCGCCAGGATGCGGGCGATCGGCTTCACGCCGGCCTTCTCGCCGATCGCGCGGCTGCCGATCAACAGTGCAGCTGCGCCGTCGTTCACGCCAGAGGCGTTGCCGGCGGTGGTGACGCCGCCTTCGTTCAGCGGCTTGAGCCTCTGCAGCGCCTCGATCGTGGTGTCGGCACGCGGATGCTCGTCCTCGCTCACCACCTTCGGATCGCCCTTGCGCTGGGGAATGGTCACCGGCGCGATCTCACCCGCAAAGAAGCCGTCGGCCCTGGCGGCTGCGTACTTGCGCTGCGAGGCGAGCGCGAAGATGTCGGCGGCAGCGCGCGGCACGTCGTAGTCGTGCGCGAGGTTGTCGGCGGTCTGCGGCATCGAATCGTCGCCGAACTGCTTCTCGACCTTCGGATTCGGGAAGCGCGGGCCGATCGTCGAATCGAAGATACGCATCTCGCGGCTGTACGCCGACTCGGCCTTTGCCATCACGAACGGCGCGCGGCTCATGCTCTCGACGCCACCGGCGATGAACAGGTCGCCCTCGCCGGCGGTGACCACCTGCGCCGCGTAGGCGACGGCGTTCAGTCCGCTCGCACAGTTGCGCTGGAGCACCGTGCCACCGACCTCGATCGGCAGCCCGGCCAGCAGGCCCGCATGGCGCGCGACGCAACGCGAGTCTTCGCCGCCCTGGTTCGCACAGCCGATGATGAGGTCTTCGAGCTGCTCTGGCTTGAAGCCGCTGCGTGCCATCAGTTCCTTCATCACGCCTGCGAGCAGGTCGTCCGGGCGTACCCCGGCCAGTGCACCGGCGTGGCGGCCGATGGGCGAGCGAAGTCCGTCGTACAGATATGCGTCGAGCATGGTGATCTCCTTATTCGGGGGTGAGCAGCGACACGCCGAGCTTCGCCCGCCGGGTCATCCAGACGTTGGGACGGTAGCGCGGATCGCCGTAGATCCGGTACATGTTCGACAGCACCGCATGGATACGCTCGACGCCGACGACATCGCCGAACTTGAGTGGCCCGTGCGGGTAGTTGAGCCCGAGCGTGACCGCCTTGTCGATGTCCGCGGGCGACGCGGTCTTCATCTGCGCGATCGAACAGCCGATGTTGCAGATCATCGCCACCACGCGCTGGGCGATGAATCCCGGGCTGTCGCGCAGCACGGTGACCGGGGTGCCATCCGAGGCGAGCAGGCCGTGCGCGGCGGCGAGCATCGCCGGGTCGGTCAGCGGCGTACCCATGATCGTGCGCCGCTTCACCAGCGGGAACAGCGTGTCCACCGCCACGGTGCGCTTCGGGTCCAGCCCCTGCTCGACCGCGCAGTGGGTCGCATCGGTGCCGTAGGGCGTGACCAGGATCAGCGCACCGGTGCTCGGAGCATCGCCATGCTCGAGGCTGGCACCCAGCTTCGACAGCAGCGCCTCGAGCGCTTGATGGCCATGGGGCTCTGCGCGGCTCACCCAGACGCTCGCCGGGCTCGCATCCGGGGCTGGTGCCTCGGGCGCCACCACCGGCTTCATCTCGGCATCGTATTCATAGAAGCCCCGCTTCGTCTTGCGGCCGAGCACGCCGGCTTCATAGCGGGCACGCATCAGCATCACCGGCCGGTAGCGCGGCTCGTCGTAGAACTGCTGGTAGATCGCCTCGGACGCCGGGTGCGTGACATCGAGCCCCGTCAGCTCCATCAGCTCGAACGGGCCCATGCGGAAGCCGCCCACGTCGCGCATCACGCGATCGATGTCGACGATGCCGGCGAGGCTCTCCTGCAGCATGTGCGCCGATTCGATCGTGAAGCCGCGTCCGACCTGGTTCACGATGAAGCCGGGCACATCTACGCAGCGCACCGGCTCGCGCGTCATGCGCTTGCCGATCACCATCAGCGCATCGCCGACCCAGGGCGCGCTCTGCACGCCGTCGATTACCTCGACCAGCTTCATCAGCGGGACGGGATTGAAGAAATGGAAGCCGGCGAAACGATGCGCGGTCTTCAGCTTCGCCGAGATGGTGGTCACCGACAGCGACGAGGTGTTGGTGGCCAGGATGCACTCGGGCGCCACGACCTGCTCGAGTTCAGCGAACACCGCCTGCTTGACGGCGAGGTTCTCGACGATCGCCTCCACCATCAGGTGGCAGCGCGAGTAGCCGGCCGTGGTTTCGATCACCTCTACGCGGCCCAGCGCGGCGGCTGCATCGGCCTCGGACAACTGCCCCTTCTCCGCCGCACGCTGGAACATCTTGCCGATGAACTCACGCGCCTCGGCGGCGGCACCGGGCTTGGCGTCGTGCAGCAATACATGCATGCCGCCTGCGGCGGCGACCTGGGCAATGCCACGGCCCATCGCGCCCGCGCCCAGCACGCCGACCACCAGGTCGGGGCGGTGCGGATCGAAACTCGGATCGGATGCCATACTGATTCAGTACCTCCAGGAGAAGCGGTTTTGTCCTGCGTACCCTAGGCAGGCAGGATGAACTCCGCTTCGATGATGATCTCGACCGTCGCGCTGACGCCCGCGCCCGGTGGCGTGGGTGGCGGCGGGGTCAACATGCCGAACGCGCGGCGATCGAGCGTGCCTCGCGCAGAGAAGCCGATGGTGGGCAGGTTGGTCGGCGGGCGCGACCGGAAGCCCGCGTTGAGGGTGACCTCAAGCGGCACGGGCGCGGAGACGCCGAGCAGCGCCAGGTCGCCAGCCACGCGCATCCGGTTGCCATCGACCGACTGCACCTTCGTCGACCGCCACGTGGCCTCGCGGAACTTGCCGACGTTGAAGAACTTCTCGCCGCGCAGGTCGCCATTCCAGTCGCGCTTGTTCAGCCCGGGCGGATAGTCGGTCTCGATCGAAGCCATGTCGATCGTCGCCTGCGCGGTGCTGCGCGCGAGGTCGGCTGGATCGAAGTCCAACTGGACGTCGAAGCGGGTGAACCGCGCCGTGTAGTTCGACAGGCCGAAGTGGCTGATCCGCCACAGCAGGCTCGCGTGCGTCGGATCGAGCCGGTAACGGCCCGCCGGCACGTCGAGCCTCGATTGCGCGTGTGCGGGCAGGCCTGCGGCCATGGCCAGACTCCCAAGCGACCCAAGCACTTCCCTGCGTTTCATGGCCTCTCCCTGAGCGTGGTGGCACGCGTGGACTGCTGCCTGCCTGTCATCGCCCCTTGAACTGGGGCTTGCGCTTTTCCATGAAGGCGGTACGGCCTTCCTTGTAGTCTTCGGTGGTGTAGCAGAACTCGACAGCCTTCGCGCAGGCATCGAGATCGCGCTCGGCCGGGTCGGCGTGGATGTTCTTGACGATCAGCTTCACCGAGGCGATCGTCACCGGTGCGTTGCCGGCGATGACCATCGCGTAGTCGCGCGTGTACTGTTCGAGCTGGTCGGCCGGCACCACGCGGTTGACCAGGCCCATGGTCTCGGCCTCTTTCGCGTTGAAGCGGCGCGCCGTGTAGAAGATCTCGGCCGCGAACGACGGGCCGACGATGTCGGACAGGCGCTTGATGCCGGCGAACCGGTAGCCGAGCCCGAGCTTGGCGGCCGGCACCGAGAACTGCGCGTCATCGGCGGCGATGCGGATGTCCGCGCCCAGCGCTATGCCCAGGCCGCCGCCGATGCAGAAGCCGCGGATCATTGCGATCACCGGCTTGCCGCAGGCCTGCAGACGGTCGTTCGCATGGTCGGCGATGGCGTTGTACTCCTTCACCGCCTCCATCGTGCCGCGACGCTCGCCGAACTGCGAGATGTCGGCACCGGACACGAACGCCTTGTCGCCAGCGCCGGTGATGATGATCACGCGGATCTCGGGATCGGCCTCATAGGCGTCGAGGATCTTCGGCAGCGACTCCCACATGTCGACCGACATCGCGTTGTGCCGGGGCGGCTGGTTGAAAACGATCCAGCCGAGCGGACCTTCCTTGCGGACGATCATCCGCTCGGTGATGCCTTGCAGCGCGGGCAGTGCGTCGTTCATGCCGGGCCTCTTCGAGTGTGGCTTGGGTGACGGGAGCAGGGGCGCAGAACATAGCAGATTTGCCGCCCCCGGCAAAACGGGCCCGGCCTTCGGGATCGTGGTCGACCACTCGACCGGATCGGGTCAAGTGGTGGCTGGCAGCAACCCGGCGATCGATGCCTTCAGGCGCAGCAGCGCGCCGATGCGGGTGAGTTCCGGCATCGGCAAGCCGTAGCGCTCGGCCAGCTCGATCGGGGCGTCGACCAGCGCGCCGATCTCGATCTCGCGCCCGGCTTCGAAATCCTGCAGCGTCGAGGGCTTGTGGATTCCCTTGTCCCGGGCCTGGGCAAGCTTCGCTTCGATGCTGCCGGTGATGCCCGACCCATCTGCCATCGCCAGGGCCTGTACCTCGCGCATGATGGCCTCGGCGATAGGCCCGGTGGCTGCATCGCGGGCGACATCGCACTGCCGCGCACCCGTCAGCGCGCAGAGCGTGTTGAACGCGGCGTTGGTGACGAACTTGTTCCAGACAGCGCGCCGGATATCGTCGCTCACCACGGCTTCGAAGGGAGAGCCGGCGAACGCCTGCGCGACCCGCGCTGCGGCAGCGGGGTCCGCACCGGCGATGACCGGCCCCAGCGTCAGTTGTCCGGGGACGGTCTGCGTCCAGGTGGCGTTATCGAGGCTGCGCCATGCGGGAGAATAGGTGACGGCTCCCACCAGCCGCTCGGGCCCGACGGCTGTCGCGAGCTCGCCGAGCGGGTCCACTGCGCGGATCGGCTGCTGCGCCGTGCCGAACCACCACGGCACGCCGTTGACCACCGGGACGACCAGCGTATCCGGCCCGATCGCGGCGCGCACCTGGGCCAGCGCGGCACCGAGCGAGAATGCCTTGGTCGCGAAGATCACGATGTCGGCCGGGGCCAGCACTGCGCTGCCATCGACAACGCGCGGCCGCACATGGAACTCGGACCGATCCGGGGTGACCAGGCGGATGCCGCGCTCGGTGATCGTGCGTGCGGTGGTACCGCGCGCGAATACGGCGACATCACGTCCGGCTGCACCCAGATAGCCGGCCAGCATGCCGCCGATGGCACCTGCACCTACGATCAGTATCGAGTCGGACATGGCGGGTACCGGAGAGGCTGTCGAAAGGTCACGGCTCTACCTTGATGCCGGCCGCGCGGATGGTCTTCGAATAACGCTCGGTTTCTTCCCGGATGATGCGCGCCAGCACCTCGGGCGTGCTGGCGTGCAGATCGAAACCTACGGCCAGCAGTCGGTCGCGCACATCGGGCTCGGCGAGGATCGCCTTCACCTCGGCATTGAGCCGGCGCACCACGGCCGACGGCGTGCGCGCCGGGGCCAGGAGCGCCTGCATGTTGTCGGCGATGACGCTCGGAAAGCCGGCTTCGACCAGCGTGGGCACATCGGTCAGCACCGCGCTGCGCCGGGCGCTGGTCACCGCGATCGCCCGCAGGGCGCCGGACTTCACATGGCTGACCGTGGGCGGCAGCGCAGTGCATCCGATCGGTATCTGGTTACCCAGCACCGCGGTCACCACCGGGGCGGCGCCGTTGTAGGGAACATGCTGCATGTCGACGCCAGCTGCAAGCCGCAGGGCCTCGCAGGCGATGTGCGGCGTGGTACCGGTGCCCGGCGTGCCGAAGGTGAACTTCCCCGGCTGCGAACGGACCAGCGCCACCAGGTCGGCGGCAGTCTTCGCCGGCACCGACGGGTGCACGAAGACGATGTTGGGCGACACCGCGACATACGAGATCGGCGCGAAATCGCGAACCGGATCGAACGGCGCGACCGCCGAGAGCAGCG
>CANGXU010000109.1 GCA_947457885.1 Betaproteobacteria bacterium
CCGTGACCGACAAGCGAGCCAATGCATGGACATGACCCAGCTGCGCGATCCCGCCTGCGCCGGCCTCTACGCCTGCGACCACGACATCGATGCATGGACTTCGGCCGCCGCCGCCGCCGGGCTCATGGTGTTGCGGGTGGATCTCGAACACTGCGGCACCAGGGGCGCGATCCTCGATGCCTTCGCCGATGCCTGCGGCCTGCCGGAGTACTTCGGTGGCAACTGGGATGCGCTGGACGAATGCCTGCGCGACGATTCCTGGCACGAGCCGCCGGATGCAGCACGGCACGGTCTGTTCTGGCGCATTGACGGTGCAGCACTGGCGGCGCGCGAGGTGCCCGAGGCGTTCGAGACGCTGGTCGAAATCCTGGACGATGCGGTCGAGGCATGGCGCGACCGCGGCATCGCCTGCTGGGTCCTGGTGGCGAGCGACGAGCCGGCCGAGTTCGGCCTGGATGCGCTGCCGGTGGCCGGCGCGCCGGAAGCCGGCTGATCGAGGCGCCGCGCGCGTGTACAAGATCCCGGTATCGGTGCTGGTGGTGATCCATACCCGTGCCCTGGACGTGTTGCTGCTCGAGCGTTTCGACCGCCCCGGCTTCTGGCAGTCGGTCACGGGAAGCCTGGACCGGCTCGACGAGCCGCTGGACGAGACGGCGCGGCGCGAGGTGCTCGAGGAGACCGGCATCGATGTCGGGCAGGGCCGCCTGGTCGACTGGAAGCAGTCGAGCCGCTACGAGATCTACCCGCACTGGCGGGCCCGCTACGGTCCCGGGGTCACCGAGAATGTCGAGCATGCGTTCGGTCTGGAACTCGACGATCGCGTGCCGGTGGTCTTGTCTCCGCGCGAACACACCCGATATCAATGGCTGCCCTGGTCGGAGGCCGCGGGCAAGGTGTTTTCGCCCACCAATGTCGATGCCATCCGTCGGCTGCCGCTGCTTGCCTCTCGCTGACACCTCGCTGCCGTCCACCCCGGGATGACAGTTGTGTTAACTTCGCCGCCCCGTTTGCATTAATCGGTTGCCGTTTCCCGATGCGCGTTCCCTGGAGGATGCAATGACCGCGACCCCAGTGTTGTCATTCGACGACTACAAGACCCTGGAAGACGACGCCTGTCAGGCACGGATCGTCGCAGCCCGGGCCAAGCTGGGCGCGCGCGCGACCATCCTGGGCCACCACTATCAGCGGGCCGACGTGTACCAGCACGCCGACCTCACCGGGGACTCGCTCGGCCTGTCGCGGCTGGCCGCGCAGACCGAGGCGGAGTACATCGTCTTCTGCGGCGTACATTTCATGGCCGAGGTGGCCGATATCCTGACGAAACCGCACCAGGTCGCGATCCTGCCCGACCTGTCGGCTGGTTGCTCGATGGCCGACATGGCCAGCCTCGCCAAGGTCGAGCGGGCGTGGCGCGAGATCTCGCAGGTGCTCGATCCGGACGAGCACATCACGCCGATCACCTACATCAACTCGGCGGCCGACCTGAAGGCGTTCTGCGGCGAGCATGGCGGCATTGTCTGCACGTCCAGCAACGCGCGCAGCATCCTCGAATGGGCGTTCGCCCGGCGCGACAAGGTACTGTTCTTCCCGGACCAGCATCTGGGCCGCTGGACCGGCTATCTGATGGATATCCCCGTGTCCGAGATGCTGGTCTGGGACCCCGACGAGCCGATGGGGGGCCTCACCGCGCAGCAGATCAAGATGGCCAAGGTGCTGCTCTGGAAGGGCCACTGCTCGGTGCACCAGATGTTCCAGCCGCAACATATCCTGCGCTGGCGCGAGCAGAATCCGACCGGCATGGTGATCAGCCATCCCGAGTGCAAGTTCGACGTCTGCAAGCTGTCCGACTACGTCGGATCGACCGATTTCATCCTCCGCACCATCGCGCAGAGTGCGCCCGGCACACGCTGGCTGGTCGGTACCGAACTGAACCTTGTCAACCGGCTTGCGGACCAGTTCAAGGGTCAGGGCAAGGTAGTGCAGTTCATGGCGCCGACCGTTTGCATGTGCTCGACCATGGCACGCATCGATCCGCAGCATCTGGCCTGGTGCCTCGAGAACCTTGTCGAGGGCCGGGTGGTGAACCGAATCACGGTACCCGAGCGGGAAGCCGCGCTCGCGCGCCTCGCGCTGACGCGCATGCTCGAGGTGTCGTAGTCCGCCCCGGGCGGAAGCGTGCGACCGGAGCGCCGTGCCGGCCCTGCGCCTGCGGGGGAACGCTTGTCTGCGGTTGACGCGCCGTCGAACGGCAGCGAAACGTCCGGAACCGGTGCGGCGCGCGCCACTGGCGCGCTGCGGGTGGCGACCTACAACATCCACAAGGGCTTCTCGCCGTTCAACCGGCGGATGATGGTGCGCGATCTGCGCGACCAGTTGCATACGCTGGCCGCAGACGTCGTGTTCCTGCAGGAGGTACATGGCCGCCACGACCGGCACGCGGCGCGCTTCGAGCACTGGCCGGCCGCACCGCAGTACGAATTCCTCGCCGATTCGGTATGGCACGATTTCGCCTACGGTCGCAATGCGGTTTACGACCATGGCGATCACGGCAACGCGATCCTGTCCCGCTACCCGATCTCGAGGTGGGACAACATCGACGTGTCGGCCTACTTCTTCGAGAGCCGCGGCCTGCTCCACAGCGAGATCGCGGTGCCCGGCTGGGCGCAACCGCTGCATTGCGTGAACGTGCACTTCGGGTTGCTTGCACGTGGCCGGCGCTGGCAGCTGCGCGAGCTGACCGGGCATATCCGGGCGCTGGTCCCCGAAGGCGCGCCACTCGTGATCGCCGGCGATTTCAACGACTGGCGCAAGGAAGCCAGCGACGGCATGAATTCGGAACTCGGGATGGTCGAGGTGTTCGAGGCCACGCGCGGGCACCCGGCGCGCAGCTTCCCGACGCGCATGCCGATGTTCCGGCTCGACCGGATCTACGTGCGCGGGTTCCAGGTCCGGCACGCCCATGTGCATCACGGACAGGCCTGGGCACGCCTGTCCGACCATGCACCGCTGTCGGCTACGCTGATACTCGGCTGAGGGAAGGGCCAAGGTGCGGTCGGCGGCCACCAACGCCCACTTCCGCGACGGGCATTCAGTCGAACTGCTGGAGGGCGGCGGCGAGTACTTCCCGGCGCTTGCCGCCGCGTTCGATGCCGCCCGCCACGAAATTCACCTGCAGGCCTACATCTTTGCGGACGATCCGGCAGGCTGGGTCGTCGCCGCCGCGCTCGTACGGGCGGCCGAACGCGGGGTCGCGGTCCATGTGCTGGTCGATGGCTTCGGCAGCCGCACCATGCCCGATGCGCTCCGCGCGCGGCTGCGCGCGGCCGGGATCGAACTGCTGTTCTTCCGGCCTGACGTCACCGTGTTCGACTTCCAGCGCAGCCGGCTGCGCCGACTGCACCACAAGATCGCGGCGATCGACGGAGAAATCGGCTTCGCCGGCGGCATCAACGTCATCGACGACATGCATACCCCCGGGCATACGCCGCCCCGCTGGGACTATGCGGTGATGGTCCGCGGGCCGCTCACGCGCGAGATCCTGCGCGTTGCGCGGCAGACATGGGATACCGTCTCGCGTACCTATCTGCACCGGCGCTGGCAGGCGTGGCGCGCGCTGCCGCAGGCGATCCTGGTGCCGGGCGACGCAGCCGACGCGCCGGCGGCAGCGCCGCCGACGAAACCGGCCGGGCCGATCCGGGCGGCGTTCGTGATCCGCGACACGCTGCACCACCGGCGCGATATTGAGGATGCCTACCTGGAGGCGATCGCGCTCGCCGAGCGCGAGATACTGATCGCCAACGCCTATTTCCTGCCGGGTATCGAGTTCCGCCGCGCGCTGATCGATGCTGCCCGGCGCGGCGTGCAGGTCACCGTGCTGCTGCAGGCGCGTGTCGAGTACGTGCTGATGCGCCATGCATCGCGCGCGCTGTACCGGCAACTGCTCGACGCCGGCGTACGCATCTTCGAATACCACCAGAGCTTCATGCACGCGAAGGTGGCGGTGATCGACGGCGAGTGGGCAACCGTGGGCTCCTCGAACATCGATCCGCTGTCGCTGCTGCTCGCGCGGGAGGCCAACGTGTTCGTCTGCGACGCTTCCTTCGCTGGCGGATTGCTGGCCAGCCTGGGGCGCGCGATGGATGCCGGAGCCCGGCCGGTGATCGCATCGGGCTACCGGCGCGGGCTGGCCGCACGCATCGCCGGTTGGGCCAGCTACGGCATAGTGCGAGTCCTGCTCGGCTGGGCACGCTATGGTGCGCGCAAGGATTACCTGTAGAGCGCCTTCGCGCTCGATGGCGCCCCCGCCGGGGCCGACGCGACGCCCTGGTGAACCCGCCCGGTGGGCGCGTCTACAGACGCCTGCATCCGGCAGCCGCCAGGTACGCGTGGCATCCTCGGCACTCTTCAAGACAGAGTGCCCCGAGGTCCCGTGAGCGCCCGTGCCGAGTTCCGCCTGCTGGTGCTGTTCAATGCGTTGCTGATCCCGGCGGCAATGTTCGTCGCGTCGTTCGACATCTACCTGCTTGCGCCCGAACTGCAGGCGTGGGTCAGTTCGCGCGGCGCCGTGCTGTCGTCACCCCTGCAGTCGATCGGTGCGATGGTGTCGTTCGGAGCGTTCGTGGCGCTGTGCGTCGGACTGTTGGGCCTGCTGGCGTTCCAGCGCTGGGCCCGCTGGTTGACGCTCGCCTCGACGATCGCCATCTACCTCCCGATGCCGCTCTCCGGCACGGTCGTGCTTTCCGGCTTCGCGTATACGATGGACAGCGTCGCCGCGATCCTCTGGGGCGTGCTGCTGGCTGCGTCCTACTGGTCTCCCGTGGCCACCGAGTTCAGGCCGGGCACGCGCAGGGCTGAAGCCGAGGTGTGAGGCGCCTGACTCGCAGCGTTGCCGCTGGCAGTGCTGGCAGCAGCGGGCTGCGCCCCGATGGTGCGCGGTACTGGCGCATCGATCGAGCGCGGTGCATGTCGCACGCAGGATGATCAGCCTTGCGAATGCAAGTGATTGATTCATCGAATCTCCGGGTTGGCACGCTCTCTGCTAGCGATGGACGTGAAGGCAACGGGCTCTCAACCGCTCATTGTTTTCATCCTCCTCCTTCGGATTTCGGGCACCCTAACGGGTGCCCGCTTTTTTTGTCTTGCATTCGGTGCACGCGGCCCCGAAATGTTTCGGATCCAGGATCGAGGACAGAAGAACGATGATGGCAGGCGCAGCATGAGTCCCCACGGACATTCCGGGCCGGCAGTACCGGGCCCGCAGCCGGCGGCGCCGGGGCAACCCCGCGCAGCGTTCTTCGACTGGTCGCGGGTACGCATACTGCTGCCGTTCCTGCGCGAGTATCGCGGGCGGGTTCTGGCCGCGCTGTCGCTGCTGGTGTTCGCGAAGCTCGCCAACCTGGGCGTGCCGCTGGTGCTGAAGGAGATCGTCGACTCGCTCTCTCCGGATCGCGCGGTGCTGGTCGTGCCCTTCATGCTCCTGCTCGCCTATGGCCTGCTGCGGATGTCGACCACGCTGTTCGCCGAGTTGCGCGACGTGGTGTTCGTGCGCGTGGCCCAGCGCGCGGTACGCAAGGTCGCGCTGTCGGTGTTCCGCCACCTGCACAGTCTCAGCCTGCGTTTCCACCTCGATCGCCAGACCGGTGGCATGTCGCGCGACATCGAGCGCGGCACGCGCGGCATCAGCACACTCCTGAACTACATGCTGTTCTCGATCATCCCGGTGGTCCTGGAGTTCGTGCTGGTGGCCGCGGTGCTCCTGACGAAGTTCGACTGGCGATTCCCGGCCGTGACCTTCCTTGCCGTGGGCTTGTACGTGTATTTCACGATCTCGGTGACGGAATGGCGGACGGCCATCCGCCGCGAAGCGAACGAACTGGACTCGAAGGCGAACACGCGCGCCGTCGACAGCCTGCTCAACTACGAAACGGTGAAGTATTTCAACAACGAGGAGTACGAGGCGCAGCGCTACGACCGCAGCCTCGAGCGCTACGAGACCGCTGCAGTCAGGACCGAGGCGTCGCTCGGCCTGCTCAACGTGGGGCAGAGCCTGATCATCGCAGGCGGGGTCACGGCATTGATGATCTTCGCCGCGCAGGGCGTGGCGTCGAGGGAACTCACGCTCGGAGACCTGGTACTGGTCAATGCGCTCCTGATCCAGCTCTATATCCCGCTCAACTTCCTCGGCATGGCCTACCGCGAGATCAAGCAGTCGACCACCGATATGGACCGGATGTTCGCGCTCCTCGGCCAGCATCGCGAGGTACAGGATGCCCCGGGCGCTGTCGACGTGCCCGATGGCAGCGTGCCGATCCGCTTCGACCGGGTCGATTTCGGCTACGACCCGGCACGGCAGATCCTTCACGGGGTGAGCTTCGAGGTCCCGGCGGGAGCGAAGGTGGCGGTCGTGGGCCACAGCGGTTCGGGCAAGTCCACGCTGGCACGGCTGCTCTACCGGTTCTACGACGTACAGGGCGGGAGCGTATCGGTCGGTGGCGTCGACGTGCGGCGCCTCCGCCAGCAGAGCCTGCGTGCGTCTATCGGCATCGTGCCGCAGGACACCGTGCTGTTCAACGACACGATCCGCTACAACATCCATTACGGCAGGCCCTCGGCCAGCCCTGACGACGTCGTGGCTGCGGCGCAGTCCGCGCACATCCACGCGTTCATTGAGTCGCTGCCGCAGGGCTACGAATCGGCGGTCGGCGAGCGCGGGTTGAAGCTGTCGGGTGGCGAGAAGCAGAGGGTGGCGATCGCCCGCGCGATCCTGAAGAATCCGCAGGTGATGATCTTCGACGAGGCCACGTCGGCCCTGGATTCGGAGACCGAGCAGGCGATCGAGGGCGAACTCGACCAGATCGCGATCGGCCGCACCACGCTGGTGATCGCACACCGACTGTCGACGATCATAGATGCCGACCAGATTCTGGTGATGGAGCAGGGCAGGATCATCGAGCGCGGCACCCATCGCGAACTGCTCGCAGCGGGCGGGCAGTATGCGCAGATGTGGTCGCTGCAGCAGCAGGAACGCTCGACGCAGACTGGCGGCTGACCCGCGGCGAATCCTGATCGATCGAGGAAACTTCTGAGCTGCGGTTGCCAAGCCACGGTTTTCGTTATCTAATCCGGTGGCAGGCGCCCCGCTCGGAGCGCTAAACCCGCCGCCCAGGAGTGCCGTTGATGGCATGGCATCCATGTGCACGAGGATCCGAACCGTGACGACCCGCTCTCTCAGGAACTGGCTTCCATTGCTCGGCCTTGCGGCCGTTGTGGTGTCGCTTCCCGCACCACAGGCCCATGCGCAGTCCGCGAGCTCGCGCGAGGCCAATGCCCGCAAGGCGCAGGCGCCGAAGGCGGCGCGGCCTGCCGCGCAGGCACAGCGAACCACCGCCGGCCGCCACGCCGCCCGCCCGGCCGATCGGGTGCGTACGACGATCCCGGCCAGCGGGCATGCAGTAGCGAAGGCAGCGCCGATGACTGCCGCCCGCGCGACGCCCGTGTCGATGCGGTACCGTCCCGATTCCGCACGCTCTGCGGAAGCGCCCAGCGACCTGGTCCTGCGCTCGACTGCGGTACTGGTCGCTTCGCAAGCGAGCGGACAGGTGCTGTTCTCGCGCAATGACGACAAGGTCCGGTCGATCGCTTCGATCACCAAGCTGATGACTGCGATGGTGGTACTCGACTACAACCAGTCGATGGATGAACCGGTCACCATCACCGAGGAAGACATCGACGCCACGCGCCGGCTCGGCTCGCGCCTGGCCGCCGGCACCACGCTCAGCCGCGCCGAGATGCTCCGCCTGTCTCTGATGTCTTCGGAGAATCGTGCCACCGCAGCACTGGCGAGGACCTCGCCCGGCGGCTACCGCGAGTTCATCGCCCAGATGAACCTCAAGGCGCAGGCGCTCGGCATGCACCAGTCGCGTTTCGAGGATTCGACCGGCCTGCACAGCGGCAACGTGTCCACTGCGCAGGACCTGGTACGGCTGGTGAACGCCGGCATGACCTATTCGACCATTCGCGAATACACCACCACGTCGGCGCTTCGTGTCGACACTCCGGGCAACCGTGCGGCGCACCTGCAGTTCAACAACTCGAACCAGCTCGTGGCGAGCCCTGAGTGGGAGATCGGCCTTTCGAAGACCGGCTTCATCCGCGAGGCGGGGCGCTGCCTGGTCATGCATACGCGCATCAATGGCGAAGAGATGGTGATCGTCCTGCTCGACTCCGACGGCCGCCACTCGCGCATCGCCGACGCCAACCGCATCCGTCGCTGGATCGAGAGCGGGTTTTCCCTGCGTCTGATCTGACCGGCGCTTTCTCGCGTCGGCGTTCCTGCATCGAGCGGTAGCCACGGTGAACGCATCCGCCGCGGCGGGTCATCGCTTCGCATTCACCTGTCCGGGCGGCGACCGGTTACCATGCGGCGGCCATGGATACCTGTCCCGCCAACCTCGCGCTTGCCGCAGCCGATACCTTCGGTACTTCATTGCGCGATGACGTGCTGGCCGGTCTCGCCGCCGTTCCTCGCGCGCTTCCGGCCAAGTGGTTCTACGACGAGCAGGGCAGTGAGCTGTTCGAGGCGATCTGCGCCACACCCGAGTACTACGTCACGCGCACCGAACTTGCCATCCTGCGCGAGCACCTCGATGCGATAGCGTCCGCGCTCCCGGCCGGCGCTGTGCTGATCGAACCAGGCAGTGGCGCCGGCACCAAGACCCGGTTGCTGATCGAGGCCTGCCTGCCGTGCGCCTATGTCGCGATCGACATCTCGCGCTCGATGCTCGAGATCGGCGCTGCCGGTACCGCGCGCCGGTTCCCGTCGTTGCAGGTGCTGGCACTCCATGCAGACTACACGCGCCTCGACACCCTGCCCGACGATCGTCTTCCGCCGGGAGCGCCGCGGGTGCTGTACTTTCCCGGATCGACGATCGGCAATTTCACGCCGGAAGAGACGCGGGCGTTCCTGTGCCGCGTCGCGCGCTGGATCGGTCCGGGCGGCAGCGTGCTGATCGGCGTGGACACGCGCAAGGACGCTGCGGTACTGGAAGCCGCATACGATGACCGGCAGGGCGTCACGGCGCGGTTCAACCTGAACCTGCTCGCTCGCCTGAACGCCGAGCTGGGATGTACGTTCGACCTGTCCCGGTTCCGCCACCATGCGCGCTACGATGCGCAGGCCGGGCGCGTGGAGATGCACCTGGAAAGCCTGATCGACCAGCAGGTCGAGGTGGCCGGAGTCGTCCATGCCTTCCGCCGGGGCGAGACCATCCACACCGAGAGTTCCTACAAGTACACGCCGGACGGGTTCCGCGCGCTGGCTGCGTCCGGCGGCTACGCGTGCCGGTCGACCTGGACGGACGCGCAGGGCGCCTTCGCGATCTATCACCTGATGCCGGATGCAGCCATGGCCGAGTCGCGTACGGATGGCAGCCGATGACCTCCCGGGCGTTCCGGCTGGCCAAGGTGGAAACCTTCGTGTGGCGCGTACCGCTCGACGAGCCGGTACGCAACTCGTTCGGGACGATGCGCAGCCGCGCCGCGCTCGCGGTGCGTGTCGAAGACACCGAGGGCGCCCACGGCTGGGGAGAGGTGTTCTCGAACTGGCCGCCCGATGGTGCTGAGCATCGCGGATGCCTTATCGAGGAAGTACTCGGCCCGCTCGCGCTAGAGCGCGACCATGCATCGCCCTCCGGGTTGTTCGATTTCCTCACCGCGCGTACCCGGGTGCTGGTGCTGCAGACCGATGAACCCGGGCCGTTCGCGCAGGCGATCGCCGGCATCGACATCGCCGTCTGGGACCTCGTCGCGCGGCGCGCCGGGCTGCCGCTCGCACGACTGCTCAATCCGTCCGCGGCCCCGCGCGTGCCGGCCTATGCCAGCGGCATCAACCCGACGCGCCCGGGAGAGGTCGCGCTGGCGCACAGGGCGCTCGGATTCGGCGCATTCAAGCTGAAGGTGGGCTTCGGCGAGGATCGCGATGCCGGCAACCTGCGTGAACTGCGCGACGCCGTCGGCGATGGCGCGACATTGATGATCGATGCCAACCAGGCCTGGGACCTCGATGGCGGTGTCGCGATGGCCGCCCGCCTGGCCGAGTTCCGTCCGATCTGGCTGGAAGAGCCGCTGCGCGCCGACACCCGGTTGCAGACCTGGCGCGTCTTCGCCGACCGATCGCCGATCCCGCTGGCCGCCGGGGAGAACCTGCGCGGCAGGGCGGAGTTCACCGCAGCGCTGGCCACCGGGGCGTTCCGTTTTCTGCAGCCCGATGTGATCAAGTGGGGCGGTATCAGCGGCTGCTACGACATCGGCGCCGGTATCGTCGAAGCCGGCCTCGCGTTCTGTCCGCACTACCTGGGTGGCGGTATCGGCTTGACTGCGTCGGCGCACCTGCTCGCCGCGGTCGGCGGCAGCGGAATGCTCGAAGTCGACTCGAACCCGAATCCGCTGCGAGAGTCGCTGGCGCGGCCGTTCGCGCGCATCGCGGACGGTTGCTGGCACCTGTCCGATGCACCGGGGCTCGGTATCGAGCCCGACCTCCAGGCGCTCGCGCGCTACCGCAGCCGGCGCTAGGCCGGGCGGCGCAACCGGCGGCCCGTCAATCGCGCGATACTCCATCTCCAGCGTACCGGCCAGCCGCAGCCGGCGCGGGCTGGCCACCGGGGGAATGCCTTGACCGTCATCACCGACATCGAAGACCTGCGGGTGCTGCATGAGAAGCGCGCCCCGCGCATGTTCTACGACTACTGCGATTCCGGCGCCTGGACCGAGCGAACCTATCGCTCCAACCAGGCCGACCTGCAGGAACTGAAGTTCCGCCAGCGCGTCGCGGTGGACGTGGATCGGCGTTCGATCGCCACGACCATGCTCGGCCAGCCGGTGACGATGCCGGTCGCGCTCGCGCCGACCGGGCTGGCCGGCATGCAGTGGGCGGACGGCGAGATCCATGCGGCGCGTGCCGCCGAGAAGTTCGGCGTGCCGTTCACGCTGTCGACGATGAGCATCTGTTCGATCGAGGACGTCGCCGCGCGCACGACGAAGCCGTTCTGGTTCCAGCTCTACGTGCTGCGCGATCGCGCGTTCATCGAGCGGCTGATCGAGCGCGCAAGGGCCGCGCAGTGCTCCGCGCTGGTGCTCACGCTCGACCTCACCATCCTCGGCCAGCGCCACAAGGACGTGAAGAACGGACTGTCGACGCCGCCCAGGCCGACCCTGGCCAACCTGCTGAACCTTCTGACCAAGCCCCGGTGGTGCCGGAACATGCTGGGTACGCCGCGCCGGCAATTCGGCAACATCGTCGGCCACGTCGACGGCGTCGGCGACACCTCCAGCCTCGCTTCCTGGACCAGTGCCCAGTTCGACCCGACGCTCGACTGGAGCGACGTCGAGTGGATCAAGCGCCGCTGGGGTGGCCCGCTGGTGCTCAAGGGAATCATGGACGCCGAGGATGCGCGGCTCGCCGCCGACGCGGGCGCCGACGCGCTGGTGGTCAGCAACCACGGTGGTCGCCAGCTCGACGGCGCGCCATCGACGATCGATGCGCTGCCGGCGATCGTCGATGCGGTCGGTCCGCGCATCGAGGTCTGGTTCGACAGCGGCATTCGTTCCGGGCAGGACGTGCTGCGCGCGGTGGCGCTCGGTGCGAAGGCGACGATGATCGGGCGTGCCTACCTGCACGGCCTGGGTGCGATGGGCGAGGCGGGCGTCACCCGCTGCCTGGAAATCATCCGCAAGGAGCTGGACATCACGATGGCCTTCTGCGGCAAGACCGACATCCGGCAGGTCGACCGATCGATCCTGCTGCCGCGGCATCCCTGAGCCAGCCCAGGTCCCGGCTGCGGCAGGTGCTTGACGCTGCAGTCAGCTGACACCGCGCATGCGCCGACTGCCGTAGAATCGCGCGCCCATTACCAAGGAGTGGACCATGTCCGACCGGATGACTGCCGTGCGCACCGGCTGTGCGTTCCTGCTGCTGCTCGGTGCTGTCAGCGTGCAGGCACAGTCCTTTCCCAGCCGTCCTGTGCGGATGGTCGTGCCGTTTGCACCCGGCGGCGGCACCGACATCATCGCCCGCCAGTTTGCCGCCCGGCTCGGCGAATCGCTCGGGCAGGCCGTGGCGGTCGACAACCGGGCGGGGGCCGGCGGCAACGTCGGCGCCGAGATCGCCGCCAAGTCGCCAGCCGACGGACACACGATCATGTTCACCACCAATTCGATCGCGGTGAACGTCACGCTGTACCCGAAGCTGAACTACAACCTGTTCACCGATTTCCAGCAGGTCGCCTTCCTGGCGAGCGCGCCGCTGACGCTGGTAACCCATCCGCTCGTGCCGGCGAAATCGGTGAAGGAACTGATCACGCTGTCGCAGAAGCGCAGTGGCGGGCTGAACTTCGGCTCCAATGGCACTGGCACTACCAGCCACCTGTCGGGCGAACTGTTCAAGCTGGCGGGCAAGGCCGACGTCACCCACATCCCTTACAAGGGCGCCGGCGGGGTGATCGCGGCACTGATCGGCGGCGAGGTCGACATGGGATTCGTCGCCAGCATCAGCGCGTTGCCGCACATCCGTTCCGGCAAGCTGCGGGTGCATGCGGTTACCACCGCACGGCCGGCCAGCGCGCTGCCGGGCATACCGCCGATGGCCAACTTCGTGCCGGGCTTCGATACCGACATCTGGTATGGCGCATGGCTGCCGGCCGGGGTGCAGAAGCCGGTGCTCGACCGCTGGGTCGATGAACTGCGCAAGGTCCACGGCCATCCCGACGTGCGCGCGGCCTTCGAGCGCGACGGTGCCGAGGGCATCTTCCTGGCGCCGGCCGAGTTCGCGGC
>CANGXU010000110.1 GCA_947457885.1 Betaproteobacteria bacterium
CAGCCCGGAGTTCTCGGTGCTGGTGGTGGTCGCCATCCGGATCACGCGTTCGGACGCCGGACGCTGCAGCACCGCGCCCGCGCCGGGCGGCGCTTCGGCCGCGCGCGCAACGCCCACGAGCGCAAGCGCGCACAGCAGCGCCGGGACACCCCGGCGACCCAGCGCCAGGCCGGCACGCACCAACGACCGCAACAGGACTTTTCGCATATCGAACCCTTCGCACTGACAAGCAGGCAAACTTACGCACGATGTTGCAAACGCTCAATATGAACCCGACTTCCGATTCGATCCCGGCCGGCGGGCCCTCGGGCAGCCTTGCACGCGCGCCGCTGCGGCTTTCGCTGCGCCTGACCGTCTCGCTTGGCGACGCCGACTGCGCGCGCGTACCGGCAGCCGCGTTCGACCTGCTGCGCCGGATGCCGCGTGTGGATTCCCTGCGCGAGGCAGCCAGCGGCTTCGGCCTGTCCTACCGCCATGCCTGGGCGCTGATCCGCGACGCGGAGCAGGCGCTGGGGGCGGCGCTGATCGTCACCCGGCGCGGCCACGGCACGCAGCTCACGCCCTACGGCGCGCTGCTTGCGGCGGCGCTGGAAGAGATCGAGTCCCGGCTCGCCCCGGAACTGGATGCCGCCACCCAGGCCCTGTCGGCGGCGCTCGCGCTGGGTGCCGGCGAACACGCACGGGCGAGGCCATGATCCGGCTGCCGGTCGCGCTGCCGGCGTGGTCGCTGCTGTTGCCGGCGGTGGCGATCGCAATCCTGCAGATGGCTGCCGGACGCGAACTGGGCCCGCTCGCCGTGGTGGGCGTGGCACTCATGCTGTTCGGTGCAGTGCTGGCCGCGGTCCACCATGCAGAGGTGGTCGCGCTGCGGGTCGGCGAGCCGTTCGGCACGCTGGTGCTCGCGGTGGCCGTCACGGTGATCGAGGTGGCGCTGATCGTGTCCCTGATGCTGGTCGGCGGCGAGGAGACCGCCGCGCTGCCGCGCGACACCGTGTTCGCTGCGATCATGATCGTGTGCAACGGCGCGATCGGCCTGTGCATCCTGGTCGGCGGCCTGCGCCATCACATCCTCGGCTTCCGCGCCGAAGGATCGAACTCCGCGCTGGCGGTACTGGCCACGCTCGCCATCCTCACCCTGGTGCTGCCCGCCTACACCACCACGACCAGCGGCCCGACCTTCTCTGCCGCGCAGATGGTGTTCGCCGGCATCGTTTCGCTCGTCCTGTACTCGGTGTTCGTGTTCGTGCAGACGGTACGCCACCGCGACTATTTCCTGCCGGCCGACGTCGCCGACCATGACGTCGACCTGCACGCGGTGCCGCCGTCTACCGGCGTGGCGTGGGCCGCGTTCATCGTGCTGATGGTGGCACTGGTCGCGGTGGTCGGCCTCGCGAAGGCGCTAGCACCGACCCTCGAATCGGCGGTACGGGCCGCCGGGGCACCGCAGGCCGTCGTCGGGGTGGTGATCGCGCTGATCGTGCTGCTGCCCGAGACCTGGGCCGCGGTCCGCGCGGCCGCGGGCAACCGGCTGCAGACCAGTCTCAACCTGGCGCTCGGCTCGGCCCTGGCGAGCATCGGCCTGACGATCCCGGTCGTGGTCGTGCTCTCGTTCGCGCTCGACCGGCCGCTGGTACTCGGCCTGCCGCCGAAAGAAATCGCCCTGCTCGCGCTGACCCTGCTGGTGGCGACCCTGACGCTCAGCGCCGGGCGTACTACGGTCCTGCAGGGCGCGGTCCACCTGGTGCTGTTCTGTACTTTCCTGTTCCTCGCAGCCGTGCCGTGAACCGACAGCCCCGGCCTCCCCACCGCAGCAGGCCTCCGCCGGGCTTGATACCCAGCGCGCGCGGCTATACTTGATCGTTTTCGATGCAGTATTCCGGATGAGCCTTCTCGACACCCTCAAGCGCCCGCTGCGTGACCTGCGCATCTCGGTCACCGACCGGTGCAACTTCCGCTGCACGTACTGCATGCCGAAGGAGGTGTACGGCAAGGATTTCCAGTTCCTCGAGCGCGAGGCGCTGCTGTCCTTCGGCGAGATCCACCGACTGGTGCGACTGTTCCGCGACCAGGGCATCGAAAAGATCCGCATCACCGGCGGCGAGCCGCTGGTACGCCGCAAGATCGAGCGGCTGATCGAGATGCTGGCCTGGCACGACGACCTCGACCTCACGCTGACCACCAACGGCTCGCTGCTGAAGCTGAAGGCACAGGCCCTGAAGGATGCCGGCCTCAAGCGGGTGACGGTCAGCCTCGATTCGCTCGACGACGCGACCTTCAGGCAGATGAACGACGTCGACTTCCCGGTAGCCAGGGTGCTCGAAGGCATCGACGAGGCGAGCCGGATCGGCCTGCCGGTCAAGGTGAACATGGTGGTCAAGCGCGGGGTCAATGACCAGGATGCAGTCGCGATGGCGCGCCACTTCAAGGGCACCGGCCACATCCTGCGCTTCATCGAGTTCATGGACGTCGGCCACACGAACGGCTGGAAGCTCGACTCGGTGGTGCCCTCGGCGGAACTTGCCACGCGTATCGGCGCGGAGCTTCCGATCGAGCCGGTACCGTCGAACTACCGCGGCGAGGTCGCCGAACGCTGGCGCTACCTCGACGGCACCGGCGAGGTCGGCTTCATCTCGTCGGTGACCCAGGCCTTCTGCAGCGATTGCACCCGGGCGCGCCTGTCCGCAGAGGGCAAGCTGTACACGTGCCTGTTCGCCACTCGAGGCACCGACTTCCGCGCACCGCTGCGCGCCGATGCGTCCGACGCCGAACTGTCCGCGCTGATCCGCAGCGTGTGGTCGGCACGCGGCGACCGCTACTCCGAGTTGCGCAGTGCCGAAACCATGCATGCACAGAAGATCGAAATGTCCTACATCGGCGGCTGACCGTGCGGCGTGGCAGACGATGCGACAGAACCCGATTCGGCAGACCCCGATTCGACGATCCCGATTCGACGACTCACCGGCCCGCGAGGACGCACGATGACCGACCCCGATAGCGCAGCACCCGCCGGCAGCGGATCGATCCGCGCCGCCTCCTGCGCCGACGACTACGATCCGAACTCGATGCCGGTCGAGAAGGCACGCGCCTTCATCGACCGCTTCGTCACGCCGATCGCCGGCACCCGCCGCGTGCCGGTGCGCGACGCGCTGGGCCAGGTGCTCGCCGAGGACATCGTTTCGCCCTTCGACGTGCCGCTGGCCGACAATTCGGCGATGGACGGGTATGCCCTGCGCCATTCCGACGTCGACGGCCGAGAGGGCGTGACGCTGAAGGTGGTGGGCACCGCATTTGCCGGGCGCACGTTCAGTGGCCAGGTCGCACCCGGCGAATGCATCCGGATCATGACCGGCGGCGTCGTACCGGCACCGCTCGACTGCGTGGTGCCTCAGGAACACACCCGTCCGAAGGACGGTATGGTCACCTTCGGGGCTGGCCTGCGCCGCGCGCAGAACGTGCGCTATGCCGGCGAAGACATCCGCCGGGGTGCGACCGTGCTGCGGCGCGGCCAGTGGATGCGCCCGGCGGAGATCGGCCTGCTGGCCTCGCTCGGCATCGGTGAAGCCACGGTCTTCCGTCGTCTGCGGGTGGCATTCTTTTCGACCGGCGACGAACTCGTGTCGATCGGCGGCAGCCTGGGCGAAGGACAGGTCTACGACAGCAATCGCTATACGATCCACGGCATGCTGACCCGCCTCGGTGTCGACCTGATCGACATGGGCGTGGTGCGCGACGACCCGGCGAAGCTCGAAGCGCATTTCGCCGAAGCGGCGCGAATGGCCGACGTGATCATCACCAGCGGTGGCGTATCGGTGGGCGACGCGGACTTCATCAAGCAGATGCTCGACCGGATGGGCGAAGTGGTGTTCTGGAAGATCGCGATGAAGCCCGGCCGGCCGCTCGCCTACGGGCGCATCGGTGACGCGCATTTCTTCGGGTTGCCGGGCAATCCGGTTGCGGTGATGGCCACGTTCTACCAGTTCGTGCGCGAGCCGCTGTTGAAGATGATGGGTCGCGATCCGATGCCGATGTTGCCGACGTTCAAGGCCACCTGTACCGCACCACTGAAGAAGGCCCCGGGACGCACCGAGTTCCAGCGCGGCATCCTGTCGGCTGCCGCCGATGGCCAGGGCTGGCAGGTGAAGCCCACCGGCGAGCAGGGTTCCGGCATCCTGTCATCGATGTCCCAGGCGAACTGCTTCATCGTGCTGCCGGTCGAACAGGGCAATGCGCCGGCGGGCACCATCGTCGACGTGCAGATGTTCGAAGGCCTGGTCTGATGGAACAGGCCTTACCCGACACGCGGCCTGACCTCACCGCGGCACGGCGCGACGCCACCGTCGACGTGGAAGCGCTCGACGAGAACGGCCATCGTTCGACCGTCGCCATCGCCGGCGAGCATCCGCTGACGCTGTATGTCGACCGGCGCGAACTTGTCACGCTGATGACGCTCGGACAGGCGCCGGAGGCGCTGGCGCTGGGCTTCCTGCGCAACCAGCGGCTGGTCGACGGCATCGACCAGATCGCCGCGGTGCATGTGGACTGGGAGGTCGACGCGGTCGCCGTGACCACCCGGCAGGGCGGCGCGGATTTCTCGGCGCGCACGGCCAGGCGAACGGTCACCACTGGCTGTGGCCAGGGCTCCGTATTCGGCAGCCTGATGGAAGAGGTGGACGCGATCCGGCTGCCGCGGCAGGCGCGCCTGTCGCAGCGCAGCCTGTACGCGCTGCTCGATGCCGTGCGCCGGCGCGAGACCGTCTACAAACAGGCCGGCGCCGTCCATGGTTGCGCGCTCGTGCGCTGCATCGATCCCGGCGGCGGGGAAGACCGCGCGCCGGCCAGCGCCGATGTCCTCTATTACGTCGAGGATGTCGGCCGGCACAACGCCGTCGATACGATTGCCGGCCACATGTGGCTCGACCGGGTCGACGGTGACGACAAGGTGTTCTACACCACGGGACGGCTGACCTCCGAAATGGTGATCAAGTGCGCACAGATGGGCGTGCCCTTCCTGGTCTCGCGCTCCGGCCTGACCGAGATGGGTTACCGCATCGCACGCCAGGTCGGCCTCACGATGATCGGGCGTGCGGCCAACACCCGCTATCTCCTGTTCACCGGCGCGGAGCGCTTCGACCGATGACTGCGCCGGTGCGGACATCGCGTACGCCCGGGGTCACCGGCGTCGTGCTTGCGGGGGGGCTCGGACGGCGGATGGGCGGCGTAGACAAGGGCCTGCAAGGGCTCGACGGCCGACCGATGGTCGCGCATGTGATCGAACGGATGCTGCCCCAGGTCGAGGAACTGCTGATCAACGCCAACCAGAACCTCGACCGGTACGCAGCATTCGGCCACCGGGTGGTCGCCGATTCGATCGAAGGTTTCGCCGGACCACTGGCCGGCCTCGAGCGCGGGCTGGCGACCGCTGCGCACCCGCTGGTGGCCACGGTGCCATGCGATTCGCCGTTCCTGCCGCACGACCTGGTCGAACGCCTGTGCGCGGCACTCGCGGCCGGCGCAGCGGACCTGGCAGTGGTTCGAACCGGAAGCCAGCCGCATCCGGTCTTCTGCGTGTGCCGGCGCGACCTGCATCCGCACCTGGCCGCCTACCTCGCAGGCGGTGGTCGGAAGATCGACCACTGGTATTCGACCCTGCGCGTCGCCAATGTCGATTTCGGCGACGAGGCAGCGGCCTTCGACAACCTGAATACCGCAGACGAACTGCGAGCGGCATCCGGCCGACGCTGACGCTGGTTCCGGGCACGCGCCAGCCTGGTGCACGCCCGCCCTCCTCCGGAGCATCGAAGGTCCGCCGGGTCCCTGCACGCGCCATCGCGGCGCCCTGTACCCGCCGAGAAGCGTTCTTCGATGCGCGCCGACAGACACCAGAGGCCGGTTCGCGACCGGCGACGGTGTCGCTGCGGCTCGGACCGAGGGAGGCACGGAAGTTGCAATCAGGGTCTGACTCGTTATCCGGGCGGCGTGCTGTTGCCGCCGCACTGCACTGCCCCGGGTCCGCTTCCAAGCCCCTGATGGAGTCCTGCATGTCGAAGATCGATCATCGTTCCCTCCTCGCCGCGAAGCTGGCAAAGGATTTCAGTCGGGGCCGACGTGCCCTGCTTGGTGCCGGCGCCGCGGCGGGTGCGCTCGGCCTGGCGGGCATCGGCAGCACCGCGCTGGTCTCCGATGCGCACGCGCAGGGCCAGCCGGTCAAGCGCGGCGGCACGATCCGGCTGGGGTGGATCGATGCGCTCGACACGCTCGACCCGCACTTCACGTCGTCACTGGGTTCCATCAAGGTCATCAACAATGTCTTCAACGGCCTGCTCAAGGTCACCTGGGACGGCAAGAAGGTCGGCTTCGAACCCGATCTCGCCGAGAAGTGGGATGCCGTCAGCGACCGAGTCCACGTTTTCCGCCTGCGCAAGGGCGTCAAGTTCCACAATGGCGATCCACTGAACGCGGAAGCGGTGAAGTGGAGCGTGGAGCGCGTGCGTGACCCGGCGAACAAGTCCCAGCACGCATACCACTTCGAAGACCTGACTTCGGTCGATGTCGTCGACGAGTTCACGGTCCGGCTCACGTTCAGCAAGCCGTATGCGTTCCTGCCCGTCGCACTGACCGGAAGCACCGGCCGTGCCGGCACGATCGTCTGCCGCTCCGCGATCGAGAAACTGGGCCGCGACTACGGCCGCAACCCGGTCGGTACCGGTCCGTTCAAGTTCGTGAGCTGGCGCGAGAACGACTCGATCGTGCTCGAGCGCAATCCCGACTACTTCGAGAAGGGCCTGCCCTACCTCGACCGCGTCGAGATACGCCTGATCCGCGAGCCCAGTTCGGGCGTGGCTGCCCTGCTCGCCGGCCAGGTCGACGGCCTTTCGCTGGTGCCGTTCCAGTTCGTGCCCGAACTGCGCAAGTCCCCGAACATCGCGCTCTACGGCCAGGTCGAAGGCAACTACAGCTACGTCGGCATGAACAACCGCAAGGGTCCGTTCATGGACGTGAACCTTCGCCGTGCGGTCGCCCATGCGATCGACCGCGACGTGATCGTCAAGCAGGGCTACTTCGGCGAAGCGATTCCAGCATTCACGCCGATCTCGCCCCCGATGACGCCGTTCTACGACGTAAACATCGCGAAGAGTTCGCGCGGCCACCGGCTCGACCTGAAGAAGGCAATGGAGTTCCGCAAGAAGGCCGCCGACCAGAGCGAAGTTACCCCGGTCTACATCGTCGCCGAGGGCTTCACCGGATCGGGTGGCAGCGGCACCCGCATCTCGCAACTGCTCGGCCCGATGCTCGCGAAGATCGGGGTCAAGCCCAAGGTGGAACTGTCAGACCGTGCGGCGTGGCTGAAACGCCGAAACACCGGCGACTTCGACATGTTCGACGAGGCATGGATCGCCGACCTCGATCCGCACGAGACGATCACCCCCGAGTGGTCGACCGGCCGCCAGTGGAACTTCGTCGGCTACTCGAACCCCGAGTTCGACAAGCTGGTGGCGGAGGCATCCGACACGCTCGACACCAAGCGCCGCATCGTCCTCTACAACCGCGCCGTCGACGTGCTGCTCGACGATGCACCGCTGGCGATGCTCGCGCACAGGAAGGTGTTCAAGGCGTTCACCAGGCGGGTGCGCGGCTTCCAGTACATCCCGGTCGACCTGCTGAACCTGCACACCGTTTCACTCGGCTGATCCACACGACCCGCCCGCCGGAAAGCGGGACGCAGCGCTCCGCCGCCGGCGGCGCTGCGTCCCGGATACCCATGCTCAACAGACTGTTTGCGCAGGTCGGCCAGACCGCACTCGTACTCTTTTTCGTCTCCGTCGCGAGTTTCGTGTTCCTGAAACTCGCGCCGGGCGATCCTGTATCGTTGATGCTCGGGTCCGACTACAACAAGGACTCCTACGACAAGCTGTTCACCGAACTCGGCCTGGATCGTCCGTGGGCGGCGCAGTACGCCTCATGGCTGGGCGACTTCGTCACCGGTGACTGGGGTCGTTCTTTCGTGTCGAACGAAGACATCTTCCGGCTCGCGGTGATGCAGGCGCTCCCTGTCACCCTCTGTCTGGCCGCGTATGCGCTGGTGCTGGCGCTGCTCATCGGCATCCCTGCGGGCGTACTGTCCGCGCTCAAGCGCGATACATGGATGGACCTCTGCGCGACCGGCGTCGCCGTGTTCGGAAACGCCTTCCCCAGCTTCTACCTGGGCATCGTGCTGATCTGGGTTTTCGGCGTCGGGCTCGGCTGGTTTCCGACGCTGGGCTTCGTCGCACCCTGGGAGAACCTGCTCGAAGGGCTCTGGTACCTGACACTGCCGGCGATCACGCTGGCCGCCTGGTACATCGGGCTGATCGCGCGCGTGACCCGTGCGAGCCTGCTCGATGTGCTCGGGCACAGCTACATCCTGGCTGCCCGGGCGCGCGGCGAGGGATCGGCACGCGTCGTATGGGTGCATGCGATGCGCAACGTGCTGATGCCGCTGACGACGACCATCGGCCTGCAGCTGGGCGGCATGCTGCGCGGGGCGGTGATGACCGAGGTGGTGTTCGCCCTGCCCGGCCTGGGCATGATGATCACCGCCGCGACGCTCAACCGCGAGTACACGGTCGTGCAGGCCGGCGTGATGCTCAGCGGCCTGCTGTTCGTCATCGTCAACCTGGTGGTAGACCAGCTCTATACCTGGCTCGATCCGCGCCTGCGGCGGCTTGCATGAGCGCGCCCCGGTCGATGCAGGTGCCGGCCGTGCCGGCGACACGCAGCGGCGCCCTCGCCGAAGGGTGGTCCGCCGTATGGGCGCAGCGCAGCGCGCGCTGGGGGATGGGCATCGTGCTGGCCTATGTACTCGCAGCGCTGTTCGCACCCTGGCTCGCCACGCACGACCCGGTGGCACAGGCGGTGGAAGCGGCAATGCAGGCACCGTCTACCGCACACTGGCTGGGCACCGACTCGTTCGGACAGGACATCTACTCGAGGCTGCTCTACGGCGCGCGGCTTGCGCTGGCCATCGGCTTCGGTTCGGTGCTGCTCGGGATGGTCGCAGGGGTCGCGCTCGGACTGATCGCCGGTCTCGCAGGCGGGCGGATCGAATGGGCGATCATGCGCGTGGTCGACGGCCTGCTCGCGTTCCCCGAGCTGATCCTGGCCATGGCATTCCTGGCCGTACTGGGACCGGGCGTCGACAACCTCGTCTACGCGCTCGCGCTCTCGTTCGTCGGACCGTTCGCGCGCACGGTGCGCTCCGACGTGCTGCAGGTACGTGCCCAGCCGTATGTCGAAGCGGCCCGCCTGATGGGCGTGCCGATGCGCGAGATCGTGCTGCGCCACGTACTGCTCAACGTGGCACCCGGCATCGTCGTGCAGGCGGGCATCCGCGTGTCCATCGCGATCCTGCTCGAGTCCGGACTGTCGTTTCTCGGCGTGGGAGTGGTGCCACCGACCCCCGACTGGGGACTGATGATCGCCGAAGGGCGGGCCTTCATCACGATGGCTCCCTGGATCTCCGGCATCCCGGGCCTCGCGCTCGCCATCCTGCTGGTCGCGCTGAACCTGCTCGCCGACGGCCTGCGGGATGCCCTCGATCCGCGCAGCGGGGAGACGCGCTGATGGACACGCTGGCAGACACCACCCTGCTCTCCCTGGATGCGCTCAGCCTGGCACGTGGCAGGGCAGACGTGCTGGACAACGTCACGTTCACCCTCGGCCGCGGACAGACGGTCGGGCTGATCGGCGAATCCGGAGCTGGCAAGTCGACGATCGCGCTGGCGATCATCGGCCTGCTGCGCGCGCCGCAGGTCGCGTTGCGTGGATCGATCCGGTTCGATGGCGTCGAACTCACCACATTGCCCGAGTCCGAGTACCGCCGGCTGCGCGGCAACCGGATCGGGCTGATCTTCCAGGATGCGACTGCAGCCCTCAATCCCTGCTTTACCGTCGGGGCGCACCTGGCCGAACCGCTCTCGCGCCACCTCGGCCTGCAGGCCCGGGAAAGGCGGCAGCGCTCGATCGAGCTGCTGGAGAGCGTCGGCATCGGCGAGGCTGCGCTGCGGCTCGATGCATTCCCGCACGAGCTCTCCGGCGGCATGCAGCAACGGGTGATGATCGCGATGGCCCTCGCCTGTGATCCGCAGCTGTTGATCGCCGACGAGCCGACCAGCGCGCTCGATGTGACGATCCAGGCACAGATCATGGAACTGATCCTGGAACGGGTGCGCGCGCGCGCGGCCAGTGCGATCTTCGTGCTGCACGACCTCGCCCTCGCCGCCCAGGTCTGCGACCGCGTGGTCGTGCTGTATGCCGGCCAGGTGGTCGAGGAGGCGCCGGCCGCGGAACTGTTCGCCGATCCCCGGCACCCGTATACGCGCGCGCTGCGCGCCTGCTCGATCGAACTCGGCGAACGCGATGCGCTGGTACCCATACCAGGCGCCGTGCCCGGACTCGAAGACCTGCCCGGAGGATGCCGCTTCGCGCCGCGCTGCGAGCGTGCCAGCGCCCGCTGCGCCCAGACGCCGCCGCTGGTGACCGACGGGACGCGCAGGATCGCCTGCTGGCATGCCTGACGGAGGCCGTTCGATGAAAGAAAACAGGCTGCCGGTGTTCTCGGTGCTGGATGTCGAGAAGCGTTTCCTGCTGCGTAAGGGCCGCAACGGCCCGGTCGAACTGCGCGCGCTCGACGGCGTACGGCTCGACATCGAGGAGGGCAGCTCGGTCGCGCTGGTGGGCGAAAGCGGCTCGGGCAAATCCACGCTCGTTCGCTTGCTGCTCGGGCTGGATCGGCCGAGCGACGGACGCGTGCTCTACGATGGCGGCGACCTGCAGCAGGTACTCTCGCGCGACCGGGCGCGTTTCGCACGCGAGGTGGCATTCGTCTACCAGGATGCACGCGGTTCGATGAATCCGCGATTCACGATCGGCGACATCGTCGGCGAGCCGATCCGGGTGCACCGGCTGCATCCGGTACAGCACATACCGCAGCGCGTGTCGGAACTGCTCGAGCGAGTCGGGCTGCCGCCGTCGGTGGCCGTACGCTATCCGCACCAGCTATCCGGCGGGCAGGTACGCCGTGTGGCGGTCGCGCGCGCGCTGGCGCAGCAGCCGCGGGTGATCATGGCCGACGAAGCCGTTGCCGGGCTGGATGTATCAGTGCAGGCCTCGCTGTTGAACCTGCTGCGCGAACTCGTCGCCGAGCTGCGGGTCACGCTGGTCTTCGTCACGCATGACCTGGGCGTGGCGAGCTACCTGTGCGACAGGATCGCGGTGATGTACCTCGGCCGAATCCTCGAGACCGGTCCGGTGGACGCGATCCTGCAGGGCCCGGCGCATCCTTACACGCGCGGCCTGCTGGACTCCTTCCCGCGCTTCGACCGCCCGCTGCGCGCCCCGCTGCGCGGGGAGATACCGAGCCCGGTGGACCTGCCGGCCGGCTGCCGGTTTGCCGGCAGGTGCCCTTGCGTGCAGCCACGCTGCACTAGCTCGGACCCTGTCGCGCAGCCACTGCCCGGCGGTCGGCTGGTCGCCTGCTTCCATCCGCTGTCCGGCCAGTCCGGGCCGACCTGAACGCGGCCGCGTGCCCTCGGGTCAGCTCGCGAAGTGCCGTGCAATCATCGCGGCGCCGAGGAGGTTCGGGTTGTGCCCCAGCACCACGCTGACCGGAAACTGCGTCAGCAGGTCACTGAACCGCCCCTTCGCCAGGAAAGCCTGCATGAAGATGCCGTCGCTCATGGCATCCACGATCTGCGGGGTGATGCCGCCGGCCAGGAAGATGCCGCCGCGCGGCATCAGGGTCAGCGCCAGGTTTCCCGCAAGCGAACCATAGGCTCCCAGGAAGATCGACAGCGCGTTGCGCGCCGTCACGTGCCTGCCACCCAGCGCCGCCTCGGTGACCGCCGGTCCGCCGCGCAGCTCCACGTCCTGCACGATGTCGGATGTGACGGTCGCGTGCTTGCGGATGATCAGGAACTCGAAGATGCTGACCAGACCGGGGCCCGACAGCACGCGCTCCCACGAGACATGGCCGAAACGCCCACGCAGATGCTCCAGCAGTTCGCACTGGATCTCGTCGCAGGGAGCGAAGTCCGCATGCCCGGCTTCGGACGGATAAGCGAGGTATCCCGACGGTTGGCTCATCGCGAACCCGATGCCCAGTCCGCTGCCGGGGGCGATCACCAGCCGGGGCGCGCCGGGCACCCCGCTGCCGGTCTGCAGCCGTGCCAGTTGCGCCGAGGTGATCTGACCGACGCCATAGGCCGCAGCCTGCACGTCGTTCAGCAACCGTACCGAGGGCAGCGACAGCCGCTGGGCGAGGTCGCGCGCATCGATATCCCATGACAGATTCGTCATGCGGCAATGCAGTCCGTCGGTGGGTCCGGCGACCGCGAGCGCCGCGCTCGCGAAATCGCCGCCGGCTGCCGTGACCTCGGGCGATGCCATGAATCCGGCCAGGATGTCAGCCAGCGACGCGTGCCGGGCATTGCGGTAGACCGCCTGGTGCACGGGTGCGTAGGAAGAAACCGATTCAGCCGTGACGCGGGTGTTGGTCGCGCCGATATCGGCGGCGAGGATCAGACGTTCGGTCATCGCGGCAGGCTCCTGTTCCGGTTCAGCTTACCGTGGTCAGTGTCTCCGATGCGACGGGTCACCGCAAGCGACACGACAGACAGGCGACACGACAGGCAGTCCACGGGACATCAATGAACGCTCTTGCCCGATGCATCGCCACCGAGGGTGAGCGA
>CANGXU010000111.1 GCA_947457885.1 Betaproteobacteria bacterium
CGCCTGCACAGTCGTGCCAGGCTACCTGCCGGATACCCTTCGCTTTTGCCACGTCTGCCTTCCCTTCACGCTGATTTCTCGAAGCCACCTTCGGCGGCCCTTGCTGCACCCGGTGCCGCGCGCCGCCCCTAGTCGGCCTTGATGCCGGCCTGCCGGATCACCTTCGCCCACTTCGCCTGCTCGCTCTTCAGGTAGGCGCCAAAGGCCTCGGGCGTGCTGCCGACGAGTTCCGCGCCCTGGTTGCCCAGACGCTCCTGCAGTTCCGGCATGCGCACCGACTGCACAACCGCCGCATTGAGCCGCTGCACGACGCTGCGCGGCGTCTTCACCGGGGCCACGAAGCCGAACCAGCCGGTGACCTCGTAGCCCTTGAAGCCTGATTCAGAGATCGTCGGCAGGTCGGGGAACGCCGACAGCCGCTTCAGGCTGGTCACCCCGAGCGGGCGCACCCGCCCGGCCTTGATGATCGGATGCGAGGTGACCGAAATGCTGAAGATCGCCTGCGTCTGCCCGCCCATCACGTCGGCCAGCGCAGGGCCGCCACCCTTGAACGGAACATGGATCATCTCGGTGCCCGACAGCTGCTGGAACAGCGCCAGTGCCAGGTGCCCGGAACTGCCGCTGCCCGCCGAGGCAACCGCGATCGTCCCCGGCTTCGCCTTCGCGAGCGCGACCAGGTCGGCGACGGTCCTGGCCGCCACGTTCGGATGCACTACGAGGATGTTCGGCACCGACACCGCGAGCGAGATCGGTGTGAACTCGCGGATCGGGTCGTACGGCACCTTCGTGTAGAGCACGCTGTTGATCACGAATCCGGCGTTGGCCAGCAGGAAGGTGTGACCGTCGGGGTCGGACTTCGCGGTGAGCTCGCCGGCGATCATGCCGTTCGCCCCTGATCGGTGATCGATCACCACCGGCTGGCCGGACGCCTCGGTGAGCTGCGGCCCGACCAGACGGGCGATGAGGTCCGATGGCCCGCCGGGGGCGGAGGCGACGATCATGCGCAGCGGCCGGGTGGGCCAGGCCGCGCCTTCGCCGGCAGGCTTCGCCGTTGACTGCGCCAGCACCGGCGACGATGGCAGCACCAGCGCCGTGCACAGGCAGGCGCCGCTCAGGATCAGCGCGCGCGAGGAAGGGGCGCGTGGCTTCGATGTGTTCATGGTTGCTCCTCCGGTGCGCGGGCATTCTTCGTATGCCGCTATTGTCGCCGCAGGCGCGCCGGATCGAAAGCCCGCCTGGACGACAGGCAAGAAAAAACCCGGAGGCCTTTCGGGCTCCGGGTTCTTTCCGCCAGGGAGGCTGTTACTCGTCGCCCTGGAACGCTTCGTCCCGCTTCTTCCGGACGGCTGGCAGGATGACCACCAGCAGCGAGGCGGCAGCCAGCACCAGGAAGGCCAGGCTGATCGGGCGCGTGACGAACACCGTCGGATCGCCACGCGAGATCAGCAGTGCACGACGCAGGTTCTCTTCCATCAGCGGCCCGAGGATGAAGCCCAGCAGCATCGGTGCCGGCTCGCAGCCGAACTTCATGAACGCGTAGCCGACGAACCCGAAGAACGCCATCAGCAGCGGATCCTGGATGCTGTTGTTCAGGCTGTAGGTACCGATGCACATGAACAGCAGGATCGCCGGGAACAGCATGCGGTACGGCACCTTCAGCAGTTGCACCCACATGCCGATCAGCGGCAGGTTCAGGATCACCAGCATCAGATTGCCGACCCACATCGAAGCGATCAGGCCCCAGAACAGGTCGGGACGCGCGGTCATCACCTGCGGGCCCGGGGCGATGCCCTGGATCATCAGTGCACCGAGCATCAGCGCCATCGTGCCCGAACCCGGGATTCCGAGGGTCAGGGTCGGAATGAACGCGGTCTGCGCAGCAGCGTTGTTCGCCGACTCCGGACCCGCAACCCCGCGGATGTCGCCTTTGCCGAACTGCGAGTTGTCCTTGGCTACCTTCTTCTCGATGGCGTAGCTCGCGAACGAAGCGACCACCGGACCGGTTCCGGGGAGGGTTCCGAAGAAGCCACCGATCACCGTGCCTCGCATGATCGCGCCAGCCGAGTCGCGCACGTCGACCCAGCGCGGCATCAGGCCGCTCACCTTGTCGGTGAACACCTGGCGCTGGTCGTTTGGCGTCTCGAGGTTCTTGATGATCTCGCCCAGGCCGAAGAACGCCATCGCGATCACCACGAAGCCGATGCCGTCGGACAGGCCCGGCAGGCCGAAGGTGAAGCGCGACATGCCCGAGTTCACGTCGGTGCCGATGATGCCGAACAGCAGGCCGACGACGATCATGCCCAGCGCCTTCATCAGCGAACCGCGGGCCAGTACCGCCGAGGCGATCAGGCCGAACACCATCAGCGAGAAGTACTCGGGAGCACCGAACTTCAGCGCGACCTCGGCCAGCGGCGGCGCGAGAAACGCGATGACCAGCGTACAGACCGTGCCGGCAAAGAACGAACCGATCGCCGATACCGCCAGCGCGTGGCCTGCCCGTCCGTTCTTGGCCATCGCATGGCCATCGAGACAGGTCACCACCGAGGACGACTCGCCAGGCAGGTTGACCAGCACCGCCGTGGTCGAACCACCGTAGGCCGCACCGTAGTAGATGCCGGCCAGCATGATCATCGCGCCGACTGGCGGCAGCGAGAACGTGGTGGGCAGCAGCAGCGCGATGGCGGCAACGGGGCCGATACCGGGCAGCACGCCCACCAGCGTGCCCAGCAGGCAGCCGACGAAGCAGTACAGCAGGTTCTCGAGGCTAACGGCAACCCCGAAACCCATGATCAGGTTGCCGAAAATGTCGTTGATGAATTCCATTCGATCAGCTCCCGAACATGAGACGGAACGGCGTGCCAAGCAGCGAGATCAGTTCGCCGAGTGCCTTGCCCAGGCTTTCCTCCCAGAACGTATGGAACGGAACGCCCAGGCCCTTCTGGAACACGAAGATCGCGATGCACAGCAGCACGACGAAGTTGACGGTGAACTCGATCGGGCGGAAGTTCTTGATCGACGCATTGGCCAGCACCAGCATCGAAAGCACCGCGATCACCAGGCCCAATGTGTCGATCAGCAGCGCGAACACCGCAACCGACGCCGGCATCAGCGCCAGGGGAACGACCGCCCACTTGGTCGTGACCTCTTCCTCGGTCGGATCCCTGAAGAAAGAGCGCCCACCGACGATCGCACCGACGGTGATCATCAGCCAGCCGAGGTAGGTCGGGAAGTAACCCGGCCCCATCCGCATCGCCCGCCCGAGGGGATAGTCCCGGGAGAGATAGACGGCCAGGATGCCCAGGCCGAGGAACATGATGCCGGCCCAGAAATCCTGGTGGTTGGACCGGAATTTGAACGCACCCATTTGATCCCTCCGTTACATGATTTGCCGCGAATCGTTCGGAAAGGCGATTGTGACTGCATCGCTCTGATCTTGAATCCTCCACCTTCGGCCACAACTTCAGCACCGAGGGTGTATCTCACCTTTCAGCCGCACCTGAACAGACGGCTGCAGAAGCGTCAGACAGCAGCCGCGCAGGGCACGGCCCGAGCGAAAAGTGCGCAACGTTACCACAGGTGTACCGGCCCCCGGCTAGGGGTCTGCCCACCTTTCGATGCTGCGCTGCAGCGTGCTCGTCACACCCGCAGAACCCTCCTGCACACAGCGACCGGATGCAGGGCAGGAACGGGATCATCACCGTCACTACCCGGGCCGCCCTTTCACGGTCTATACACGTGGAATCGGAGCGCCCCACAGCTTCCGGAAAAACTGTCTGGCCACAGTATCCCGGTCGGACCTTTCGCTTACCTTTCCAGCCCGCCGGATGCACGCACGCGCGCCAGCACCCGGTCGACGATCAGCGGTTCACCGAAGCCGGCCCGCGCATGGCGGCGCGAATGATCGGCAGCGTCTGGACCGCATGGGTGGGTCCGGCCATCGGCGTGTCGCGATGCGCCTGCGCGAGCCGGTGCACCTCGCGTCCGACCGCGTCCAGGTCGCGTCGGAACAGGGCTTGCGCCTCGCTCAACGGCAGCACCGTACCGGTATCGAGTACACCCCGTGTGGTCGGGCCGTAATGCAGCCATTCGCCCTGTTCCGGCAGGCACGGATGCTGCAGCGCATGAAGCGCCGGCACGAGCGGATACCGTGTCACCGGTGGACCACAGGGGCCTTGTCAGCACCATGTCGAAGACGCTTGCAGCCATCGCTTGCTACCCGTCGGCGGTGGCCCGTGTTTATCGCCGCTGCAACCTGTCCGCCGCCGCCCGGCGTTACCATTCGGGCCCTTCTGCCCAGACGCCTGTGAGTCGATCGATGAAGAATCACCAGCGGTTCCGCACCTTCGTCGCGGACTTCACCCGGCTGTTCGACACCGGCGCCGGGACCGCGATTCCCGATGAAGACCTGCTGCTCGACCGTGGTGCGGTCCTGCTCGCCCGCCTGATCGGCACCGACGACTGGCTGCCCGAGGAGGCGGCACGTCCGCACCCGAAGTACTACCAGCAGTACCTCCTGCACTGCGATGCGCTCGAGCGCTTTTCGGTGGTGAGCTTCGTATGGGGGCCCGGCCAGCGCACGCCGGTCCACGACCACGGTACCTGGGGCATGGTCGGCGTGCTGCGCGGTGCCGAGCATTCGCGCCGCTATGCACGGGCCGGCGTCGGCGAACCGCTGATCGCAGGCGACAGCCACCGCCTGGAGCAGGGACACATCGACCTGCTCTCGCCGCGCGAGGGCGACATCCATGAAGTGAGCAACGCCCTGCCCGACCGTCCGTCGATCAGCATCCATGTATACGGTGCAAACATCGGCAGCGTGAGACGTCATGTGTACGAACCCGAGACCGGCGCCGAGAGGCCTTTCGTGTCAGGCTATTCCAGTGCGCAGATTCCGAATTTCTGGGACCGGTCGGAAGAGGTGCGCGCACGCCTGATCCGGTAGCTCCTTCCATCTCTCCCCCGCACATCTTCCCGATCCCCACCGAGCCATACCCCCATGACTGCACAGACATCCCCCCTGCCCGCCGAGTTCGACTGCATCGAGATCACCACGCCGGGGGCCCCCGAGGTACTGAAGCCGGCGCGCCGCCCGATGCCGGTGCCCGCCTCCGGCGAGGTGCTGATCCAGGTCCATGCCGCCGGGGTCAACCGGCCAGACGTGCTGCAACGGATCGGCCGCTATCCAGTACCGCCGGGTGCCAGCGATCTGCCGGGGCTCGAAGTGGCCGGTGTGGTCGCCGCGATCGCCGCAGACGTCACCCGCTGGAAGGTCGGCGACCGCGTCTGCGCGCTTACAAACGGTGGCGGCTATGCCACCTACTGCATGGCACCGGCGGGCAGCGTACTGCCGGTGCCGGACGGGCTGTCGATGGTTCAGGCGGCCGCGATACCCGAGACCTTCTTCACGGTCTGGAGCAACGTGTTCGACCGTGGCCAGTTGTCGCCGGGCGAGACGTTCATGGTCCAGGGCGGCTCGAGCGGCATCGGCACCACCGCGATCCAGATCGCTGCGGCGCGCGGCCACAAGGTGTTCGCTACCGCAGGCAGCGCCGAGAAATGCGCGGCCTGCGAGCAGATCGGCGCGTCCCGGGCGATCAACTACCGCACCGAGGACTTCGAGGCGGTGGTGAAGGAGGTCACCGGCGGGCGCGGGGTGGACGTCATCCTCGACATGGTCGGCGGCGACTATGTCGGCAAGGAACTGAAGTCGCTCGCCGATGGTGGCAGGCTCGTGTTCATCGCCTTTCTGGGCGGGATGAAGGCGACGGTCGACCTGAACGAACTGATGCGGCGCCGGCTGACGATGACCGGTTCCACGCTGCGCCCGCGCGACAACGCGTTCAAGGCCTCGGTCGCCGCCTCGCTCGAACGCGAAGTGTGGCCGCTGGTCGCCGCCGGGCGGGTGAAGCCGGTGATCCACGCGACCTTCCCGCTGGCGCGCGCCTGCGATGCCCATGCACTGATGGAAACCAGCGCGCACATCGGCAAGATCGTGCTGGAAGTCGCCTGATACCGCCTCAGGTCCGGCGCCCGGGACGGAAGTATCGGGCGTCGTCGTAGAACGCCGGCGCCTCGTTCGCTGGCCACCAGCCCGGGATGCCCAGCACCGGCAGCGGTGCCAGGTCGCGCGGGCTGGTCAGCCCGTCGATAGCGAGTGCAAGCTCGCTGTCGAGGGCCGCAGCGATGGCAGGTGCCGGCTGCGCCAGCAGCGCCTCGGGTGCATCCAGCACCCATGCATGCGCGGTCAGCCCCACGAACGGCGATCGGGCCTTGTCGAGCAGCCCATGGCCGAACACCAGGAAACGCAACGACCGCAGCACGTCGGCGCGGCGCCCGACGAACAGTTCGTGCCAGCGGAAGCCGCGCAGCAGTTCGACCAGCGACGGGTCAGCGCTGACCACCACCAGCCCGTTCTCGTCGAACAGCGTCAGGGCATCGCGCCGGGCGCTGCGCCGGCGGGCAGCGGCAAGCTCGGCCTCGCCCGCGCCGGTGCCACCACCGCCTTCCGCCACATGGCCGGCGTTCAACCGCGCCTTCGACGCCGGGAACACGCACCACACCAGCAGGTTCATCAGGTCGTGCCAGTCCTGCGCGCGCAGCCCGAGCACGCCCTCGGCCCAGACCGAACGCTCGTAGGCGAGCGCACCACCGGCCTCGGGTACGCTGCCGGCCACCAGCACCCGGCCGGATGCATTGGCCACCGGCCCTGCCGCCACGAGGGCCGCGGCCATGGCGTCGCGCGCAGGGAATGCGGGGTATCCGTGCCAGCGGGCCGCCACCAGCCGATAGGGCTCGAACATCGGCGAACGGCTCGCGAAGTGGTCGTCCCAGGCGGATCCGGGTGCGGGCGTCATCCGCGGATTTTGCCTTACACTCGTTCGATCACGGGCAGTGTCAGGGACAGGGCGGATGGCGGAGCGGGTCGATTGCGTGGTGGTAGGAGCCGGGGTGGTCGGGTTGGCGATCGCGCGCCGGCTGGCGATGGCGGGGCGCGACGTGCTGGTGCTGGAGTCCACCGACGGCATCGGCAATGGCGCGAGTTCGCGCAATTCCGAAGTCATCCACGCGGGCATCTACTACCCGCCGGGCTCGCTGAAGGCGAAGGTCTGCGTGCAGGGGCGCCACAAGCTGTACCGCTACTGCCGCGAACGCGGGATCCCGCACCAGCGCATCGGCAAGCTGATCGTCGCCACCCACGAAGACCAGACGCCGCAGTTGGCGAAGTACAAGGCGCAGGCCGAACACAACGGAGTCGACAACCTGCGCTGGGTGTCGGTCGAAGAAGCGCGCGAGATGGAGCCGGAGGTGATCTTTGCCGCAGCCGTGCACTCGCCGTCCTCCGGCATCATCGACAGCCACTCGCTGATGCTGGCGCTGCAGGGCGACGCCGAGAACGCAGGTGCAACCTGCGTGTTCAACAGCCCGGTCGAAGGCGGCCGCGTGAACGGCGATTTCATCACGCTCGATGTCGGCGGCAGCGACCCGATGTCGATCGACTGCTGCACGGTGATCAACGCCGCCGGCCTGACTGCGCCGCAGCTGGCCGCGCGCATCAACGGCGTGCCGGCGCACACGGTGCCGCCGACGCACTACGCGATCGGCCACTACTTTGCGCTCTCGGGCAAGGCACCCTTCTCGCGGCTGGTGTATCCGGTCGCGCGCAGCGACTGGCTCGGCGTGCATGTCACCGTCGACCTCAGCGGCCGGGTCAAGTTCGGTCCAGACTTCAACTGGATAGACGGCATCGACTACCGGTTCGACCATTCGCTGGAACCGGCGTTCTACGAGGCGATCCGTCGCTACTACCCGGGGCTGAAGGACGGCGCGCTGACGCCCGACTACACCGGCATCCGCGCGAAGATCACCGGTCCGGGGGAGCCGCCTGCCGACTTCGTGATCCACGGCGTCGAGACCCACGGCATCCCGGGCCTGGTCAACCTGTTCGGCATCGAGTCACCGGGACTGACCTCGTCGATGGCCCTGGCCGACCATGTCGCCGCCATGATCGGCATCGAGCAGCCCGACGACATCCCCGCGACCCCTGGGGTCTGACCCCGATTTCAGTCGTCGCGGGCCAGGTCGACCAGCTGCATTCCGGCGAGCGGCATCGGTCGCTCCAGGAAACTGAAGTAGGCGCGCTGGCCGCCGCCGAGGCGGCGCAGCACCACCGGCGCCACCCGGCGCGTCTTGCCATGCTCGGCGAGCGCGCTGGCCAGTTCGTCCAGCGAGCGCACTGGCCGGCCGGCAACCGCCTCGATCAGGTCGCCGGGGCCGATCTCCGCCGACTGCCCGGGCGACCCGGGTTCGACATGATGCACGACCAGCAGCGGCGCGCCGACATCCGGGCCATCGCGGTAGCGCGACTCCGAAATCAGCACGCCGCCGACCAGGATGCCGCGCCGCTCCATCACCCGCGCCGCCGGCGACAGCCGGCCGGCCAGTTCGATCTCCTTGCCGCCGCGCACGACGTTCAGCCGGAAGCCGTCGAGACGGCCGCGCAGCGCGTGCACCAGCTGCGTGTCGTTGTCGATGCGCTCCATCACGCCGACCACGCCGCGCACCACGTCGCCCGGCTCGAGGGCCACGCCGGCCGGTGCGAAGTTGCGCGCGATGCGCAGCAGCCGCCGCTCGTCCACGTCGCGGAAGGTGACCCAGGTCATCTCGGGCGGGCTGGGATCGACGCCCTGCTGCAGCAGGCGCAGGATGCGGCAGGCATACACGGACGAGATCGCGAAGTTGGTGTTCTGCGCGCCGCGGATGGTCATCGTGTTGATGGCGACGATGCGGCCGTTCTCCATGCTGATCAGCGGACCGCCAGAGTTGCCCTGGTTGATCGGCGCATCGGTCTGCAGCACCTCGAACTCGAAGCGCGCAGTGATGCCCGAGATGATGCCGCGCGTACCCGTATAGCGCAGCCCCCACGGATGGCCGAAGGCGCCGACCGGGTGGCCGACCTGCGGCATGCGGTCGCACTCGAGCGCGGGCACCGGGATACCCTTCGTGCGTGCCGGATCCACCTGCACGATGGCGAGGTCGAGGAACGGATCGACATACACGCGGCGCGCATCCATGAACTCGTTGTCGGCAAAGGCGACCTGCACCAGCGCCTGCGAGCCGGACACCACGTGCGAGTTGGTCATGATCCAGCCACGCTCGGCGTCGACCAGGAAGCCAGCCCCGCGCATCGCGCCCTTGCGGTCGCCTTCGAACGGCAGCGTGACCACCGTGCGCAGCTGCGCGGTGTACTGGAGCGCGCGCTTGAAGTAGCCCTCGGACGTCTCTGGCTGCGCACTGGCAGGCGGCGTACCCAGCGACAGCAGGACGGACAGCGCTACCACCATCGGCACGGCTGCACGCCGCACCGGCTTTCCGGGCGCGCGGACCGCGTTCAGGATGCGATCGAGGGGGCTGTTTCGTTCAGGCACTGTACGACTCCGGCAGGCTTGCTGCATTGGACACGTGAAGGACGTCGGGTCGAAGTATGCGCGAGCACCGCGCCGGATGTACGCGCGCAGCTTCGTCCGCGATACTGACGGGCGTTCCCGCCCTGCGGCAAGGCCGCGCCGACGCTCAGTGACTGCTCGCGCGCGTCTGTGCGGACCCGCCGTCGCCGGCATCGAGGTGGGCATGCGTGAGCAGCAGCCGCTCGTGCGGCCGCGCCGGATGACGATCCGGTTGCACCTCGGGCACCAGCACCACGCCGTCGACGCGGCATTCGGCGAGCAGCCCGGTGATGGCCGTGGAGATCGCACCGATGTCATCGGCAGGACCAAGCGGCCAACGCCACGCATCGCACATCGCGTCATCGAACGGCGACGAGAACGTCACCCGCACCTCGCCGTGCGCGCCCGCCTCGGAATCGTCGGCACGATGGGCAGCCACGATCACCGTCGGCTCACCGACGCCAGCCCGTGCCCGGCGCAGGGCGCCGCCGACGAACAGCTGGAAGGCGATCTCCGCTGCAGCTGCACGCCCGGCCACCGCCGCGAGTGCGAGCGGCAGCGGCGGCCGCGCGAGCGGCAACACAGTGACATTCGGTTGCGCCAGCTGGGCGGCGACCGCATGGGTGAGCGGCACCGCCCACTTGCCGACCGGATCGCGCGGACCGATCCAGCGCTTCGCCTCGCTGCTCACCCAGGCGACCCCGACCAGGAAGCGCAGGTGCACCGACTCGTCCGCCGAGGGCAGCACGATCGGTGCCGGCTCGAAACCCGGCGCGAGCCGGGCCAGCGTGTCGACATCGGCACGCGCCAGTTCGGCCGGTGCGATGGCCTCGATGCGCTCGACCGCGCACAGGGCGTTGCCCAGCGAGTAGCGCTGCACGTCGCCCAATGCCGAGTGCTCGGAGAGCAGGGCGGTGACCGCGTCGATGTCGGGCAGCGCGCCACCGAGAGTCGCGCCCTCGCGGCCGCCGGCCACAACCACCAGTGGCAGCGCGAACAGGCGCGCGCCGATCTCGCCGGTGGCCAGCGGCGCCTCGGCCGCCTCGGCCGCACGCTGCGCCAGGCATGCGTACTCTTCGGCCGAACTGGCCGCCGCCAGCGCGGTGGCCACGACGGCTTCGTCGCCAGCGGCGTAGCAGGCACGGATCGCCGACAGCAGCACGTCGTTGTGCACCGACCGGGCGATCGGGTCGCCGGTGGCCAGCGAGGACCGGGCAAGCTCCAGCAAACGGTCGGGTGCGCCGCGGGGCGGGTAGCGCCGCGGATCGGGCAGCGTGTTCATTCGTGTCGGGCACCGCGTTGAGGGGACGCGATTATAGGGTCGGCGCCGGGTCGCGGCGCCGTGCGATCAAATGCCCGGGCTGCCGGCGAAGCCACGCATGTCGGCGGCCTCATCCACCGCGAGCGCCGCCGCATGGATGCGGCCGGCCATCGCCTCACCCCAGATCGGCGCACCGATCGCCATGAACTTCGCCTGGAACTCGGCGCGGTCGACCGGGTTCGACGGTTCGCCGCGCATCACCTCGCAGCGACCGGCAAGCCGGCTGCCGTCGTTCATCACCAGCACCACGTCGCACGGCTGCCGCTTCGGCCAGGCCGCGGTGTAGCCAGCGTCCTCGGTCAGGTCGACGCGGCGGGCGAGGTCGAGGATCACCGGGTTCGCGGCGGCCGCCTCGTCGAAGCATTCGAGGCCGTGGCTGCGGTGGAACAGCACGCTCGCCAGCGCGAACGGCGTCGAGAAGCGCGTCGCGAACGCATTCCGGATGTCGGTGCGGTTCAGGAAGGCCGCGAACTGGAACGCGCGAACCTCGATGCGCGCGACATCGGCGGGCAGCACCGGCCGCGGCGCCCTCGCCAGCGCATCGCGCAGCGCGTCGATCGCGGCATGCACCGGACGCCCGCACGGATAGAGCTTGATGTACCCGTCGCCCAGCAGCCAGCGCCGTCCCAGCCCGGCGACCACGGCGTCGGGCCGGAAATTGTCGAAAAGGATCTGGTTGCAGGTCGGCGCGAGGCCGTCGTAGGGCGCCGTGAACCCGGCCTCGATCAGGCGCACCGCCATCTGGCCCATCTGCGCACTGTGCGCCGCGTACCAGTTGCGCAGCGTGGCACCGTCCTTCATCGTCATCCGGTTGCCGGCAAGCGGCGAAGACCCGGCCAGGCTGATCAGTTCGCGCATCCGATCGCGCGGCAGCCCGCACAGTTTCGCCACGGCCACCGCCGCGCCGACCACCCCGTAGGTGCCGTGCGGATGCACGATCATGCGCTGGTCGCAGGCGCTGCCGATGCGTCCGGCCACTTCGTAGCCGATCGCACAGGCTTCGAGGAAGGCCCTGCCGGAGGCACCACGCTGCTGCGCCACCGCGAGCGCGGCCGGCAGCACCTGGATGCCGGGGTGGCCGTTAGCCTCGAGGTTACCTTCGTCGATTTCCAGCCAGCAGCCAGCCGTGGCATTGAGCGCCGCCGCCTCGATCGGACCGCAGCGCTGGCCGGTGCCGACGATCATCGCGTGTCCGCCGCCACTATCGGCCAGCTGCCGGGCGGCCAGCGCCTTCATCTCGGGCTGCTGCATGCCGGCGGCGAACGCGACCAGCGTGTCGGCGAAGATCGCATGCAGGTGCGCGCGGGCAGTGGCCGGCACGTCGTCGAGCCGGGTGCCGTCGACGAAGTCGACCAGCGTATCGAGGTAATCGCTCATCGGGACCATCCGTGTACTTGCTCAGCGCGCCGCTCGCGGATCGAACGTCGACACGCGCGCCAGTTGCTCGTAGGCCTCGCGCTCGGCGTCGGTCAGTTCGGCTGGAACCTTGACCAGCACCAGCGCGTAGAGGTTGCCGGGGTCGCCTTTAGGGTCGGGCAGGCCGCGGCCGGTGAGCCGCAGGCGTTGTCCGCTGGACGTACCCGGCTTCACCTTCAGCCGCACCGCACCCGCCGGCGTGGGTACCTCGACCGTGGTACCCAGCGCCGCCTCGCTCGGGGTCAGCGCCAGTTCCACCTGCAGGTCACGGCCATCGATGGTGTAGACCGGATGCGCGGCGATGCGCACCGTGAGCATGATGTCGCCAGCCACGCCCCGGGTGGGTACCCGCATGCGGGTCCCCGCTGCCGCGCCCTTCGGGATGCGCACGGTCACCGGATACTGGGTGCCGTCGCCGGCGGAAATCTGGAAGGTGCGCTC